>NZ_MKUI01000028.1:0-13137 GCF_001898585.1 Aeromonas sp. 62-46 | reverse complement strand
GTGGTCAGAGGTTCGAATCCTCTCGGGCGCACCATACAGACAGCCTCGACGTCAGTCGGGGCTGTTTTTTTATGGGCGATTTCCTCCTCCCCATCATGGGGTTGTCTCTCTCGTGTCCTTCTCCCTGACGCCCCCACGGGGGACGGTTCCCCCTGGCTGCACGTGCCCCCGGGTCACCACTCTCGACGTATCTTGTCTGGCAGGCTGCTGACGCATCCCATGGCCGTGCCTGTGGCGACCTGGGTGCCCGTACCATAACGCGCACTATGCTGTGTGGGGCTGGCGCCCTCTGGCGGTCTGCTGTGGCGTTTGGCGGGCAATAAAAAAGGATGCCGCGGCATCCTTTCATGTCTTCGTTGAGAGAATCAGCTTTTCAGCCACTTGCGGATGCGGTTGGCATCCCCGACAGGGGTGCGTTTGCCCACCGAGTTGAGCAGTACGATGGCGAGCTCCTGACGATCCGGTTTGGCACGCATCAGCAGGCAGCGGCCCGCTTCGTCGGTATAGCCTGTCTTGGAGAGGCGTACATCCCAGTCCGGGTTCTTCACCAGGGGGTTGGTATTGTTGAACATCAGGCTGTAGGCCGGCTTGCGAAAGCGCATCTCCCTGCTGGTGTCCTGGGTGAATTCACGGATCAGCGGCTGTCGATAGGCCGCAGAGAGGAGCTTGGCCAGATCCTGGGCGGTGGAGACGTTGCGGGTGGAGAGACCGGTGGAGTCATAGTAGCGGGTGTTGCGCATGCCGAGCTGTCTGGCCTTGTTGTTCATGGCGCGGATGAAGGCCTGGCGACCCCCCGGGTAGTGGCGGGCAAGCGCCGAGGCCATGCGGTTCTCGGAGGACATCAGCGCCAGATGCAGGGCGTCGCGGCGGCTGACCTGGGTGCCCATGCGCACCCGTGAATAGGTGTGCTTGATGTTGTCCCTGTCGTTCTGATCAATGGTCAGGGTCTGATTGAGGTTCTGGCGGGCATCCAGCACCACCAGCGCCGTCATCAGCTTGGTGAGGGAGGCGATGGGGCGCACCCGGGTGGGGTTTTTCTGATACAGGGTCTTGCCGGTGTTGACGTCCATCACCAGGGCACTGCCCGACTTGAGCTGCAGCTTGGCCGGGTCGGGGGTCGCCAGGGCTGTCTGCGAACCCAGCAGTCCCATCAATCCACCTACCAGCGCGATTGCGCGAATCCAACACCCCATACAACCAACTCCATCCACAGCGAAAAAAGGCGCTAGATTCACTCATTTTTGCCCCTGCTTTACAAGAGCGAGCTGGGGGAATTCGCCACTATTTTCCATAAAAAAGGGCCGCCTGTGGGCGACCCTGTGGTTTGTCTCACTCTCTGGAGATGCGGGGCTTGCGTCTGCTCCACCAGCGCCAGACCAGAGCGATGAGGCCGCCCACCAGCAGCACGACCGGCAGGTAGAGAATGACGCTGAGAAATTGGGACTCATACTGCGCGGCCAGCTTGGTGTGGCTCAGGTAGTAACCCAGCCCGACCAGGGGGCAGATCCACATGATGGAGCTGATCAGGTTGACCACCAGGAAGCGCCCCTGGGGGATCTCGTTGGCGCCGACGATATAGGGGTAGGCGGTACGCACGAAGGCGATGTAGCGGGCGGTGATCAGGGTGATGATGCCGTACTTGTTGAGCAGGTAGTGCACCTTCTCCTTGTGCTTGTCATCGAGGTGGGACATCAGCCTGTGATACATCCGGGTGTGGCCGAGGAAACGCCCCTGCATGTAGCCAAGCCAGGTACCGACGAAGGTCGCCATGATCAGCAGCGGGACCACCGCCATCGGCAACACCCCCTGATAGATCAGCACGCCGGTCAGGATCAGCAGGGTATCCCCTGGCAGGAAGGCAGTGGGGATAAAGCCATTCTCGAGCACCAGGAAGGTCAGCAGGACGACATAGACCATGAAGACCATCTTGGGATCAGAGAGTGTCGCCAGATCCTGATGCATAAAGGCGTGAGCCAGGTGGTAAAACTGCTCCATACATGCAAACTCCGCAGGTTAGCTGGGTTGGTCGGTCAAGGGCATGGCAAGTACCTTGTCGATGCGCAGGCCGTCCATATCCACGATTTCCAGTTGCCACTGTTCCAGGGTGACCAGGTCTCCGGTCTGGGGAAGGCGGCCAAGGAGCAGCATGATAAGCCCTCCAAGGGTGTGATAGTGATGTTTTTCTTCTTCCGGCAGACGAACCAGCTCCAGACAGTCCTTCAATTCTGGCAGTGGAATGAGGCCGTCGAGCAGCCAGCTGCCGTCGGCGCGCTGGAAGGCCCAGTTGTCCTCCCCATCTTCCTGCTGGAAGTCGCCGGCCAGGGTTTCCAGCAGATCCTGCTGGGTGACCAGCCCCTGCAGCTCGCCATATTCGTCCACCACCAGCACCATGTGCTCGGAGTGGGTACGGAAGTGGTTGAGCAGCTCCAGGCCGTTGAGGGTCTCCGGCAGCAGGCTGCCGTCCTGGGTCAGCGCCGCCAGATCGATGGGCTCTCCCTTGATGTAGGCGTGCAGCACCTTGCTGACGTTGAGGATGCCGACGAGATCCGACAGGCTGCCGTCACAGACAGGGAAGAAGCTGTGGCGATACTCCACCAGACGTTGGAGGTTCACTTCCAGTGGCAGTGACAGGTCCAGATAGCGGATGTCGCTGCGCGGCACCATCAGGGAGGCCAGGCTGCGTTCGTCGAGGCGGAACACGTTGCGCAACATAGTGTGCTCATGGTCCTCGATCACCCCCGCTTCGGAGCCCTCCACCAGCATGGCGTGGATCTCCTCCTGAGTGACGTTGTTGCTGCTGCGCTGATCGACCCGCAGCAGCCGCAGGCTGGCGTTGGTGGAGGCGGAGAGCAACCAGACGAAGGGACGGGTCAGGGTCGCCAGCCAGAGCATGGGGCGGGCTACCAGACAGGCGATGCGCTCGGCGCTGAGCTGTCCGAGGCGTTTGGGCACGAGCTCCCCTACCACGATGGAGAGATAGGTGACCAGCACGACCACGATGACGGTGGCGAGCAGGCTGCTGCTCTTGGGGGAGAGCCCCCACTCCTGCAGCCAGAGAGCGAAGGGCTGGGCCAGCAGGGACTCGCCATAGATACCGTTGAGCAGACCGATGCTGGTGATGCCGATCTGCACGGCGGAGAGGAAATGGGTCGGATCTTCCCCGAGCTTGAGGGCGATGGCGGCGGAGCGGCTCCCTTCGCTCGCCATTTTGGCGAGGCGTGCCTTGCGTGCCGTCACGATGGCGATTTCCGACATGGCGAAGACGCCATTGAGCAAAATCAATCCAAACAGGATCAATATTTCCATACTGCAGCAGCACTCCCGATAGAAAAGACCGCTGGCAGTGTAATGAATTTGCGGGCTCTGCGCTTGTGAAAGGAGGTGATTTGGCTCGTGAATTTTTGAATATCGTCCCGGCGGGAGGGATAAAACTGCGGGGCAGGAGAGGGAGAACTGAACCCCTGACATGAAAAAGCCCCCGATAAACGGGGGCTTGTCATGTTGCGCTGTGGCTTAGAGCGCGGCGATCTCGGCCTGCTGGGCTTCCAGCTTGGTCAGCTGGAGACGGTAATCTTCCAGCTTCTCGCGCTCCTTGATGATGACCGCTTCCGGCGCCTTGGCGACGAAGGCTTCGTTGCCGAGCTTGCCTTCGATGCGGCCGCACTCGCCCACCAGACGGGCCACCTCTTTGGCCAGGCGGGCCAGTTCGGCTTCCTTGTCGATGAGACCGGCCATCGGGATCATCAGCTCGGTGGCACCGATCAATTTCTTGACCGACAGCGGGGCGGTTTCACCTGCGCCAAGCACGCGGATGGATTCCAGACGGGCCAGGGATTTGAGGAAGGCCTCGTTGCCCTGGGCGCGCTGGGCATCCTTGGCATCGCACTGGAGCAGCACGTTGAGGAGCACGCTCGGGGCCACGTTCATCTCGGCGCGGATGTTGCGGATGCTGACGATGAACTCCTTCACCCACTCCTGATCCGCCATCGCGGCTTCGTCCACCTTGGCGGCGTCGAATTCCGGGAAAGCCTGAATCATGATGGTGTCGGCGTGTACGCCAGCCAGCGGGGCGACCGATTTCCAGATGGTCTCGGTGATGAACGGGATGATCGGGTGAGCCAGGCGCAGCAGGGTCTCGAGGACGCTGACAAGGGTGTGGCGGGCAGCGCGCTGCTCGGCCTCGGAACCCTTGGTCAGTATCGGCTTGGTCAGCTCCAGATACCAGTCACAGAACTGGTTCCAGATAAATTCGTACAACACGCCTGCCGCGATGTCGAAGCGGTAGGTATCGAGGGCGGTGCGGAAGTCACGGATGGCCACTTGCAGCTGGGACTGGATCCAGCGATCCGCCAGGCTGAACTGCATCTCGCCACCGGCAAAGCCGCAATCCTGATCTTCGGTGTTCATCAGCACGTAGCGGGAGGCGTTCCACAACTTGTTGCAGAAGTTGTTGTAGCCATCCAGACGCTTCATGTCCCAGTTGATGTCACGACCGGTAGAGGCCAGCGCCGCCAGGGTGAAGCGCAGGGCGTCGGTGCCGTGGGCCTCGATCCCTTCCGGGAACTGCTTGGCGGTGCGCTTGGCGATCTTCTCGGCCATCTGCGGCTGCATCATGTTGCCGGTGCGCTTCTCCAGCAGGTCTTCCAGGGAGATGCCGTCGATCATGTCGAGGGGATCCAGCACGTTGCCCTTGGACTTGGACATCTTCTGGCCTTCTTCGTCACGGATGAGGCCGGTGATGTAGACGGTCTTGAATGGGACTTGCGGCTGGCCGTTCTCGTCCTTGATGAAGTGCATGGTCATCATGATCATCCGGGCAATCCAGAAGAAGATGATGTCGAAGCCGCTCATCAGCACGTCGGTCGGGTGGAAGGTCTTGAGCGCCTCGGTGTTGTTCGGCCAGCCCAGGGTGGAGAAGGTCCACAGGGCGGAGCTGAACCAGGTGTCGAGCACGTCTTCGTCCTGACGCAGCACGGTCACGGACGGGATGCTGTGCTTGGCGCGCACTTCCTCTTCGTTGCGGCCCACGTAGACGTTGCCGGCATCGTCATACCAGGCCGGGATGCGGTGACCCCACCACAGCTGACGGGAGACGCACCAGTCCTGAATGTCGCGCATCCAGGAGAAGTACATGTTTTCGTACTGCTTCGGCACGAACTGGATGCGGCCATCTTCCACCGCCTCGATGGCGGTCTTGGCCATGGGGGCCACGCGGACGTACCACTGGTCGGTCAGCATGGGCTCGATGGGCACGCCGCCGCGATCGCCGTACGGCTGTTGCAGCACATGATCCTTGATCTCGGCCAGGAGGCCCAGCTCGTCCAGCTTGGCGACGATGGCCTTGCGGGCGGCGAAGCGCTCCATCCCGGCGAACTCGGTCGGCAGGGCTGCGTCATAGGCGGTGCTCGGGTTGCCATTGGTATCGACCACTTCGGCCTCGGCACGCACGTGGGCGTCCAGGGTGAAGATGTTGATCATCGGCAGGTTGTGGCGCTTGCCCACTTCGTTGTCGTTGAAGTCGTGGGCCGGGGTGATCTTCACGCAGCCGGTGCCCTTCTCCATGTCGGCATGTTCGTCGGCAACGATGGGGATCAGACGGTTCACCAGCGGCAGCAGGATGTGCTGGCCGATCAGCGCCTTGTAGCGGGGGTCTTCCGGGTTCACGGCCACGGCGGTATCACCCAGCATGGTTTCCGGACGGGTGGTGGCGACGATCAGGTGATCCTGGCCTTCGGCGGTCTTGGCGCCGTTGGCCAGCGGGTAGCGAAGGTGCCACATGTGGCCCTTGATCTCGCGGTTTTCCACTTCCAGGTCGGAGATGGCGGTGTTGAGCTTGGGATCCCAGTTCACCAGACGCTTGCCGCGGTACATCAGGCCGTCTTCGTACAGGCGCACGAACACTTCCTGGACGGCGGCGGAGAGGCCCTCATCCATGGTGAAGCGTTCGCGCTCCCAGTCCACGGAGTCACCCAGACGGCGCATCTGACGGGTGATGGTGCCACCGGACTCTTCCTTCCACTGCCAGATCTTGTCGATGAAGGCTTCCCGGCCGTAATCGTGGCGGGTCTTGCCCTCTTCGGCGGCGATCTTGCGCTCAACCACCATCTGGGTGGCGATACCGGCGTGGTCGGTACCCGCCTGCCACAGGGTGTTCTTGCCCTGCATGCGGTTGTAGCGGATCAGGGTGTCCATCAGGGTCTGCTGGAAGGCGTGGCCCATGTGCAGGCTGCCGGTGACGTTCGGCGGCGGGATCATGATGCAGAAGGAGTCTTTGCTGGTGTCGCCGTGGGGCTTGAAGTAACCCTGGGCTTCCCAGTGCTGGTAGAGCGCCTGTTCGATGGCGTTGTGATTAAAAGTCTTTTCCATGGTCTCGCCGTATTCTGGATGGATGGATTCTGGTGTTGATTCGTCGTGGATCGAGGGTGGCACAGTCAGGGCTGCGCCGGATCCGGTGCGGCAAGGACGGGCTGATCCCTCATCTCGAGGGTATGGCCCGCCTGGCGATAGTGCTTGTAGCGCTCGCGGGCTTGCTGCTTTTGCGTTTCGTCAGTGGGGACAAAATCTACCACTTGAGCGAAGTGTCCTGCAAACAAAGGTGTCTGCCGGGCCAGGTTGATGAGGCAGGCATAGCGCCGCCGTGGCGGCTGATGGCCTATCTCCACCGGGGCCTGACCGCTCTCCCCCTGCAACTGGTGCGGCACGAAGCGATCGGGCGGCAACTGCCACAACAGCTCGTCCAGACGCAGGGCCTGGGCCTCGTCCTCACACAGCAGAAAGAGGTGGCCTGCGCTCCAGCCATCGGCCGCAAGCTGGCAGGCGAGGCGCTCGACGGCGGAGGCATCCGCATCATCGGGCTGGCTCATCAGGTAAAAGGTCACTTGGCTCATCAGGTCGGTCCCGTTTGGCTGTGACGGACAGCGATTGGCCGTCTTCGGGAGCCGCGTCTGGCACGGACTTCCCGGATTCTCTCAATGAAACAAGGAAGAGGCAGGCCTCTTCCTTGTGATACAGGGTAACGCCTTCTCGCATCGCTTTTCGAGTCGATGGGGAAGGGGATCACTCCTTGTCTTCGACGTCCGCCACGCCGGCCCGGTTGAGCAGGAACTGGGTCAGCAGGGGCACAGGACGGCCGGTGGAACCCTTCTCCTTGCCGCTCTTCCAGGCGGTCCCTGCGATATCCAGGTGGGCCCAGTTGTACTTCTTGGTGAAGCGCGACAGGAAGGCGGCGGCAGTGATGGTACCGGCCGGACGGCCACCGATGTTGGCCATGTCCGCGAACGGGCTTTCCAGCTGCTCCTGATACTCGTCGAACAGGGGCAGGCGCCAGGCGCGATCGCCGGCCTGTTCGGAGGCGTTGAGCAGCTCGTGGGCCAGGGGGTTGTGGTTCGCCAAGAGGCCAGAGGTATGGTGGCCAAGGGCGATGATGCAGGCACCGGTCAGGGTCGCTACGTCGATCACGGTCTCGGGATCGTAGCGGTCCACATAGGTGAGGGCATCGCACAACACCAGGCGGCCTTCGGCGTCGGTGTTGAGCACCTCGACGGTCTGGCCGGACATGGTAGTGAGGATGTCACCAGGGCGGTAGGCGTTGCCCCCCGGCATGTTCTCGCAGCCCGCCAGCACGCCGATGACGTTGATGGGCAGCTGCAACTGGGCCAGGGCGTGCATGGTGCCGAGCACGGAGGCGGCGCCACCCATGTCGTACTTCATCTCGTCCATTCCGTCTGCCGGCTTGATGGAGATGCCGCCGGAGTCGAAGGTCAGCCCCTTGCCCACCAGCACGATGGGCTTGGCGTCGGCGTTGCCCTTGTACTCGATGATGGCCATCATGGCTTCGTTCTCGGAGCCGCGGGCCACTGCCAGGTAGGAGTTCATGCCGAGCTCGGCCATCTCCTGCTCCCCCACCACCCTGGTGGTGATGTTGTCATAGGCATCCGCCAGACGGCGGGCCTGGGAGGCGAGGTAGGCGGGATTGCAGACGTTGGGCGGCATGTTCGCCACGTCGCGGCAGATGCGCACCCCTTTCGCCACGGCCAGGCCGTGGTTGATGGCGCGCTCGCCTATGGTCAGTTCCCGACGCGTCGGCACGTTGAAGACCAGCTTGCGCAGCGGACGGCGCGGTTCGGCCTTGTTGGTCTTGAACTGATCGAAGCTGTAGAGGCCCGCCTTGGTGGTTTCCACCGCCTGACGCACCTTCCAGTAGGTATCCCGACCCTTGACGTGCAGCTCGGTCAGGAAGCAGACCGCTTCCATGGAGCCGGTTTCGTTCAGGGTGGTGATGGTCTTGTTGATGATCTGCTTGTACTGGCGCTCGTCGAGTTCGCGCTCCTTGCCGCACCCGACCAGCAGTACGCGCTCGCTGAGCACGCCCGGTACTTGATGCAGCAGCAGCATCTGGCCCGGTTTCCCTTCCAGGTCGCCACGGCGCAGCAGCGAGCTGAGGTAGCCGTCGCTGATCTTGTCCAGCTGTTCGGCAACCGGAGAGAGGCGGCGGGGCTCAAAAACGCCGACCACGACGCAGGCACTGCGTTGCTTCTCAGGACTGCCACTCTTTACACTGAACTCCATGGAATCTCCTACATCCTAAAGACAAAAGGCACCATTTATTGAATAATGCGGTGCTTGTTGGGGTATCAGAGGCGGAGCGAACAGTCACAGGCTCCGCAGTTCAAACTGGTAAAAATCCAATATAGGGCCCTATTTTTCAGGCATTCGACTAAAAACACAAGTTTACTTGGGAATGACTGTGATCGTTTTCCGATATTTGTTCAGGGAGACCCTGAAAACCCAGCTGGCGGTGCTGTTCGTGCTGCTGCTTATCTTCGTCAGCCAGCAATTTATCCAGATCATTGGCGATGCCGCCGATGGTGAGGTGCCGACGCGCCTGGTATCCACCCTCCTGCTGCTCAACCTGCCGAATATGGCGTTGTTGATGCTGCCTATCAGTCTGTTTTTAGCCATTCTGTTTGCTCACGGCCGTTTGTACGCGGAAAGCGAGATGACGGTGATGCACGCGGTGGGTTTCAGTCACCGTTTCATCATGGGCAGCGCTCTGGTGCTGGCTTTGCTGACCTCCGCCGTCGCGGCGTTCAACACCGGCTGGGTCGCCCCCCAGGCCAAGGAGCGGGAGTACCAGGTGATCGACGAGTTCAAGGCCGATCCCGGTATCTCTTTCCTGCAGGCCGGCCGCTTCATGGAGCTCGACAAGGGGCGCCTGGTGGCCTACATCCAGGATCTGAACGACAAGGGGTCGGAGTTGCAGAAAATCTTCGTGCTGCAACGGGCCGAGGGGGGCTCACCCCCGTCAGTGGTGGTGGCCAACGAGGGGCAGGTGACCGCCGACAGCAACGGCTTGCAGTGGCTGACCCTGAAGGATGGCTCGCGCTACGAGGGACATTTCACCGGCAAGCAGTTCCAGGTCTCGGAGTTCCGTGAATACAGCCTGGTGATCCGCCAGCAGGAGATGGAGCGATCCAACCGCAAGGCGGCGGCCAAGCCGACCCTGGCATTGCTCGGCACCCAGGACAATCAGCTGATGGCCGAATTGCAGTGGCGCCTGTCGCTGCCCCTCTCCATCCTGGTGCTCACCTTCCTGGTGGTGCCGATGGCGCGGGTCAATCCCCGTCAGGGGCGTTACGCCAAGCTGCTGCCGGCCATCCTGCTCTATCTCTCCTATTTCCTGCTGCTCAGTGCCGCCCGGTCGGCCATCGACAGCGGGCGTCTGCCCCACTGGCCCGGGATGTTCCTGGTGCCCCTGGTCTATCTGCTGCTGATAGGGTTGCCTCTCAACCTGCAGGGCACCAGCTGGTGGAACGGGGTAAAAGGGCAATTGTTCAAGAGAAAGTCAGCGTGATGCTGCAACCTGGGAGTCTCTGCTGATGTTCGGCATTCTCGATAGATACATAGGCAGGGTCATCTTCATGTCGATCCTGCTGTGCGAGCTGACCCTGGTCGGGCTGGCCGCGCTCATCAAGTACGTGGAGCAGTTGAAGGCGGTCGGGGAAGGCAACTACGACATGCTCAACGCCCTCTACTACGTGCTGCTCTCCATGCCCAAGGAGGCGGTGCTCTTCTTCCCCCTGGCTGCCCTGCTCGGTGGCCTCATCGGTCTGGGCCAGCTCGCGACCAGCTCCGAGCTGGTGGTGATGCAGGCGGCGGGACGCTCCAAGATCAGCATCGTCATGGCGGCGCTCAAGACCGCCATTCCCCTGATGCTGCTGGTGGGGCTGATGGGAGAGTACGTCGCACCGGCCGCCAAGCGGATGGCGGATGACATCAAGGCGGGGGCCATGTCGGAAGGGCGACTCACGGTCTCGGCCTACGGGGTATGGGCACGGGATGGCAACAACTTCGTCAACATCAACGGGGTGCGCAACGATGGCGCCCTGACCGGTATCACCCTCTATCGCTTCACTCCGTCCCGCAACCTGATCGACGTGGTGCAGGCGAAGGAGGGGGTGTTCGAGGATCACCACTGGCTGCTGAAACAGGTGCACATCACCCGGTTTGACGATCCCACCCGGATCCAGGACGAAGAGCATGCCCAGATGGCCTGGCAATCCGAGCTGACCCCCAAGCAGCTAGGGGTGGTCAGCATCGATCCCGAGAACCTGCCCATCTCGGGGCTGCGGGACTACATCGGTTATCTGGATGCCAACAAGCAGGATGCCGGACGCTACAAGCTGGAGATGTGGCGCAAGCTGCTCTCACCGCTCTCCGTGGTGGCCATGATACTGCTCGCCTCCTCCTTCATCTTCGGTCCGCTGCGCTCGGTGAGCATGGGGGCGCGGATGCTGATGGGGATCATGACCGGCTTCGCGGTCTATGTGAGCGACAGGGTGTTCGGCCCGGTCAGCCTGGTCTATGCGGTCCCGCCCATCCTCGCGGCCATCGCACCCAGCCTGCTGTTTGGCGGCATCTCCTTCTATATCCTGAGCCGCAAGCAGTAGCGGCCTGAAGGACGGCGGGCTGCTGACAAAAGGCGGCCATTGCTCTCGATGCACCGCTTCCGTCAAGGTTCTGAGCTGCAAGCAGTCAGTTCTGGTCAGCAAAAAGGGCACCTCGGGGTGCCCTTTTTCGTTGCCGCCTTGGGATCAGCGATTGAGCTGCTCCAGGTTTTCCGCCTTGCCGAGCACCACCACCTCGCACTCGGCCCAGATGTCCTGGAAGGCGCGGGGGCGGGCGCGATTGAACACACACAGCAGGTTGCCCAGGCCAAAGGCCGAGGTGGCGAGCCGGATCAGGGCCTGGGTGACGCGAATGTTGCTGCCGTCCAGGTTCTGGATGCGCAGGCGCCAGGCCCGCATGCCGATGGTCTGGCCGGCACGGACCCAGAACCAGGTGTAGAAACCGCAGATGACGAAGGCCAGCCAGGCGCTGTAGAGGGGGCTGGTGAGCAGCCAGGCGGCATCCTTGCCCTCGGGAACGTGCGCCATGCCGGTGGCCAGCAGCAGGTGGGCCACACCCATCCCGATGAAGCCGGCGATGATCAGCAGGGCAATCACCACCAGATAGTCATAGAGCAGGGCGCCGAGACGGCGCAGCAGACCGGCGGACGGATGCCGGGGAGCAGGCTGGAGAGGGGAGGGGGTCTTGCGCTTGGCCATGATGATTATTCCATTAATATGATGCGGGCATTCTATGTAACTGGCCTGGCATCGGCAAGGCGTTGAATAAATGAGCAAACAACGGTGGGGGCAAGAAAAACACCTTGCATGGCCAAGCGCCATTCGTATAATCCCTCGCAGCTGCCCGGGTGGCGAAATCGGTAGACGCAGCGGATTCAAAATCCGCCGTTGCAAGACGTGTCGGTTCGAGTCCGACCCCGGGCACCATTATTAAACCCTGTTTGGTCAACAGGTTAACGTGGCAGATGCGGCGTTATGTCTCCTGAGTACTGCGGTTGAAAACCAAAACTTCGTGCAATTTCGTGCAAAGGGTTTCAACCATGGCAAACATTCAAAAAATCACCGGTAAGCGTGGCAGTAGCTATCGCGTACAGTTCATGAAAAATGGCCGTCGAATCGGTCAAACTTTCAAAACCAAAAAAGCCGCCGAAGCCTTTATGGCGCAGCTCATTGTTTACGATGACATAGCCGATGCTTTGACGCACTCCAGCCTTTCCACAATCCTCATTGATTCCGCAATAACCTCATTTCTCGACCAGTATAAAGGCCGTGATCGTTCGATCATCCAGCGTCTTGGCTGGTGGGCTGACCGCCTCAAGGGCAAGCCCGTCGGTAAGGTTTCTCGGCAGCACATCAAATCCGCTCTCGAGGCTCTCCAAAAAGATGAGAAAAGCCCAAGTACGCTCAACCGCTACAAAGCGGCCATTTCTTCCGTATTCCAATGGTTCAACGACAAGCACGACGTTAAGCACAACCCCGCCCGTGAAGTTCGCCAGCAGACCGAGGACAATGGCTGCACCCGCTTCTTATCTGATGATGAGCTGTCCCGCCTGCTGAAAGCTGCAAGTGCCAGTAAGTGGGAACGCCTGCATCTGCTTATCCACATGGCTATCGCCACCGGTGCCCGCAGGAGCGAGCTGATCAACCTGAAATGGGCGGACATCGATTTTCAACGGAAAACCGCTCGCCTTCCGCGTTCTAAGAATGAGGATCCGCGCATCTTGGCGCTGACTGCATCCGTCATTCAAGAGCTGATGCCGTTCCGTCAGGTGGGCGATGTCTACCTGTTCCCCCACACATCGCAGCTGCATGGTCCGTTTGAGCATTTCGATCATCACTGGAAAGCATGCCTTATCGAGGCCGCAATCACCGACTTCCGATTCCACGATTTGCGCCATACCTGCGCCTCCTTTCTTGCCATGAATGGTGCCACCCTGTTGGAGATTGCCAACCACTTGGGACACAAGACGCTGGCGATGGTTATGCGGTATGCCCACTTGTGTGTGGCCCATAAATCAGCCCTGACAGAACGTGTTTTTGGTGACATAACGAGCATTGAAAAATGAAAAAATACGAATACAACGATGAAAATGAGGACGAATTTCTACCGACCAAAAGATTCTTGGAGGACTGGCATAAGCAGGACCCGCGGCAACTGAATCGCCCCTACTTTCCTAGACACCTCAAGAGCCTCAAACTGAGGTCAATCAGGAGGTGTTATGAGCAAGCA
>NZ_MKUI01000027.1:0-88011 GCF_001898585.1 Aeromonas sp. 62-46 | reverse complement strand
AGTAGAGTGTGAGAAGCAATATTTCGAGAGGCTCGAAAGTGTCTAGAGAAGCCGGGGCGATTCATTAATGATTTTCTGGCTAAGCCATCACGGATCGCCCCAGATGATACAAATTGTGTCGCTGACTCAGTGACATGAGGGAGGGCCAATTGAATAAAGCAGTAGGGGTACATGTTAGGCTGCGGTGGATTCAACTCTGAAGCAAAACCCTACCCTAAAGGCAACCAAGGAGACAGAACGAGCACTTCCGCCATTGAAATTTACATATCATGACCATGAGCTATATTGATACACGACCATTTTCATTGCTTTTATAATATACAAAAACAGTTTTAAAGTTCATTTTTACAGTATGAGCATGGCGACTTGCTTTTATATATCACAAAAGCAAGTCGCCTAAGAATAGAGCAAATTGACACATTCACCAATGATGTTTAACCTCCTAAAAAACAGGAGGCTATATGAACAAGAATGAACCAGCACTAATAAAAACCAAAGCACTATTAAAAAAACTTGGCATATCTAGATCGACTCTGTACAGGTGGATTAAAGAACACAAGTTTCCACCGCCACACAATAAAGGTTTTTATTCTGCCGCAGAGGTCAGCAGTTGGATATCAAGGGAAAATCGCTCATCTTAGATGATGAATTATACCGCTATTTTATGACTCCATTATATTTACATTTCCTGAATGGATTTCACTGCCTCCATTAATTTTTTATCCCATAACTCATATGCCTCACGTTGCTCATTGGTCCAATCATGAAGATTGTAAATAGCCATGACACCAGCCATACTGTGACCAAGCATTTTCTCGGTTACCTGTGGCATGATGCGCTCCTCCGATAAACGCGTACTCAGCGTCCGACGCATGTCGTGCATACGCCAATACGGAAGATCCAGTTTATCTCGCACCCGCTCTGCTAGCTGGATCAGGGACGCACTGCTCAATGACTGCTTTGGATTCACCGGCGAGCGACATACTGGCCCCCCCTTTAGCCGAGATTTCGCCGCCGCTTCTTGCAGCAACATCATCACCCGGGTAGGAATAGGCCGACGTATTGGTGATCCACTTTTGGCACGAGCAGCGGGAACCGTCCAAATTTGCTCCTCCAGATTAAACTCACTCCACTGCGCCCCCAATGCCTCGCCGCTGCGACAGCCCAGCAGGATCACCAGTTTGGCCGCCAATTTTAATCCGCGGCTGGCCTTACTCTGTTCGAATGCAATCCAAATCTGAGCGAGTTCACGCATGGTCAGCACGCGAGTACCTCTCTCAGGTTGAGAACCCACATCCTCCGTGCGTAATTGCAACACTGGGGAGCCGACAATGAGATTTCTCCGAATACAAAAACTAAGAATGGATTTTAACCTGCGCAATAAATGCCCTGCGTTTTTCGGCTTTTTCTTGCCAATTTTATCAAACCACTCCAGCCAGCTGGAAAACGGGACCTGTTCAACCGGAATACCAATAAACAGAGGTTCGAAATAGCGCTGCATGGTATGCTCATAAAGCATGACCGTACGGGGCCGCAGCTTGGGCAGATGGTGCTCACGAAAATGCTCGCAGCACTGTTTCAGTGTGACATCATGCTTCTGGTGGAGCTTATCCCAGAAAACTCTAGGGTGTTCATTACGCTCAAGTGCACCACGGATAGCAGGGATCAAAGCCCTGGCATCAGCGAGTTTAAGGTCGGGATAGCGTCCAATTTTGAGTCTCGCCGCTTTTCCTTGCCAGCGATAGCGATATTGCCATGAGATGGTGCCACGCTCGGTGACCCGAGCTGACAATCCATCACGATCTGACAATTCCGTCTTGCCAAAGTAGGGCTTACCATAGAGTGCCCGTAGCTTCGCATCAGTAAGTGGCATATGACTCTCCTGTGATTGGCCATCTGATTTTTCACTGACACAATAACGCGCCCAGACGTGTACACAGATACGTACCAAACTGGTCTGAAACGGACTGAATCAAGATTGGACAAAATGAGACAATCTGAGATGACACTCCGTATAACGACTTGTTTTTAAAGCATATAAACACAATTCAGAACCACGAAATGAGCCAGCAGACAAAGCCTACCTTCTATTTCCACGACTACGAGACCTTCGGCATCAGTCCGGCCAAAGACAGGCCGTCGCAGTTTGCGGGCATTCGCACCGACGCGGATTTCAACGTCATCGGCGAGCCGCTGGTGATTTACTGCAAGCCGTCGGCAGATTACCTGCCGGAGCCGGAAGCCTGCCTCATCACCGGCATCACGCCGCAAAAGGCGATGAAGGACGGGCTGTGCGAGGCGGACTTCATCCGCCAGATCCACGCAGAGTTCGCCACCCCGGGCACCTGCGTGCTCGGCTACAACAGCATCCGCTTCGATGACGAGGTGACCCGCTATACCCTCTATCGCAACTTCTATGACCCCTATGCCTACGCCTGGCAGAACGGCAACTCCCGCTGGGACATCCTCGACATGCTGCGGGCCTGCTACGCCCTGCGCCCGCAGGGGATAGAGTGGGCCTTCGATGAAGAGGGCAAGCCGAGCTTCAGGCTGGAGAAGCTGACGGTGGCCAACGGCGTGGCCCACGCCAACGCCCACGATGCGCTCTCGGATGTGCTGGCCACCATCGAGATGACCAGGCTGGTGAAAAATGCCCAGCCCAAGCTCTTCGAGTACCTCTTTGATCTTCGCAACAAGAACAAGGTGAAGGCCCTCATCGACGTGGTGACCATGAAACCCCTGGTGCACGTCTCCGGCATGTTCTCCCCCTGGCAGGGGTGTGCGAGCTGGGTGTCGCCGCTCGCCTGGCACCCCACCAACCAGAACGCGGTGATCATGGTGGATCTGACCCGTGACCCGACTCCGCTCATCGAGCTCTCCTGCGAGGAGATCCGCGAGCGCCTCTACACCAAAAAAGAGGAGCTGGGGGATCTGGCCGGCATTCCGGTCAAACTGGTGCACATCAACAAGTGCCCGGTACTGGCCCCGGCCGCCACCCTGACACCGGAGCGGGCGGACGAGCTGGGCATCAATCGGGCTCAGTGCCGCAAGAGCCTGGATCTGCTGCGGGCCCACCCCGAGGTGCGGGAAAAACTGGTGGAGGTGTTCAACCAGGAGTTTGCCGGCAGCACCGACGGCGACCCCGACACCCAGCTCTACGCCGGCTTCTTCGGCCACGGCGACAAGTCCACCATGGATCTGGTGCGCGCCACCCCGGCGGATCTGCTGGGGGAGCGGGAGTTTGCCTTCACGGATCCCCGTCTGCCCGAGATGCTGTTCCGTTACCGCGCCCGCAACTGGCCCCACACCTTGAGCGAAGCGGAGCAGAAGCGCTGGCGCCTGCACTGCAGCGACTACTTCAGCCGCCGCCTGCCGGATTATGTGCCGCGCCTGGAAGCACTGGCGGAACAGAACCAGGGGAACGAACGGAACTTTGCGATTCTAAAGAGTCTCTATCACTACCTTGAAAATCTGTGAGATGTGAGCCGTTTCACAGTTAAAAACCGATGCGTTTCCCCGGCTCGCGACATAATGGGCAGGGAGCCCAAGCTCCTGATAGTGTGAATATTTAGATGCGCTGACGGCATGGATGCCGTGCTTTCGACTGTTGGGGAACTCTCGTTTTATGCGTTCAGCTCTGCCTGCTTTGACACTCGTCGCCTGTGCCCTGCTGCCCCAGGCTGCCCTCGCTGGCGCCCGGTTCGAGGTGCCAGACTACCTCTTGCGCCTGCCGGAGCAGACCTACCGGCTCATCGAGCGCAATTTCAGCACTCTCTACCAGCAGACCGACTTCACCCCGCAAATCACCAACAGCTATTTCAACCACTCGGATCTCTACCGCTTCGCCGGCATTCCCCTGGCCATCACGCCGCAAAACGGCTTCCAGATGGAGGTGTTCGGCCAGCTCTACAACAAGTCGTCCCAGATCTATGCCCAGATGAGCCAGGATCTCTCCCTCTATCGCACCCTGCGGGTGGACATGATGGGGGATCAGAGCGACGAGATCGCCATCGGCATGGGGCTCGGCATCCCCCTGACAACCCGCCTCACCGTCAAGGCGCTCGCCTC
The DNA here is from genome assembly GCF_001898585.1 of Aeromonas sp. 62-46. NCBI lineage: Bacteria > Pseudomonadati > Pseudomonadota > Gammaproteobacteria > Aeromonadales > Aeromonadaceae > Aeromonas > Aeromonas sp. 62-46. Next base: position 83,943 of record NZ_MKUI01000027.1, on the reverse strand, counting down.
CAGCAACGAGATCCCGGGCTATGGCTCCGCCAATTACGCCATCGGGATGGAGTGGCACTTCTAGAGACCATTTCGCCACGTAAAAAAGGCTCCCGAGGGAGCCTTTTTGCAGTGCAACGCCATCAGGGGTAGCGGATCACCGCCCCCTGCCCCCCTTGCAGCACCAGGGTGCTCCCCAGGGGCGTCTCGTCCCAGAAGTCCGTGTCCCCCGGCGCCAACGGGAACTCGCAGGCGTGCTCCCCCCAGTTGAACAGGCAGAGCAGCTCGCCGCCCCCGGGCAGCGCCACCCGCCCGCGCTCGAATGCCATCCCCTCGAAGCGGGCCGCCGGGGTGCGCGCGGCGCACAGGGCCAGCAGCTTGCCAAGGCGCGCCCCTTGCGCCTCGTCCAGATCCTGCAATCTGTCCCCCGCCAGTACCATGCCACCGCTCGCCACCAGGGCGGCCAGGTGGAAGTCGTACTCGACGCGGCTCCCGTGCTGGCCCGGAATATCCCGCAGGCAGACGCAGTCGGGGTCCAGCACCCAGAGCCGCTCGTGCTGCCAGGCGCGGCAGAAGGCTTCTCGCGCTATCTGGCGAAAACGGGGGCCCTGGCGCTCCACGTCATCGCTCACCCGCATGCCATGTACCAGGCCGAGGCTCGGCCACAGCGGCGCATTGCAGCCGAGCAGGAAGGCCCCCTCCCCGGCGCCGCGCAGGATGGCGGCCATTCCGCGCCGATAGGCCTCCACCCGGGTGGCGGCGGGGTCGTGGAAGCGCCCACCGTGGATGGCCCCCCAGAAGTTGGCATCGAGCTTGAAGTAGTGAATGCCCCACTGGGTACGCAGGGTGCGAAATACCTGATCCAGGTGCGTCTGCACCTCGGGGTGGGTGCCATCCAGCACGTACCAGGGGGTGCAGCGCCAGCCCCCGTAGGTGACCCGCTCCGAGGGGAGCGGCAGGCCATCCTCCCCTTTCACGAACCAGTCAGGGTGATCCTGGAACACTTGCGAGCCGGGCTCGGCGATAAAGGGGGCGACCCAGAGCGCAGGCTCGCAACCGGCGGCGCGGATCTCCCCTGCCAGGGCCGCCACCCCCTCCTCGAACTTGGCGGAAGGGGTGAGCCAGTCCCCCATCCTGGCCTGATAGCCATCGTCTATCTGCACGTAGCGCAGGGCCGGAAAACGCTCGGCCCGCACCGCCAGGTTCTCGCGAATGTCCGCCGCGCTCACGTTCGCGTAGTAGTGATACCAGGAGCACCAGCCGCTCGGGCGCGTGGGCACCTCCCCCACCAGGGAGCCGTGCTCGGCGGCGATATGCTGCGCCAGCGTCGCGAGCAGGGCCTCCCTGTCCGGCCCCTCCAGGCAGATCAGCGCCTCGCTCTCCCAGTGTGCACCCGGCGCCAGGGTGCGCCCTTCGGTGTTCATCACGATCTCGAGGCGCCCGTCGGGAAGGAGACGAAACTCCCCGCCAAAGCGCTGGCAGCTCGCAAAGGCCAGCAGCAGCCAGCCCCCCTCCTGCGCCACCAGCAGCAGGTTGTGCACCGTGTGGTAGCCATGGTCGGCGGTGATGCGATAGACAGACGCATCGGGGCAGCGGCCCAGGTGCTCGGGGGCATTCCAGCGTCCCCCGGTCTGGGCCAGCATCTGGAACCCCTCTCCGTAGATGGCCGCGTCGGGCGCAAGTCCGAGATCCCCCTCAAACAGCCGCCAGTGGTGGACGGCCTCGGACTGCCTCCCGGTGTTGTCGAGCCTCACCCGGCAAAGCGGCCCCTCCCATTGGCGGGTTTGCAGCAGGGTGTCAGGAAGGGCGGGATCGGCGGGCAGTTGGCGCAACCGGGCCAGGAGAGAGGGGGTCGACATGGGAACTCCTTCTTGTGAATGGGGATGAAGCCGGGGCCATTGTATCCCCTGCGGGCCAGTTGACCCTGTTCCCTCCCCCCCGTGCCTGTTAAACTGCGACCTTGCTCACACTTGCCAAGATGAGGCCCCCGTGCTGCTGCAACGCACCCTGCGCTACCTTCGTGATTTTCTGGTCATCATCGCCTGTCTGCTGGCAGGCAAGGCCGTGGCGGCCATCCTGCCCTTCGCCTTCCCCGGCAGCATCATCGGCATGCTGCTGCTGTTCGTGCTGCTCTCCTTGCAGATCGTCCGCTTCTCCTGGGTCGAGCTGGGGGGCGGCCTGCTGCTGCGCCACATGGGGGTGCTGTTCGTGCCGGTGGCGGTGGGCCTGGTGGCCTGGCTCGAGCCCCTGCGCCAATCCTTCGGTCTCATCATGCTCTGCGTCGTGCTCGGCATCGTGCTCATCCTGGGCGCGGTCGGCCACCTCTATCAAAGGATGAACAAGCCATGATCCTCTGGTTCGCCCTGCCCCTCACCCTGGCCCTCTATTTCATGACCCGGGCCCTCTACCGCCGCCTGCCCTGGCCCGTCATCAATCCGGTGCTGATCCCCACCGCCGTCATCATCGGCCTGCTGCTCTGGCTCGATCTGCCTCTGGATCAGTACCAGCAGGGGGCCTCGCCCCTGACCGCCCTGCTGGAACCCGCCGTGGTGGCCCTGGCCCTGCCGCTTTACCAGCAGGCGCGCCAGATCCGCGACAAGCTCACACCCATCCTGGCCTGTACCCTCACCGCGGTGCTCATCTCGGTCTGTACCACCCTGGGGGTCGGCCACCTGATGGGGGCGGATCCGGCGCTGCTCGCCTCCATCGCCACCAAGTCCATCACCACGCCGCTCGCCATGAGCGTCAGCCAGTCCCTCGGCGGCATTCCCGCCATCGCCGCCGCCGTGGTGGTGGTGGTGGGGATCCTGGGGGCCCTGGCGGGCTACCCCCTGCTCAAGCTGATGCGGGTCACCGACCCCGAGGCCCAGGGACTCGCCATGGGAGCCTGCGCCCACGCCATCGGCACCGCCGCCTCCGCCGAGCAGGGGGTGACCCAGGGCGCCTTCTCGTCGCTGGCCATGGTGGTGTGCGGTGTGCTGACCGCGGCCATCGCCCCCCTGCTGTTCGCCCTCTACCACTGGCTGACCTGATCCCCGTTGCCATGGCCGCCCCTGCGGCCATGGCCTCTGTGCCCTTTCACCGTTTCCATCCGATACCCTCGCCTCCCTGATGCCGGGAGCTGGCGCACAGATTGCGAAAGACAAACGTTTCCTTTACCATCCCCGCCCCTTTGCCCATCAAGGCGTGAGCGCGCTCACACAATTCGCCGCGCTTGCTCCCTACAATGGCCCCCCAATTGGCCTTTGAGGACACAGTATGCATCCCCGCTTTGCCAAGCCATTCGAGACCCTTTCCGCCCCGCTCCAGGCCGCCCTGCTGCCCATGCTGGGGGACGATTTCCAGGCCCGTTTCACCCCGGACCAGGTCGCGACCCTGAAGGCCGCCACCGGGCTGGATGACAGGGCCCTGCGTCTGGCCTTGCTGCCGCTGGCGGCCGCCTGCTCGGTGGCCCCCATCTCCAGGTTCTTCGTCGGCGCCATCGCCTGCGGCCTGAGCGGCACTTGGTACTTTGGCGCCAACATGGAGTTCGCGGGCCAGGGGCTGTTCCACTCGGTCCACGCCGAGCAGTCCGCCATCTCCAACGCCTGGCTGGGTGGCGAGACCGGGATCTCCGAGATCACCGTGAACTACACCCCTTGCGGCCACTGCCGCCAGTTCATGAACGAGCTGAGCACCGCCAAGACCCTGAAGGTCTCCCTGCCGGACGATCTCAGCGAGCTGCAATCCTTCCTGCCCCACTCCTTCGGCCCCGCCGATCTCGAGATCACCGATGCCCTTATGAGCCCCCAGGCCCATGACGAGCTGGTGCTCGAGAGCGACGACCCCCTGTGGCAGGCTGCGCTCGCCGCCGCCCGCCAGAGCTATGCCCCCTACAGCCAGGGCTATGCCGCGGTGGCGCTGCAGTTCGAGGACGGGCGCATCTTCTGCGGCCGCTATGCCGAGAACGCCGCCTTCAACCCGAGCCTGCCCCCCATGCAGATGGCCTGCGCCCACGCGGTGCTGGGTGGCGAGGATCTCGCCACCGTGCGCCGCGCCGTGCTGCTGGAGAGCAAGGATGGCCAGATCAGCCAGCGGGATTCGGCCCAGTCCACCCTGAAGGCCCTGGGCTCGGTCGAGCTTGAGTACAAAGCCGTCTGACCCCGGCATCCGCCAACGGGAAGGGGAGCTGCGGCTCCCCTTCTTGCTCTCTGCGGCTCTCATCCTGCCCCTCACCCCCTTTCTCTGCGCCTCTGGCGCCGTGCATCAGATGCCCCCCTGCCCCATGTGAGGGCGGTCTCCCTCCGATGACCTTATTGGCAGACCTCCTCTGCGGTGGCGGGAAGCCCAGGTTAAGGGGTCAATGCCTCCCCTCGCCCCTTGCGGCCCCCGTGTGTGACCCCAAGATGCATTTGCCCAGCCACTGGGATCACCCCTCTCCATGGATTTTGCAAATACCTTTCCCTGCCGTTCCCCCGACGCGGGGCGGTATGGCGGCGGGAAACGTCGGGGAAGGGGTCAATGCCCCGCCCCCGCCCCTTGCGGCCCCCGTGTGTGACCCCAAGATGCATTTGCCCAGCCACTGGGATCCCGCCTTTCCATGGATTTTGCAAATACCTTTCCCTGCCTGTTCCCTCGACGCGGGGCGGTATGGCGGCGGCGGGAAGCATCGGAGAAGGGGTCAATGTCCCGCCCCCGCCCCTGGCGGCCCCCGTGTGTGACCCCAAGATGCATTTGCCAAGCCACTGGGATCACCCCTCTCCATGGATTTTGCATATACCTTTCCCTGCCTGTTCCCCCGACGACGGGCCATATGGCGGCGGCGGGAAACGTCGGGGGGGTCAATGCCCCAGCCCCCTGTCGGCTGCTTCCCCCCGAAATACAGCGGGGGAGCCACTGGCTCCCCCGCTGTCATTGATGTGGCCCATATGGCGGCACCGACCCCTGTCAGGACTCCCACAGGATGCGCTGACTGCCGGACCAGCGCTCGCCGATGTCCGCGTATTTTTGTTCCAGCAGGTGGCGGCGGATCTTCATGGTGGGGGTCAGCACCCCGTTCTCGATGTTCCAGGGGCTCTTGACCACCAGGATGCCCCGCAGGCGAGCATGGGATTCCAGCTTGTCGTTGACCCGATTGAGGGCAGCCTCCAGCTGGGCTTCCACCCCGGCCTTGTCCCCCTTCATGGCGCTCTCGGCGAGCTGCACCAGGGCGACCGGCTGCGGCATGCCGTAGCCGATGACGCAGAGCTGCTCGATGATGGGCTCCTGCCCGAGCATCCCCTCGATGGGCACCGGGGCCACGTACTTGCCCTTGGCGGTCTTGAAGACATCCTTCATGCGGCCGGTGATGGTGAGGTAACCCTCCCGGTCCAGCTTGCCCATGTCACCGGTGTGCAGCCAGCCCTCGGCGTCGATGGCCTCTGCACTGTGCTCGGGATCCTTGTAGTAGCCCACCATCATGCCGTCGCAGCGACAGAGGATCTCCCCCTCGTCGGAGATCTTGATGGTCACCCCGGGCCCGGCCTTGCCGACGGTGCCTATCTTGTCCGCCCGGAACGGGTAGTTGAGGGTGGAGTAGGCGTGGTTCTCGGTCATGCCCCAGGCCTCGGTGATATGGATGCCGATGCTGTGATACCACTCCAGCAGCGCCGGGGCCACCGGCGCCGAGCCGCAGCCCAGCACCCGCGCCTGATCCAGCCCCAGCCCCTTTTGCAGCTTGCTCTTGATGAGGCTGGAGACGAGGGGGATCTTGAGCAGCAGCGCCAGCTTTTTCTGGGGCAGCTTCTCGTGGATCTTGATGCGGAACATGGCCCAGAGCCGCGGCACCGAGATGAAGACGGTGGGACGGCAGCGCTTGACGTCCTCGATGAAGGTGTCGAGGGATTCGGGGAAGGCGATGGTGGCACCGCTGAACAGGCTGCCGCCGTAGATGTAGACCCGCTCGGTGATGTGGGCAAGGGGCAGGTAGGAGAAGCCGCGATCCTCGGCGGTGAGGGAGACCGCCTCCACCAGCTTCTCGCAGGACCAGGCGTAGCGCTCCACGCTCAGCATGGCCCCCTTGGGCTTGCCGGTGCTGCCGGAGGTGTAGACCAGGCTCAGCAGGGCATCCGGCGCCTGCACCGGGCTGTCCGGGATGGGGTCGTATTGCGCCAGCAGATCGTCCCACTGGTGGGCGGCCGGCATGGTGTCGTAAGGCAGGGCGATACGCAGCAGATCCCCGGGCACCCCCGCCTCCTGGCTCTTCCAGTCGTCCAGCTTGCCGACGAAGATCGCCCTGGTTTCACTGTGACGCAGCACGTACTCGATGGTGTCGACGTTGGCGGTGGGGTAGATGGGCACGCTCACGTATCCCCCCATCTGCATCGCCAGATCGGCGATGAACCACTGGGCGCAGTTCTTGGAGAGCAGGGCCACCTTGTCACCGGGCACCAGGCCCAGGGCGCGCAGTGCCGTCACCATGCGCCGCGCCTCGTCGGCAACCTCACCCCAGGTGAAGTCGACGTATTCGCGGTGGATGGTCTGACGCAGATAGATTCGGTCGGGACACTGCCGCTCCCAGTGATAGAGCATCTCGAGCGGCAGTCTGGTGGCAATGCGTGAGGTGGAGGCCATGGTTTAATCCCTGAAACAAAAGGCGAGCCTCATTATTAACCTTTTGATAACACTCAGGGAAGCAGATTACTTAAACTTGTGTTTGAACTGCGAATGGGATCAAGCTTCCGCCTGGGCCTGCAGACGCTTCCACATCTCCTGCACCAGCACCTCGTCCTGCTCGGAGAGCTCACCCTGCAAGATGGCCTCGTTCAGGCTGCGCAGCACATAGCTCTTGACGTCCCGCACCAGGGTCTTGCCCTCCAGCTCGGCGCGCGCCACCGCAAGGGAGATGTGCCCTCGCAGATAGCCACCCGCAAACAGCTCGTCTTCGCTGGCCGTGGCGACCATGGCGTCGATCAGTCCCAACAACTTGTGTTCAAAATCGTGAATCGTCATTTAACGCAGCCTCATTTCCGGGGTTGCCGGCAAAAAATTCGGGGAGTGGAACCGCGATCCGGTTGATCGCGGCTCTCTGGCGCCAGGCCAGCCGCATCCTTGATGTCCTATTCCGGGTTGGCCACCGGGTAGATGACCTGATCCTTGTATCCCGTGGTTATGCGCAGATAACCACTCAACGACCGGTTCAGTGCCGGATCGTCGGTGTCCACCAGCAGCGGACGGCCTTCTAGCGCCGCCAGCTTGGCTTTGGTGGCGAGCACCTGGATATGCTCGCGCCCGACGGCCCGGATCACGTCTGGACTCAATTGCTGATTTCCGCGCCCGAACAGATGTCCCTGACCGCCGATCAGGGTGATGATCAGACGGCAGCGACGGCCGCGGATCCGGGTCAGGATCTCGGCGGCGGACAGATCCTGCCCGATAAGCCGGCCATTTTCCACCAGATCCACACCGAGCAAGGTATTTTCCAGACCCAGCTCCCCCATGCAGGCGGCCACCGTGCTCCCCGACCCCATCAGGTAGAGGGTATCGGGCTCCATCTGCTCCACCACACCGGCGGCAAGATCGGCGAGCACCAGCTCCTCGGACTCCCGCCCCCCCTGCTTGACCGCCTGCACGTAGCGCAGATCCCCGGGCACCAGCAACTGGCCGTAATGGCGGGCGCGCACCTTGCCGGCGCGAAACGCCTCCTCGTCGATGTCCATCACCTCCGCATCCACCAGGCTCAGAAGCTCCCCTGCGATCATTCTGGCCGCCACCCGGCCGCTCGCCGCCGGCGTCACCCCGTAGACCCCTGAGTGGATCTTGCACCCCGCCGGGATGCCGAGCACATGGCAGGACTCCCCCACCGCCGCGCAGATGTCACGGGCGGTGCCATCGCCACCGGCGAAGAGCAGCAGATCCACCCCGGCATCGCGCAGGGCCAGGGCGGCAGCCCGGGTGTCCTCGGCGCTCGTCTGCGCCCCGGCAGGCCGATGGACGATGCGATGGGGCAACCCCAGCTCGGCGGCGAGGTCGGCCCCCATCTCTTCGGCCACCGTCAGCAGCTCGAATGACGTGGTCAGCTCGCACAGGGGCAACAGGGCCTGGCGAGCCCGCTCCCGGGCCTTGGGGACGGCCCCGCGCGCCAGCGCCTCTGCGACCATGCCGTCACTGCCCTTGAGACCGACGGCCCCGCCGATGCCGGCGACGGGGTTGATGATGAGCCCTAATCGAAACATGTTTCCCTCCTGTTGGATCGCCGCCATTTTTATCTTTTCCCGCCACTGGGACAAGCCATGACCCCCTGCTAAAATGCGCGGCTTCTACCTCAATCACTGTTCAACCAAGGTTCAATCATGCTGGAATGGATTGCGGACCCCTCCGCCTGGGTCGCGCTCGCCACCCTGACCCTGCTCGAGATCGTGCTCGGCATCGACAACATCATTTTCATCTCCATCCTGGTGGGTCGCCTGCCGGAAGCCCAGCGCCAGAAAGCGCGCATCCTGGGGCTGGGGCTCGCCATGGGCACCCGCATCCTGCTGCTGCTCTCCCTGGCCTGGGTGATGCGCCTCACCGAGCCCCTCTTCACCGTGCTGGGGGAAGCCATCTCGGGACGGGATCTCATCTTGCTGGTGGGGGGTCTGTTCCTCATCGCCAAGAGCACCCACGAGATCCACCAGAGCCTGGAAGGGGCTGCCGAAGAGGCGGGTGTGGTGAGCAAGACCGCGGGCTTCCTGTCCACTCTGGTGCAGATCGCCATCCTCGACATCATCTTCAGCCTGGACTCCGTCATCACCGCCGTGGGCATGGCGGATCATGTCCCTGTCATGGTGCTGGCCATCATCATCGCCGTCGGCGTCATGATGTTTGCCGCCAAGGCCATCGGCGACTTCGTCGATACCCACCCCACCATCAAGATGCTGGCCCTCTCCTTCCTTATCCTGGTCGGGGTGGCGCTGATGGCCGAAGGGCTGGATCTGCACATTCCCAAGGGTTACATCTACTTCGCCATGGCCTTCTCGCTGGTGGTGGAGATGATCAACATCCGCCTGCGCGGCCACCAGGAGCGGGCCAAGTAAACCGCGACCTGCCGAGAGATGGCCAAACAAAAAGCGCGACCCAGGGTCGCGCTTTTTTATTGCCTCGCCAACGGGGCGCCTTGGGCTCAGAGGACGTTGCGAGCGGCCACGGCGTCCGCCAGGTTGCGCAGCAGCACCTCGGTATCGGCCCAGCCGATGCAGGCGTCGGTGATGCTCTGGCCGAAGGTGAGCTCGCACCCGTCCACCAGATCCTGACGCCCTTCCACCAGGTGACTCTCCACCATGACGCCGAACACCGCCTTGCTGCCGGCACGCAGCTGACCGGCCACGTCCTCGGCCACCAGCATCTGGTTCTTGAACTGCTTGCTGCTGTTGGCGTGGCTGAAGTCGATCATCACTTTCTGGGGCAGACCGGCCTTGTCCAGACCACTCACCACCTCATCCACGTGACGGGCGCTGTAGTTGGGCTCGCGGCCACCGCGCAGGATGATGTGACAGTCCGGGTTGCCGGCGGTCGAGACGATGGCGGAGTGGCCGTACTTGGTCACCGACAGGAAGTGGTGCGGGGCGCTGGCGGCGCCGATGGCGTCGATGGCCACCTTGATGGTGCCGTCGGTGCCGTTCTTGAAGCCCACCGGGCAGGAGAGACCGGAGGCCAGCTCGCGGTGTACCTGGGATTCGGTGGTACGGGCGCCGATGGCACCCCAGCTCATCAGATCCGCCACGTATTGCGGGGTGATCATGTCGAGGAACTCGGAGGCAGTCGGCAGCCCCATGTCGTTGAGATCCAGCAAGAGCTTGCGACCCAGGCGCAGGCCGTCATTGATCTGGCAGCTGTTGTCGAGGTAGGGATCGTTGATCAGCCCCTTCCAGCCCACTGTGGTACGGGGTTTTTCGAAGTAGACCCGCATCACGATCTCCAGCTGATCTTTCAGCTCGTCGCGCAGCACCTTGAGGCGCTTGCCGTATTCCAGGGCGGCGACCGGATCGTGGATGGAGCAGGGGCCGATCACCACCAGCAGGCGATCATCGTCGCCGGCCAGGATGTTGTGGATGGCCTGACGGGATTCAAACACGGTGGCCGAGGCGGTGTCGGTCGCCGGAAACTTCTCAAGCACCGCAACCGGGGGCAATAACTCTTTGATTTCACTGATACGAACGTCGTCGGTTTGATGCTGCATGACCAAGTTTCCTGCTAGATGACTGCGATAAAGAGATCTCAATCTAGCCCTGTGCCGGGTCGGTGTAAATAGAAAATTACATTCTTCGGCAAGGAATTTTATTATCGCACCTTGCAAGTTTGCATAATGCTGCTAGGAGGCATGAAAAAAGCGGGGGGGCAGAGATGAAAAGGCCCGCACGAAGCGGGCCGAAAGGGCTCAGGCCTGACTGACGCTGGCCAGCTTGTCGAAGTAGTCCGGGAAGGTCTTGGAGGTGCAACCCGGATCATTGATGGTGACCGGCGTATCGGAGAGTGCCACCAGGGAGAAGCACATGGCGATGCGGTGATCGTTGTAGGTGTCGATGGCCGCGTGGGTCAGCTGTGCGGGCGGAATCACGGTGATGAAGTCGTGCCCCTCCTCCACTTCCACGCCCAGCTTGCGCAGCTCGGTCGCCATGGCGTGCAGGCGGTCGGTCTCCTTCACCCGCCAGTTGTAGATGTTGCGGATGGTGGTGGTGCCCTCGGCAAACAGCGCCGTGGTGGCGATGGTCATGGCCGCATCCGGGATGTGGTTCATGTCCATGTCGATGCCCTTGAGCGGCCCCTGCTCGGCCTCGATGAAGTCATCGCCCCAGGTGATGCGGGCCCCCATCTTCTCCAGTACGTCGGCGAAGTGGATGTCCCCCTGGATGCTGTGCTTGCCGATGCCGGTAACCCGCACCTTGCCCTTGATGGCGCCCGCCGCGAGGAAGTAGGAGGCGCTGGAGGCATCCCCTTCCACCAGGAAGTCCCCCGGGCTGACATAGGTCTGGTTGCCCTTGATGTAGAACACCTTGTAGTCGTCGTGCTCGATGACCACCCCGAACTGCTTCATGATGTGCAGGGTGATGTCGATGTAGGGCTTGGAGACCAGCTCCCCCTTGATGTGGATGCGGGTGTCGCCAGCCGCCATGGGGGCCGCCATCAAAAACGCCGTCAGGAACTGGCTGGAGACGGAGCCGTCGATGTGGACATCGCCACCCCAGAGCCCCTTGGCATCCACCACCAGGGGCGGATAGCCATCTTTCTTCAGGTACTGGATGTGGGCACCCGCTTCGCGCAGGGCATCCACCAGGTGACCGATGGGGCGCTCTTCCATGCGCGGCTCGCCGCCCAGGGTGTACTCGCCGGAGCCCAGGCACAGGGCGGCGCACAGGGGGCGCATGGCAGTACCGGCATTGCCGAGGAACAGGTTGACCGGTGCCGAGACCGCGAAGCTGCGACCCAGACCGTGCACGGTGCACTCGGTCTTGTCGGCGGAGAGCTTGTACTTGACGCCAAGCTGGGTCAGCGCCGCCAGCATGTGGCGGATGTCATCGCTGTCGAGCAGGTTGGTCAGCCGGGTGGTGCCCCGGGCCAGGGCCGCCAGCAGCAGGGCCCGGTTAGAGACACTCTTGGAGCCGGGCAGATTGACCACCCCGGCCACGCTAGAAATGGGTTCCAAACGCAACGAATTCATAGACTTCCTGTTCGATCTCAATTAAATCACCTGACCGGACGTTAACAGCCCGCGTCCCCCGCGGCAAGTTCGACAGTGGCACAACCGCGGGAGAGGGCGGCCTGGGTCAGGATGGGTCTGAAAAACAGACGCCGGGGAGTCCCCGGCGTCTGGCAATGGGGAGACACGCCTCAACCGTGGCGTTTGGCAAAGTCATCCATAAAGCTGACCAGGGCCTTGACCCCTTCCAGGGGCATGGCGTTGTAGAGGCTGGCGCGCATGCCACCGACGATGCGGTGTCCCTTGAGGGCCAGCAGACCGGCCGCTTCCGACTCCGCCAGGAACAGCTTGTCCAGGGCCTCGTTTTTCAGCTGGAAGGGCACGTTCATGCGGGAGCGGCAGGTCACATCCACCTTGTTGCCATAGAAGCTCGACTGATCGAGGTAGCCGTAGAGGAAGTCGGCCTTCTCCTTGTTGCGTGCTTCCATCGCCGCCAGGCCACCCTGCTCCTTGAGCCACTCGAACACCAGACCGGCCAGGTACCAGGCGTAGGTGGGGGGCGTGTTGAACATGGAGTCGTTCTTGGCGGTGAGCTGGTAGTCGAAGACAGAGGGCACATCGGCGCGGGCCTGGTTCAGCAGGTCATCGCGCACGATGGCGATGGCCAGACCAGAGGGGCCTATGTTCTTCTGGGCACCGGCGTAGAGGATGCCGAAGCGGCTCACGTCGAGGGGACGGGAGAGGATGGTGGAGGAGAGATCCGCCACCAGGGGCACATCGCCGGTGGCCGGGATGTCGAACATCTCGATGCCATCGATGGTTTCGTTCGGGCAGTAGTGCACATAGGCAGCATCGGCGCGAAACGCCGGCGTCGGCAGCAGGTGGGAGACCCCCTGCTCGTTCTTGGCCACCCCCTGGAAGGTCTGGATGTCACCGTATTTCTGGGCTTCATCCACGGCGCTCTGGGCCCAGACGCCGGTCACCAGGTAATCCGCCTTCTTGTTGGCGCCACCCAGCAAGTTCATGGGCACGGCGGAGAACTGGCCGCGGCCACCGCCGTGCATGAAGAGCACCTTGTAGTTGTCCGGCACCGCCAGCAGGTCGCGCAGGTCCGCTTCGGCCTTCTCGGCGACCGCCATATAGGGCTTGCCGCGATGGGAAAGCTCCATGACCGAGGCTCCCAGCCCCTGGAAATTACAAAATTCGCGCTGGGCGCGCTCCATGACTTCAACCGGCAACATGGCGGGGCCGGCGCAGAAGTTGTAAATCTGTTTGCTCATGACGCTTTCCGTGAATGGATGTGTGTGATCGGTGACTCGAACGTTTTTACACGACAGCCCCCCGTGGGGGCAAAGGCTTTTTGGGATCCAGCGCAACCTTTTGCCCCGGCGCCACCGGGCACCCATCAGACAAAAGCCCTGAACGGGCCAGGGCTTGCAGAGAATATGCATGGAAACGGGGGCGAGACAGCACGGACGGCCTTGTTCGCCCCTTTGTGGCAAATTTACAGCTTGGCGGTGAGCTCCGGCAGCAGGGTGAAGAGATCCCCCACCAGACCGTAGTCCGCCACCTGGAAGATGGGGGCCTCGGCGTCCTTGTTGATGGCGACGATCACCTTGGACTCCTTCATCCCCGCCAGATGCTGGATGGCGCCCGAGATGCCCACCGCGATGTAGAGCTCGGGGGCCACCACCTTGCCTGTCTGCCCCACCTGCAGGTCGTTGGAGACATAACCCGCATCCACGGCGGCTCGCGATGCCCCGACGGCAGCCCCCAGCTTGTCCGCCAGGGCGTCGATGAGGGCAAAGTGCTCTTTCGAGCCGAGCGCCCGCCCGCCGGAGACCACCACCCGGGCCGCCCCGAGCTCGGGTCTGGCGGAGCGCACCGCACGCCGCTCGATGAGCCGGGTACGGCAGCGCACCTCGGTCACCGGCAGCGATTCCATCACGGCACGCTCCTCCCCGGATCCGGCCTTGGCGAACGCGGTGGGCCGCACGGTGAGCACCTTGACGGGGGCGCTGCTTGCCACCCGGGCGATGGCGTTGCCCGCATAGATGGGACGCAGGAAAGTGTCGGGCCCCTCGATGCCGGTCACCTCGGCGATCATCTCCACCCCGAGCCTGGCCGCCACCCGCGGCAGCAGATCCTTGCCCTGGTTGCTGGCCGCCATCAGGCAGTGCTGGTAGTCCCTGGCCACCTCGGCGAGCAGTCTGTCTACCCCGTCGTTGAGCCCCTCCGCCAGCATGGGATGTTCCGCCAGCAGCACCCGGTTTACCCCCGTGAGGGCGGCGGCCTGCTCCCCCGCCTCCGTCAGCCCCTGCCCCAGCAGCAAGAGATGCACCTCGCCCCCCAGGCGCCCCGCCGCCGTGACCAGCTGGGCCAGGTTGTCGGCGATCCGCCCCTGATGATGTTCCGCAATCACAAGTACGCTCATGGCAGCACCTTCATGTCATCCATTGATCCCTTGCTCCCCTGGGCCGCTGCCCCATGCATGGCGCTCACGCCTGCGGGAGGCATCCCTCTCATGCCCCTGCCCATCAGAGCACCCGGGCTTCGTGCTTGAGCTTGTCTAGCAGCTCGTCCACCGAGCCCACCCTGATGCCGGCGCTGCGCACCGGCGGCGCCATTACCCCGAGCTGCCGTGTCTGGTCGGCCGGCACCACCCCGAGGGCGGCGAACGGCTGGCTCTCCAGCGGCTTGCGCTTGGCCTTCATGATGTTGGGGAGGGAGGCGAAGCGCGGCTCGTTGAGGCGCAAGTCCACGGTCACCACGGCGGGCAGCGCCATGCCGAGGGTCTCGAGGCCACCGTCTATCTCGCGGGTCACCTGCAATTCCCCCTCCACCAGCCTGATGGCGGAAGCGAAGGTGGCAAGCGCCCAGTCATTGAGGGCGGCGAGCATCTGCCCCACCTGGTTGTTGTCGGAATCGATGGACTGTTTGCCGAGCAGCACCAAGTCGGGCTGCTCCTGCCCGCACACCGTTTGCAGGGCCCGGGCCACGGTGAGCGGAGTCAGGGTCTCGTCGGTAACATAGTGCAGCGCCCGATCCGCCCCCAGCGCCAGGGCATGGCGCAACTGCTCGGCCGCCGCCTCGGGGCCGAAGGTCACCACCACCAGCTCGGATGCCACGCCGGCTTCCCGCAGCCTGACCCCCTCCTCCACCGCGATTTCACAAAACGGGTTGATGCCCATCTTCACATTGGCGAGCTCCACATCGGAGCCATCCCCCTTGACCCGGATCCTGACGTTGTAATCAACGACCCGTTTGACTGCGACCAGCAGCTTCATGGCGGTCATCCCTCATACCTGTTGTGTGGGTCCACCTTGTCGTCACTCACTTTTCTGCTGACAAAGTGGTTTACGTTTACGTAAACTACCAGCACTACCCTAGGCCAAGTCGAGCGCAGAGGCAAGATGGAACGCGAAGCAATGGAATTTGATGTCGTCATCGTCGGTGGCGGCCCGGCAGGCCTGAGCGCCGCCATCGCATTGAAGCAGCAGGCCCCGGCCCTCTCGGTCTGCCTGCTGGAGAAGGGTGCCGAGATCGGCGCCCACCTGATCTCCGGCGCCCTGCTCGATCCCGTCGCCCTCAGGGAGCTGCTGCCAGAGAGCTGGCAGGAGGCCCCCCTCGGCGTGCCGGTGACGGATGATCAGGTCCATCTGCTGCAAAGCGACAGCCGCTCCCTGCAACTGCCCCACTGGGCGGTACCACCCCGCATGCACAACGACGGCAGCCACATCATCAGCCTCGGCACCCTCTGCCGCTGGCTCGGCAAGCAGGCCGAGGCCATCGGTGTCGAGATCTACCCGGGCTTTGCGGCAAGCACCCTCATCGTGGAGGAGGGCCGGGTACGCGGTGTGGTGACCGGCGATCTTGGTCTCGACAAGGAGGGCAACCCCAAGCCGGATCACGTGCCCGGCATGGCCCTGTATGGCCGCTATACCCTGTTTGCCGAAGGGGCGCGCGGCCACCTCGGCAAACAGCTGATCGCCCGATTCCATCTGGAAAATACCGCCCAGCCGCAGCATTACGCCATCGGCTTCAAGGAGGTGTGGCAGGTGCCTGCGGGACAATCCCATCCTGGGCGGGTGCTCCATGGCAGCGGCTGGCCCCTTGGCGAGGGAAAGGGCAACAAGAGTCAGGGGGGCTTCTATCTCTATCATCTGGCCCAGGATCAGGTGGCAGTCGGCCTTATCGTCGATCTCAACTACCAGAATCCCTGGCTCAGCCCCTTTGACGAATTCCAGCGTCTCAAGCACCACCCCCTCATCGCGGCAACGTTGCAGGGGGGCGAGCGCATCAGCTACGGCGCACGGGCCATCACCAAGGGGGGCTGGCACTCATTGCCGCGCATGCACTTTCCCGGCGGCCTGCTCATCGGCTGTGACGCGGGCACCCTGGACTTCTCCCGCATCAAGGGGATCCACACCGCCATGAAGTCCGGCATGGTGGCGGCCGCGACGGTCGCCATGGCACTGCGAGGAGGGGATGAAGGGGGACGGGATCTGGCCGAGTTTCAGGACGCGCTGCAGCAAAGCTGGCTGACCCGGGAACTGAAGAGGGCCCGCAACGTTGGGGCCGCCCTGCACCGCTTCGGCCCCTGGCTCGGCGGCGCCTTCAACTGGCTGGAGCAGCGACTCTTTGCCTTGACCTCTCCTTTTACTCTGCTGGACAAGGAGCCGGATTACCGCCAGCTGCGCCTGGCCAGCCGTTGCCAGCCCATCGACTACCCCAAACCCGACGGCAAGCTCAGCTTCGACAAGCTCTCCTCCGTCTATCTGGCCAGCACCAGCCACGACGAGGATCAACCCTGTCACCTGACCCTTCAGGACGCGCACATTCCGGTCGAGGTCAACCTGCCCACCTGGGCCGAACCCGCCCAGCGCTACTGCCCGGCGGGGGTGTTCGAGATCCTTGATGGGGATACCCGGCCCAGGCTGCAGATCAACGCCGCCAACTGCATTCACTGCAAAACCTGCGACATCAAGGATCCTAGCCAGAATATCGTCTGGACGCCGCCCCAGGGCGGCTCGGGCCCCAACTATCCCAATCTGTAACAGGCTTGCCCACGCACACCAGAGCAGATAACAAGGAGACGCAGCCCCGGAACACCGCACGGAGACCGTTTTCTGCGCTTGGCCGGGGGCTGTCGCAGGGCGACCAGCAACCCGTCATTCCCGCCGGTGAGCCCGGGCCCTCCTCCACTCCAGCGCGAACAAAGGAGGCGACGCCGGGATCGCCCGCATCGGGGTCGCCACGGCTGATCCGACCTCGCTGTTTTTTTGAGCAAACAGGCTGAACCCCTGATGAATAGGCCCTGACAAGCGGGTCCCGCCCCTGTATAGTTCGCCGCATTCAGGTTGTCCATCGGCCTCGTTATGCTATTTCATGGGATCGCTTTCCGTGCGATCTAAGGCCGCATGAACCTGTGCAACCATCCCTGATTACCCATGACTTCTTAAGGGGGGACAGATGATCACCGCCTACATTCTCAACAACAAGGTGCTGGACATAGTCACGCTCGGGCCGGATGACATCGTTCCCGACAACACCGTCTGGCTGGATGCCTACAAGCCGGACACTGCGGAGCGAGAATGGTTGACGGGCCTGTTCCTGGAGGAGGTGCCGGACAAGGAGGAGCTCGATGACATCGAGGCATCCGCCCGCTTCTACTGGGACACCGACGGTCTGCACATCCACTCCCTGTTTCCCCAGCGCATCGGTCGCGACACCAAGGGTGTGCACGTCTCCTTTACCCTGCGCAACAACCTGCTGATCAGCATTCGCGAGGATGACATCGGCCTGGTGCGTCTGCTGCGCCACTACATGCGCCAGGACAGGCTGGAGGTCGAAGACGCCCTCGACATCCTGCTGGAGGTGCAGAACCTCAAGGTGGAGTATCTCTCGGATCTCATCGAGGATGGGTACAAGACCCTGGAGAACACCGCCGATCAGATCTTCGAGCCGGACCAGATCAACCCCATGCTCAAGGAGCTGATGGCCCAGGAAGAGGCCAACGGCCAGATCCGTCTCTCCCTGCACGATACCCGCCGCGCCCTGCGCTTCCTCAAACGCAGTCTGCGCCAGCGCATGACGGGGGAGCAGAACAAGTGGATCGACGAGATGCTGCACGACGTGGAATCCCTGCTGCCCCATACCCAGTTCCTGTTCGACAAGATCAACTTCCAGCTGGAGGCCTCCATGGGGGTGACCAATCTGGAGCAGAACAAGGTGATCAAGATCTTCTCGGTAGCCGCGGTCATCTTCCTGCCGCCGACGCTTATCGCCAGCATCTACGGCATGAACTTCGGCCGCATGCCGGAGCTCGCCTGGGAATACGGCTACCCCCTCTCCCTGGTGCTGATGGTGATGTCATCGCTGGGCACCGGTCTCTTCTTCAAGCGAAAAGGCTGGCTGTGACGCCGGAACCCGGCAACTAAAGACTGTGGATTGGGGGGCCTGGCCCCCCGATTAATTCCCGGCCGTTGCCGGCCTTGCAATGGCCTGCCCTGTGCCCCATATCCCCTTCATCACTCGCACTGCATGAATGGATACCGGGCCACCATGACCCTCTACCCCGAACACCGTTACGACGATCACGGCCAGTTGCGCCCCCCGCTCTGGTTCTGGCCCATCGCCCTCTTGCTGACCCGCTCGGTCTGGCTGTTTCTGATGGCCGGCGTCACCCGCGAGAGTGGCAGCGCCATCCTGACCCTCTTCTACCCGGACAAGCTCACCCTCTATGTCAGCCTGCTGACGGACGTGCCCGCCATGCTGGCGCTGCTCGCCTGCGGCGGCACCCATCGCCAGACCCACAGTGCCAGAGCCTGGCTCAGACGCCACAGCCGCGCTCTGCTGCTTTGCTCTGCCGTCAGCGGCCTGCTGATGCAACTGCACAGCCTCAATCTGCAGCAGTGGTCGTTCAACTGGCCCACCGCCCTGGTGCTCATTGCCAGCCTCTGGGCACTCTGGTATCTGCTGAGAAGCCGCCAGTTGCGGGATTACGCTCTGGATCAGCCCCACTGACAGGCTGGTTCACTGGCGCGTGACCCGGATCTGCAGAGTCTGGCGTTCGCTGCCGCTGGCCCCGCCCATGCCTGATGGATTGGCGATCGCGGCCTCCTGGCTGCCTTGGGTTGTGGAAAGCTCCCCCACCGTCAGCCACTGGCCCGGGGCGCCGCTCACCTCGGTGGCACTCTGGCCGGTGTGTATGTTGCCCCGCTCCACTCTTGCCTGTTCACTGCTGAGGGCCACCTGCACCCTGTCTCCTATCAGGGTCGCGGTGGCGTAGAGACCGTTCATCAGCGGCATCATGCCCACCACCCTTCCCCCCTGCCACTGGTAAAAGGTGACCGGCTGATAGGACCCCATCTGCAACAACACGGGCCGCCCGGAGAGGCCACGCACCTGCCAGTTGTCACTCTGGCTGCGTTCATAGTGCCGGGCATCCCCCTCCAGCAACCACTGCCGTTTGGCATCCAGGCCGAGCCCCACTCCGGCCTGCTGACGGCTGGAGGCGCCATCCACCCGCCACTCGATGAGCAGGCTTTGGGGCGGCTGGTTCACTTGCGCCAGGGTACGCTCGGCCTCCTGCAACTGGGCGGGGGTTCCACTCAGTACCAGCTGGTTGCCCATGGCGCTCACCCCGAGATCCGGGTAGATCTCCTTGAGCGTCTGCACCGCGGCATCCGCCTCGAATACCGGTATGACCTTCACTTCGGCCCTCAGGGGCAATGCCAGCAACAGGCAGCACCCAAGCCCCCAATACCCTGATCCAGCGCGCATCTTCTCCTCCCGGTGTTCACCGCCACCCTCTTGCTTCCTGCCATCATGGTCCATGGCGCCCCGATTGCAACGGGCCTGGTATGCAACCCCATACAGAGGCACCTGATAAAGACTCGTTAAGATACCAATCAATACAAATAAAAATGGTTATCATTTGTTGTCACAACAAAAACCCTCGGATACAATTCGGACTCATTTTTTCGAGTCAGCCTCTGATGAAGCCAGAATCCGTCGCATCCACCCCTGCCGCCATCCACCTGGCGCTGCTCATCAACATGCTCTCCATGGGCTGCATGATGATGGTGATGCCCCTTGGCCCGGAGCTGGTAACCCGTCTGGGGATGCTGCCGGAGCAGACAGGTTACTTCAGCGGCGGCGCCACCCTGGGCGCCGCCCTGCTGGGCCTCCTGGCCGCCCCCTGGCTCGATCGGGTCAACCGCAAACCCGCCCTGCTGGTACTGCTGGTCCTGCGCTTCCTGCTCTTGATGGCTTGCGCCCTGGCCGAGGATAGCCAGACCCTGCTGCTGCTTTTCATCCTGTCCGGCTGCGTGGCTGGCCCCCTGGGGGCCATCCTGATGGCGGCGGTGCTGGATCTGGTACCGCCCGCCGAGCGGGGCCGCCGTCTCGCTTACGTGGGCATGGCGTTTTCCCTGGCCGCCATTCTGATTGTGCCCGCGGCCCTCGTGCTGGCCCAGTGGTCTGGCTGGCAGAGCCCCTTCCTCTTGTTTGGTGCAGGGGGCCTGCTGCTGGCCCTGCTGTGTGCCATCTGGCTGCCGTCCCTGCCGGTCAACCGGGCCCCGGCAGGCCAGGGGATGCGCCAGTTGCTGGGGTCACCGCTCTGCCAGGGAGCCCTCTTCATCCTCTGCCTGCAGATGTTCGGCCACTTCCTGCTCATTCCGCACTTTGCCAACTACTTCCAGTTCAACCTGGGTTTCCCGCGCGAGCAGATCGCCAGCCTCTATCTGTGCGGCGGCCTTGCCAGCATGGCCACCATGCGCCTGTGCGGCGGCTGGATCGATCAGGGCCGCGCCCAGGGCGCCATCCTGCTCACCAGCCTGGCCCTGGCCCTGATCACCCTGGTGGGCTTTGCCTTGCCGGCAGGCCTGCCTCTCTATCTGCTGTTCACCCTCTTCATGGCCCTGAGCTCCGCCCGTGCCAGCACCACCCTCGCGGTCACGGCGGCCATTCCGGCCCCCCACCAGCGCGCCGCCTTCATGTCTTTCCAGGGCTCGATCACCAATGTGGCGGCGGGCCTCGGCAGCCTCTTCTCCGCCAGATATCTGGTCTCCGACGAGGGGGGCGCCCTGCACGGTTTCCCCACCCTGGCCTGGATCAACATTGCGTGCACCCTGGTGGCCTGCGCCGGTGTCTGGTTCCTCATCCGGGGCCTGAAGCGCACAAGAGATAACAATAATCCTGCCTCTGGCACCGCCAGACAAGGAAGTCAGTGAGCACCGGATCAGAAGAATCCGGACCCCATAACCTCAGTTATATCCATGGAGTTTTTGACAATGCAGTTGCAGCACGGCCTCTTTAAACTGAACCCCATTCTGCTCTCCCTTGGTCTGCTGGCCGTACCGGGCCTGGCCCAGGCCGAGTCCGTCAAGGCCAACGAGACGGTGGTGGTCACCGCCACCCAGACCAAGCACACCGAGCTGACCGCCCCGGCCAGCGTCTCCGTGGTCACCCGCGCCGATCTGGACAAGATGAACGTCAACAACATCGGCGATGCCCTCAAGCACGTGCCCGGTGTCAACATCATCGGCACCAACCCCACGGGTCGCAACGAGATCAAGATCCGCGGCATGGGCGGTGACTACACCCTGCTGCTGGTCAACGGCAAGCGGGTCAACGCCCGCGAGACCCTGGGCAGCTCCTTTGGCAACGACTTCGACTTAAGCTCCATCCCCATGGCCGCCATCGAGCGCATCGAAGTGATCCGCGGTCCCGTCTCCTCCCTGTACGGGGCCGATGCCCTCGGCGGCGTGGTCAACGTGATCCTGCGCCAGGCCAAGGAGAACACCGAAGCGGCCGTCGGCTACACACACACCATGCCCACCAAGGGGGATGGCGGGGATGCCAACCAGGGTAGCGCCTTCGTCTCCGGCGCCCTGATCGACAACAAGCTGCTGGGCAGCGTGGTGGTGGAAGGCTATCAGCGGGATCGCTGGAAGAGCGAGCAGTCCAACAACCCGGATGCCGACGCCCTGGAGAAACGGGAAGTGGTCAACGTGCTCTCCAGCCTGAAGTGGCTGGTGGCCGACAACCAGGACATCGACTTCGATCTGGGTTACAACCAGAACGACATGGACAGCTACTTCAACAACGTGCCCCGTGCCCCGACCGCACCGGCCACCCCCCACAACGTGCAGAAACTCGATCGCCTGAGCCTGGGGCTGACCCATAACGGCCGTTGGGAACACTTCGACAGCCGCGCTCGTTACTACTTCGAGCAGACCGATCTGATGGATGACTCCCAGCTCAACGGTGGTGCCGCCGACATCACCCAGACCAACAACACGGTGGATGGCCAGTTGAGCGGCTACCTCGGGGATCACCTGCTGACCTCGGGTGCAGAGTTCCGCAAGACCGAGCTGGAGCACAGCCGCAGCATCCAGAACGGCAGCGTGGATGCGAGCCAGAGCGCCCTCTACCTGCAAGACGAGTTCGGCTTTGGGGATCTGGCCCTGACGCTCTCCGGCCGTCTGGATCACCACGAGACCTATGGCAACGAGTTCAGCCCCCGTGCCTACGCCCTCTACTCCCTGAGTGACGAGTGGGTGATCAAGGGCGGCGCTGGCAAGGCGTTCAAGGCCCCGACCCTGGCCCAGTCCAGCGAAGGGTTCGCCACCACCGCCTGCCGCGGCGCCTGCAAGGTGATAGGCAACCCGGATCTGAAGCCGGAAACCTCCGTCAGCTACGAGCTTGGCACCGCCTACAACGCCGATCGCTTCGGTGCAGGCGTGACCGGCTTCCACAACGAGATCGAGGATCTGATCCAGAGCGATCAGTGGGGCCCAGGCTACCGTCCGACCGTCATGACCTACCTCAACGTCAAGAAGGCCCGCATCAAGGGGCTGGAGCTGACCGGCTGGTTCGACGTGCTCGACAACGTGCAGCTGACCGGCAACCTGACCCTGCTGGACTCCGAAGACAAGAGCACGGGTGACGATCTGGCCAAGACCCCGGATCACACCGGCAACATCGGCCTGGACTGGAAGGCGAGCGACGTGGTCAGCGCCAACCTGGCCTGGCAGTATGTCGGCAGCCAGGTGATCAAGGTGCCGGCCCGCAACGCCCAGGCATTCACCTCCAAGCACTACCAGACCCTGGACGTGAACACCAAGTGGACCGTCACGCCGGCCCTGGACTTCAAGCTCGGCATTACCAACCTCACCAACACCCAGCGTGACGAGGTGGCGACCGACGCCGACTTCATCCTGGAAGGTCGCACCGTCTACGCAGGGGTCGATTACAAGCTGTAATCCATCCTGTATGCGGGAGCCCCGGTCGCGGGGCTCCCTTTTTGCGTTTCTGCCTCCCCGAATTCAAGGAGTCATTGAGTGCTCAGATACCAAGCTCGGCTGTTCTGGCTCGGCGTGCTGCTCCTCTTCCTGCTGATTTGTCTGTCACTGGCCACCGGGGCCGGTGTCTATGGTGGCCGCGAGGTCGCCGGTTTCCTGATGGGCGATCCCGCCTTCGTGGCCGATGAAAAGCTCGCCATGATAGTCCATACCCTGCGCCTGCCCCGCACCCTGGCAGCCCTGGTGGTGGGGGCATCACTCTCCCTGGCGGCTTCCATGCTGCAAAGTGCCACCCGCAACCCTCTGGCCGAACCCGGCCTGCTCGGGGTCAATGCCGGCGCCGTCTTTGCTCTGGTGATCGGCCTCACCTGGTTTGGCGTCGAATCCGCCTACGGGTATCTGCTCTGGTCCGGCATGGGGGCCCTGCTCGGCAACCTCATCGTGCTGGGCCTCGGCCTCATGGTGGGGCGCTCCAACCCCCTCAAGCTCATCCTGGTAGGGGTCGCCCTCTCCGCCACCTTCGGCGGTCTTTCCAACTTCCTGCTGCTCTCCAACCGGGTGGTGCTGGAGCAGTTCCGCTTCTGGAACTTAGGGTCCCTTGCCGCCTCCAGTCTGGAAGCGGTACTCACCGTGGTCCCCTTCGCCCTGGCCGCCCTGCTGCTGACCCTGGCGCTCTGTCGCCCTCTCACCCTGATGCAGATGGGGGATCACCAGTCCAGGGCCCTCGGCATCCGCCCCACCCGGGTGCGGATCGGCGTGCTCTTGGCCGCAACGCTCTTCACCGCCTGCGCCATCGCCATCGCCGGTCCCATCGGCTTTGTCGGCTTCCTCGCCGCCTACTGCGCCCGCCTGGTGGAGCCGGTTCGCCTCGCCATCCAGGTGCGCTTCTCCGCCCTGTTAGGGGTGCTCTTTCTGCTCGGTGCCGATGTGCTGGCCCGCTGGCTGATCCAGCCCTACGAGCTGCCCAACGGCGTCATTCTGGCGCTCATCGGGGCGCCCGTGCTCATCCTGGTGGTGCGCAGCGGCGGCTTCCGCTCCCTGCAGGCCGTCAAATAAGGTGCCACGCCCATGAAGAACTCTCTCTCACTCCCGAGCGGCACCCTCTGCCTTCGCCTTGGCAGCCGCACCCTGTTGCTGCACCGCCGCGCCTGGCTCATCACCCTGGGGCTCCTGGTCGCCCTCACCCTGCTCTCCCTGCTGGCCCTCACCCTGGGTTCCGGCAAGATCACCATGATGGGGGTGATCCAGACCCTGCTCGGGGAGGGAAGCCGACTCGATCAGGTGACCGTCTTCAAAATCCGCCTGCCGCGCCTGTTGGCGGTGCTGGTGGCTGGCGCCGCCATGGGACTCTCGGGCTGCCTGGTGCAGACCCTGGTGCGAAACCGCCTCGCCACCCCGGACATGATCGGGGTCAACGAGGGGGCATCCCTGGCCATCATCATCTTCTCCCTCTATCTGACCCTGGGCACCTGGCCCTGGTGGGCCGCCCCCTTCGGCGCCCTGTTTGCCGCCGTCGTGCTCTATGCCCTGTGCAACAAGCCGGGGGAGCAGGGCTACCTGTTCGTGGTGATCGGCATCGGGGTCTCGGAGCTGATGAACGCCCTCGGCCAGTTCGTCATGTCCACCCAGTCCCTGGTGCACCTCACCAGCCTCTATCTGTGGAACATGGGCAACTTCGTCGGTCAGGGCTATGGCACCCTGCTGCCGGTAAGCCTGCTGCTCCTGCTCATCTGTCCCTGGACCGTCTGTCTCTCCCGCTCCCTCGGCGTGCTGCGCCTGGGACCGGTCACCGCCCGTACTCTCGGGGTCAACGTGAACCGGGTCCAGCTCGGGGTGCTGGCCCAGGCCATCATCGTCGCAGCCCTTGGCACCGCCATCGGCGGCCCCGTGGTCTTCATCGCCATGGCGGCACCCATCCTTGCCTCCTGGCTCAGCCGGGATCGCATCGTGCCGCTCTGGATTGCCGCCCTGTGCGGCGCCCTGATGCTGCTCGCCAGCGACACCCTGGTGCGGGTGCTGGCCAGCCCCCACGAAGTGGCTACCGGCATCATGACCCGCATTCTCGGCGGCCTGCTGCTGCTCTTCATCCTGCTCAAAGATCGCCAGAAGGCCGACTGACCATGGCATTCATCCATTTTCAATACAGACCGAGGGCCGCCCGATGACGCTCACCGTGAACCGACTCCAGTTCGGCTACCCGCAAAAGACCATCTTCAAGGAGATCTCCTTCTCCCTCCCCCGGGGCAAGCTGGTGGGGATCGTCGGCCCCAACGGCGGTGGCAAATCCACGCTGCTCAAGCTCCTTGCGGGACAGGAGCAACCCCGGTCCGGGGAGATCCTGCTCAAGGAGAAGCCACTCGGTGCCTATGGCGCCAAAGCCCTGGCTCGGGAACTCGCCTATCTGCCCCAGCGCCCCCTGGTCCCCCCCGGTATCCTGGTGGAGCAGCTGGTGCAATATGGCCGCCATCCCCATCAGGGCTGGTTCAATCAGTGGAGCGAGGAAGATGCCCGCATGGTGGACTGGGCCCGGGAGCGGATGCAGCTTGATGCCATCTGGCACCAGAGCGCCAGTTCGCTGTCCGGCGGTCAGGCCCAGCGGGTGTGGCTCGCCATGGTGCTGGCCCAGGATGCGGACATCATCTTGCTGGACGAGCCCACCAGCGCGCTGGACATCGGCCACCAGACCGAGGTGATGGAGGCCATCCATCGGGTCGCCGCCGAGGGCAAGACGGTGCTTATCGTCATCCACGATCTCGCCACCGCCGCCCGCTACTGCGACGAGCTGATTGCCCTGGGGGATGGCGCCATCCAGGCCATGGGCCCGGCCCGGGAGGTGGTGACCAAGCCCCTCATCGATCGCCTCTACCAGACCGATGTGGACATACTGCACGCCCCCGGCGACGGGGCCCCTGTCATCGTGCCCCGCCGACGCGCTGACGAAGTGCCCCGCCTGCGCACCGACCATGACGTGTCGGCCTGAGCAAGACCCTGTGCCAGAGAAAGAAACCGCCTGATGGCGGTTTCTTTCTCTGGGCTTTGCGTTGGCGTTATCCGGGCGCTGGTATCGTGCTCACAGCAGCAAGACGGTAAGCACGCCCCCCGGCAGGGCTTGCCAGTGCAGGGTGGCGCGCCAGCCGGCGGGCAGGGTCGGCGTCAGCGGGCATTTGAGCTCCAGGGTGAGAGTCTGCGCCGTCATGGCGAGCCAGCGGGCATCGAGAAAGTCAAAGTAGCGCCCCACCCGGGGATAGAGCCCCTTGAAGAGGCTCTCCTTGGCGGAAAACACCAGGGTCAGTCCCTCTGCCAGGCTCAGCTGGGCGTCGTGAACCCCCGCCTCCAGCCGTCCCCACTCCTCCCCATCCATGATGCCGGGCCAGAGCTGCGCCCCTTGGTCGCCATCGAGCCAGGCCTCCAGATCCAGCCCGATTCCCTCCTGGCCCGGGCGCACCGCACAGAGTGCCAGCCCCTGCCCCGCCAGCTGGCTGTGGCTGATGCTCCCCTCCACCCCTTCAGGCCAGAGCGGCTCCCGGGCCGCTCCGATGGCCACGCTGCATCCTGCAAGACCGAAGGGACGCAGGGCTTCACGGGCTGCGAGACGCCCTGCCAGAAACTCCCCGAGGCGCTTGGGGGCAGCCCCCTGCAATGAAGCAGGCAGGGTGATGCCCTGGGCTCCAAAGCACTCCGGCGAGAAGGCGGCGGGATCAAAACTGACCCGATGAAGAGACAGCGTCTCCAGGCCCGGCAGGCACAAGGTATCGAATTGACGGACAAAGGGTCCATCGAGTGAGGGACAACGAGGCAACATGAAAGGCTCCTGACAGGGGCCTGCGATGGTACCAAAGCAAGCCGAGGCCATGCCACAAATACAAATGACAACGCTTCTCACTTACTTTATGGTAGCATGTCCCCGCCCATTCGGGGCTGGCCGGGCGGCTCTCAGGCACTTTCCACAGACTCCGGCCCACCGATTTCACCCATAAGGATGTCACCATGAAGATCTTCTCCCCGCTGGCCACCTTGCTTATGCTGGCCAGCCTGACGGGCTTCCAGGCCCAGGCGGGCAACCGCCAGGTCATCGATGCCAACGGCCAGTCCCAGAGCGTCCCCGATGCGCCCCGGCGGGTCGTCGTGTTGAGCGAACTCGATCTCGACAGCGCCCTGACTCTGGGGGTGCAGCCGGTGGGCACCGTCAATGGGCGCGGCCAGTCCACCCTGCCCCGCTATCTGCTGGACAAGGCGGGCAAGGAGATCGCTGTGGTCGGGGATCTGGACAACCCCAATCTGGAGACCCTCATCGATCTGGAGCCAGACCTCATCCTCACCGGCCAGACCAAGCCCGAGCTCCTCGCCCTGCTCAAGGAGATCGCCCCCACCGTCGTCACCGGCAACTGGGGCGAGCCCTGGAAAACCGTGTTCGGTCGCAGCGCCGACGCGATGAACCGGGGGGCCGAGGCCAAGGCGTTCCTCACCCGGTATGAGGCCCGCCTGGCAGAGGCCCGCAGCAAGCTCGCCCAGCATCAGGGGGAACAGATGAGCATAGTGCGCTGGAACCCCAAGGGGCCGAGCTACATGCACGGCGGCACCTTTGCCAGCAGCGTGGTCACCGAGATGGGGCTCACCCGACCCTCCCACCAGATTGGCGACAAGAGCCCTCACTCCCCGGCCCTGAGCCTCGAATCCCTCAACCTGCTGGACGGTGACTGGCTGGTGATCGGCACCCTCAGCACCAGCGGGGATGCGGTGGATGCCATGAAGCAAGCCGAGCAGACCCCGGCCTTCCAGCAACTCGGCGCCATCAAGGGCAAGCGCTTCGGCGCCGTCGACGGGTCGCTGTGGACCTCCACCGGCGGCCCCCAGGCGGCCCTCAAGGTGATCGACGACGTCGAGCGCCTGCTCACCAAACCGGATGCCGCCCCCATCGCTCACTAAGCCCCCTCGGTTTACAGCCAACAAGAAGCCCGCATGATGCGGGCTTCTTTTTTATCCATCGCTCTTACCGTCCGGCAAGGCCGCCTACTCGGGCAAGGGCAGCGCCTTTCTGTCAAGCTTGCCACTGTCGGTCTTGGGCAGGGCATCCAGCAAGAGGATCCGTGCCAGCACCCTGTTGTTGAGGCATCGAGCCTGCAAGCCCTTTGTCACACCGGCAATGGCAGCGCCTTTCTGTCGAGCTTGCCGCTCCCGGTCTTGGGCAGGGCATCCAGCAGGATGAGCCGCGCCGGCACCATGTAGTGCGGCAGCGTCGCCTGCAACCCCTTGCGCAGGGCGAGGCGATTGAGGGTCACCCCGCTTTTCGCCTCCACGTAGCCCACCAGCATGGCCTCGTCCCCCTCTCCCACCAGACGCACCGCTGCCTCCTGCACCCCGGCCTGGCGGCGCAGTCCCGCCTCCACCTCGCCGAGCTCGATGCGAAAACCGCGCAGCTTGATCTGATCGTCGCGCCGCCCCAGATAGAGGAAGCGGTCCGCCCCAAGGAGGCGCACCCGATCACCGGTGCGATAGAGGCGATGGGTGGCAAGGCGCAGGAAGGCGGCGCTGGTCAAGGCCGGCTTGCGCCAGTACCCCTCGCACAGGGCCGGGCTCTCGATGCAGAGCTCGCCGCACTCTCCCTCTGCCACCGGCTGCCCCGCCTCGTCCAGCACCCAGTGCCGATAGCCGGGCAGGCTGTGGCTGATGGTGATCTGGCCATCAGTCGGTGGCCAGCGCACCTCGCTCACCAGGGACCAGACGGTGGCCTCGGTCGGCCCATAGCAGTTCCACAGCCGCCGGGTGCGGGCACAGAGCTGCTCGGCCAACCCTGAGTCCAGCGCCTCGCCGCCGCACAGGGCGGTGAGCGTCTCCCGCCCCTGCCAGCCGGCCTTGAGCAGCATGCGCCAGCAGGCCGGGGTGGCCTGCAGCCAGTTGATGGAGGAGTCGGCCTCGAGCAGGGCCAGCATCCCCAGCGGATCCTTGTTGTGCTCGCTATCGGCCACCGTCAGCCGGCCACCGCTCCAGAGCGGCCCCAGCATCTCCAGCAGGGAGATGTCGAAGGCCGGGGTGGTGATGAAGAGCCAGTGGCAGCTCGGTGATAGCCCGAGCCGCTCGCGGATCCCGTCGAGGAAGCAGAGCAGGGCCCGCCGGCTGATGACCACCCCCTTGGGCTCGCCGGTGGAGCCCGAGGTGAACATCATGTAGGCGGCCAAGGCGTCATCCACCTGGGGCCAGGAAACGGGCCCGGCAGGCGCCAGCCCGTCGAGAGTGCGCAGGGGGCAGCCGAAGTCCGGGGTGCCCGCCTCGTCATCGCAGATCACCGCCGACAGGCGCGCCTGACGGGCTATGCCCTGCAGCCGCTCCAGCGGAAAGTCCGGCTCGAGCGGCACGAAGCAGAGGCCGAGCCGCAGGCTGGCCAGCAGGCTGGCCACCAGATCGGGGCTGCGGGGGAGATAGAGGCCGACCCGCTCCCCCACCGCCAGCCCCTGCAATCGGGCGGCAATCTCGCCGACTCTGGCATTGAGCGCGCCGTAGCTAAGCCACTGCTCACCTGATCCGTCCTCACTGATGCCAGCCACGCCCATACGGATGGCGGGAGCCAGCGGGGTGGCGGCCAGACAGGCCGCCAGCCGCGCGCCCAGGTTGGCCGCCCCCTCACGGGGGGCAGGCCGGGTTTGCACGAGCGGAGCCTCATGCTTGATGGTCACCGTCATAATGCTGCCTCCGTTTGGCTTACCAGCCAGTGCCGATAGAGCCGGCTGGGGGATGGATGGGCCTTGAGCGTCTGCAGGGTAAGTGGCGCCCGATCCTGGCCAAACGCCTCGTTGAGGGCCGCCAGCAGGGCGAGCTGCTGCACCGAATCCACCCCGAGTTCACACAGGGTCTGCAGCCAGATCCCGGGCACGCCGCACTGGCGCTCCCACAGGGCCACCAGCACGCGGGCCTCGGCCGGCGGCTGAGCCAGGCTGGGGGCAGCCACTTGTGTGACAGTCGATGGTGTGGCGGCCACTTGCGCCTTCGCCGGGGACGGTGCCGCCGCCACGCTGGCCGGTTGGCCCAGATCCGCCTGCGTCAGCCAGCCAAGCTCGGCCAGCCAGTCAGCCAGCACCGCCTCTGCCCGGGCCTCGGGGATCTGCTCGCCGTCGAACTCGAGGCGCAGCTGGAGCGTCTCGCCACGGCTGCTGACCACGAGCGACAGAGGAAGCTCCACCTTCTCCACCACGGCGCCAAAGCGCGGCACCAGTTGGTGAGGCTCGGGGGCGACAGGGGCCACCGGCATGGGGTAGTTCTCGAACACGAACAGACTCTGGAACAGACGCACCCGGCCTTTGGTCAGTGCCGCCAGCGACTGGGTACCGTGCTCATTGAGCGCCATCAGGTCGGTCTGCAACCGGGCGATATGCTCGGCCAGGGTCAGCTCGGTGCGCCACTCAAACGCCAACGGCAGGCTGTTGATGTAGAGCCCGACGCTCGCGGTGATCCCCTCGATGGGGTAATCCCGGCCCGGAGTCACGTTGCCCACCAGGGTGACGGCATCGCCAGAGCGGCGTGCCAGCAGACGGTGCCAGGCATATTGGGCCAACAGGCCCGCGGTCACGCCAAGGTCGCGGGCTCGGCGCGCGAGCAAGGTCGCTACCTCGGCTGGCAGCGCCGTGGCGCACACCGCCGGTCGCAGCTGGGTATGGCGCCCGCTTGAGCCCGCGTCCAGCGTCACCCCGAACAGGCAGGCGAGATCGTTAGGCTTTGTTAGCAGCTCCTCCCGCCCCTGCCAGTAAGCCTCGGCGCTGCGGGCTTGGCTGGCGATATGGCGGCCAAACTCGAGCCAGGCGGTATCCGGCTCGCCCTGCGGCAGCAGGCCGTTCATCAGCGCCTGATAGCCGCGATGCAAGGAACCCAGCAACACGGGGCCGCTCCAGCCATCCAGCACGCCGTGATGGGCGCTGAAGATCACCTTGTGGTGATCGGGGGCCAATTTGAAACAGGCAAGGCGCAGCAGGGGGGCCTGCTCCAGCGGGATCGGGCGGGCCAGATCCTGCTGGCGGTAGGCCTGGACCCGTGCCTCTGCATGTTCCACTTCAGACAAGTCCTCATAGTGGAATGGCAACTCGGCATGCTTGAGAATGCGCTGCAGCGCGACCCCATCCGCCAGCACCAGTTCGCTGCGAAGGGCCGGCCAGCGGGCGATCTGCCCCTGCCAGGCCTGACGGTAGACCGCCACGTCCAGCGGCTGGTGATAGTCCATCTCGGTTTGCAGGTGATAGGCGTGATCTCGGGGCAGCAGCGCCCTGTGATGGAACATGCTCTGCTGAAGCGAGGTCATGGGCAGCAGGGTCTCCACCTCGCGCTCGCTCAGCACCCCATCGAGCGCGGCTTGCGAGAGGCCAAGCCCCGGGAAGTCGCTCGGGGTATGGCGCGGAGACGTCACCGCGCAGCAGTGCTCCACCAGCGCCGTCAAGTTGTCCGCCAGCCGCGCCATCAGGGCGTCGCTCGCCTGCTGGTTGAGGGCGCCCACCTGGCGCAGGGTGAGGCGGCCATCAAACACGCCCCCATGCAGACTGACCAACTCGCGCGGCAGGTTGTCAGGGGACGTGGGGGCCCCCGGTGCCAGCGGCAGAGGCTGCCAGGGCTGAGCAGCCTCGCCCTGATGGCTGACCCCCAGGTAGTTGAAGACGATCAGGGCTTCGGGCAGTGCCCAGCCTCGTGGGTGGTGCAATCGCAGGGCGTTGAAGCCCACCCCCTTGTCCGGCACGGCGCGCAGCTGCTCCTTGGTGGCGCACACCAGCGCATCCCACGCACCGGCATCCGCCAGTGCCAGCGGGTAGGTGCTGGTGAACCAACCCAGGGTACGGCTCACGTCGAGTTCAGTATCGATGGCCTCGCGGCCGTGCCCTTCCAGCATCACGCAGTGACGGCTGCCGTAACCCTGCTCGCTCAGGGTACGGGTCAGGGCCGCCAGCAGCAGGTCGAGCACCCGGGTGAAGTAGGCCTGGTTGGCGGCGTCGATAAGACGAGCCGTGGTCTCCTGACTCAGTTGCAGCAGGCTGGCGGCGGCGCGGCCATCGACGGAACGCGCCGCTTCCAGCAGGTGACCCTGGCTGCCCTCCCCCTGCGCCAACCAGAAGCCAAGCTGCTCCTCTTCCCGTTTGGCGTAGGCTGCGAGCCCCTCGCCCCACTGGCGATAGCTGCTGCCCTTGGCGGGCAGCGGCTCGCCCCTGCTCACCCGGGCCAGATCCTCGGCCAGAATGCGCCAGGAGACGGCATCGATCACCAGGTGATGGAAGGCGAGGAAGAGCCCCTCCACCGTCTCGCCCTCCCGCTCACCTTCCAGAGAGAGATTGCGCAGGCGGGCCCAGGCCAGGGTGTGGCCGCTGGCAGGGTCGAGCTCTCCCTGCAGCTCGGTCAGGCGGGCCTGCAGTTCGGCCTCGTCTAGATTGGCGGTATCCAGGGTCGGCAGCGGCGGCAATGGCAGTTCGGCCAGGTAGCGCTGGCCAGTCGGGGTCACCGCCAGGCGCAGGGCATCGTGGTGCTGGCACAGGACATTCAGCCAGCCGCGCAGGGCCTCATCGTCCACCCCGGCCGGCAGGCGCAGGATCACCCCTTGGTTCCAGTGACCGGATTTGGCAAAGCCCTGCTCGAAGAACCAGTGCTGAATGGGGTGGAGCGGGAACTCGCCGGTCAGGCTGCCCTGCTCGCTCCTGTGGCTGACCGCCTGCTGCTGGCCGAGCTGGCGGCAGAGGCGGCGCACCGTCTTGGCTTCGAACACGTCCTTCACGCTGCAGTGCAGTCCCGCATCCCGCAACCGGGTGGTGAGCTGGATGCTGAGGATGGAGTCACCGCCCAGACGGAAGAAGTCATCCTCCACCCCGAGCGGTTGCTTGAGCACCCCTTGCCAGATGGCGAGCACGGTCTGCTCCAGTTCGTTTTGCGGCTCGCCCTTGCTCTGCTGCCAGACGATGGCGGGCAGGCGGCGCAAGTCCAGCTTGCCGTTGGGGGTGAGCGGCATCTCGGGCAGCCAGCAGAGGCGCGCCGGCACCATGTATTCGGGCAGACACTCGCCGGCCAACTGCAGCAGGGCATCGCCGTCGGGCTCCCTTGCTCCGGCCTGCAAACAGGCGTAAGCCAGCAGGCGCCCCTCCTGCACCACCACCTTGATCTGGCGGATGGCCGGGCACAATTCGGCAAGCCGGGTCTCTATCTCACCCGGCTCGATGCGATAGCCGCGCAGCTTGATCTGCTCGTCCATCCGGCCCAGATACTGGATGTTGCCGTCGCGGCGCAGCAGGGCCCGATCGCCGGTGCGATAGAGGCGATGGGTACGTTCCTCATTCATTGCATCAAAGGCCAGCTCGATAAAGGCCTCTTGGGTGCGCTCCGGCAGATTGAGGTAGCCACGAGCCAGTCCCAGCCCCGCCAGGCAGAGCTCGCCGGGCACTCCCACCGGGCAGGGGTTGCCCGCCTCGTCCAGGATCAGCGCCTTCAGGTTGTTGACCGGTCGACCGATTGTGATGGGCGCCCCTGGGGTGAGCCGAGCGCAGAGCGCGGTGACAGTGCACTCGGTCGGGCCGTACATGTTGAACAGCGCCACCCGCTCCCCCCAGCGCTCCACCAGGCTGCTCGGGCACGCCTCGCCGCCAAAGCCGATGGCCTTGAGGGAGCCGAGAGCCGCCGGGGGCAATAGATTTGCCAACAACGCCGTGGGCAGGATCATATGGCTGGCACCGCAAGCGATCGCGGCACCGATCACCCCCTCGCCCGGCTCGCCAAAGTGCAGGGCCGCGCCGCAGTAGAGCGGCAGTAAGCTGGTCATGTTGCCCGCATCGAACGAGAGGGACATGCAGTTGAACATGGCCCCATTCTGATCAAGAGCGATGCGCTCACCGTGATCCGCCATCAGGTTGACCAGGCTGCCCTGCTCCACCATGACCCCCTTGGGCAGGCCGGTGCTGCCGGAGGTGTAGATGATCTGGGCCAGCATGGCGGCGTCCCGAGGCAGTGCGGGCGTGCTGGCTGGCATCTTGTCCAGCGCCAGCTGGTGCAGATCGTGATATTCGGCCGTCGTGCCCGCCAGCGCCTCGCCAAGCCGCGGATCCGGCACGCCACCCAGCACCAGGCTGATGGATGCATCGCCAAGGATATGGGCCAGCCGCTCGGCGGGATAGGCAGGATCCAGCGGTACGTAGGCCGCCCCCGCCTTCCAGCAGGCGAGCAGGGCGATGATGAAGGCGACATCGCGCCTGGCCTGGATGCCGATGGCGGCGCCCGGGGTGACGCTCTGAGCCTGCAACCAGTGGGCCAGCCGGTTGGCACGCGTTTCCAGCTCGCCATAGGTCAACGATTGCGCGCCGTCGCTGACCGCCAACGCGTCCGACAACTGAATAGCGCGCCGCTCGATATGACAGAGCAGGGTGTCGCGGCTCGGGTAATCCGGCGGCAGGTCGGCAAGCTGTGCGGCCAGCGCGGCCTGGTCGGTGCCCGCCTCCAGCGGCAACTGCCAGATGTCGGTGTCGGGGGCCGCCACCACGGCGCGCATCAGGTGCAGCAGGCGATCGGCATAAGCCTGGATGGTCTCTCGCTCGAACAGGGCGGTGGCAAACAGCCAGTCCACCCTGACGGAGTCCATCAGCTCGGTCACCTTGACCGAGATGTCGGTCTTGGCCGGCAGCACAGGCGAGGTCTCCTCCACCAGCTGGCAACCGGGGATGAGATCGTTGAAGTCCACCTTGGCCTGATAGACCAGCATGATCTGGAAGATGGGGTTGATGGCGGTGGTGCGATCGGCGCCGATGGCCTCGGCCAGCGCCTCGAAGCGGTAGAGCTGGTGATCGAAGGCCGCCAGATCTTCCTCCCGGCACTGCTGCAGATAGTCGACAAAGCTGGGCTTGCCGCTGAGTTGAGTGCGCAGCACCAGGGTGTTGACAAAAAAGCCCACCAGCGACTCGATCTCGTGGCGTTCGCGATAGGCGAGCGGCGTGCCGATCACCACCTCCTTCTCGCCGCTCTGGCGCACCATCAGCAAGGCAAACAGGGCGTGCAGACCGATGAAGTTGGAGGTGCTGTGGCGCTGGCAGAGGCGCTTGAAGCTCTCCCACAGATCGTTGTCGATGGTGGAGAAGACCAGCTCGCCGCCGCTGGCCTGATGGGCCGGGCGCGGCTTGTCGAGCGGGAGACCGTGCACCTCGGGGCTGCCACCGAGCCGATCGACCCAGAACGGTTTGAACTCGGCGTGATAATTGAGAAAACGGTCCGAGTTGAACCAGCGGGCATAGTCGAGGTAGGTGAGCGGCAGTTCGCTCACCTGCAGGGGCTCGCGGTTCTGATGGGCAAGAAAGGCACGCTTGAGATCCGCGAACATGTTCTTGACCGACCAGCCGTCGGAGATGATGTGGTGCTGGGTGATCAGCAGCACGTGTTCGCGGCTGCCCAGCCGGATCAGGTGCACCCGGCTCAGATCCCCCTGAGTCAGGGAGAAGGGGCGCCCTATCTCCTCGCGCACCCGGCGGGCCACATAGGCCTCCCGCTCGGCTGCCGGCAGCTCGCTCACGTCCTCAATCTGCAGTTTGAAGGGCGTGTGGGGCAGGATCTCCTGGGCCCCCCTGCCCGCCTCGTCCTTGATGAAGCGGGTACGCATGCTGGGGTGGCGGGCAAACAGGTGGTCGAAGGCAAACTCCAGCGCCGCCGTGTCCAGCTCTCCCTTGACGCGAAAATAGACCGGCATGTTGTAGAGGTGGGAGGCCTCCTCGTACTGCTCGATAAACCAGAGCCCGCTCTGGGACGACGAGAGCGGCCCCTGCCGGGCGCCCTCGGCATCACGTTGCGCAAGAATGGGTGCCTCGAAAGCGGCGCGGGCCGCCAGGCAGCGCACCAGCTCATCCTTGTGGGCCTTGATGGTGGCGCCGATGGTCGGCGTCACCGCCTCCTTGCTCGACTGGGAGATAAGCTGGCCCTTGTCGTTCAGCGCCAGCTTGACCCCCTGCCGTTCCAGCTGTTTCAACAGCAAAATCATATTGTTCATCTGTTTCTCAAGCCTCAGGCACTCAGGGTGGCGCCGCCGTCGACGACCAGATCCTGCAGCGTGATGTGGCTGGCCAGATCCGAGGCCAGGAAGAGGACGGTATGGGCGATCTCCGCCGGGGTGGCTACCTTGCGCAGGGGGATGCCGAGCTTGAACTGCTCCGGCAACCCGGCAATGGTGCGGGCCATGGCCTCCTCGCTTGGCAGCATGCCGCGCAGCATGGGGGTATCCGTCGAGCCCGGCGACACCAGATTGGCGCGCACGCCGAAGGGGGCCAGCTCCAGCCCCACCGTCTGGGTCAGGCTGGTGACCGCCGCCTTGGAGGCGCAATAGGCCGCCATCTGCATGCGCGGCACATGGGCGGCGTTGGAGCCGATGGTGACGATGGCACCGCGCTGCTGCCCCTTGAAGTGGGGCACCAGGGCCCGCAGCAGATAGAAGACGCCGCTGGCGTTGACCGTCATGCAGTCGTGCCAGTCATCATCGCTTAAGGTTTCGGTAGGACCGAGGTGCAGCACCCCGGCCCCGTTCACCAGCACATCCAGCCCGCCGTCCGCCAGCAGCGCTGCGCAGCAGGCGTTGACCGCCTTCGAGTCACCGATATCGAGCAGCCGGGTGGCATAGGGGTAGTCGGCCTCGGGAAACGCCAGGTCCAGCCCCACCACGGATGCGCCGGCCGCCACGAACTGCGTCGCCACCTCGCGGCCGATACCGCGCCCGGCCCCGGTCACCCAGACCCGCTTGCCAGTGAAATCAAAGGCCATTGCTTGTTGCTCCTTATCCATCACCACACCATCTCCACGCTCTCTTCGTCCTCGGCAAGCAGACCGTCGAGGAAACGGCAGAAATCATCCAGCCGAGGGTGATCGAACACGTCGGAGACCTTGACCTGCACCCCGAACTCGGCGCCGAGCCGGTTGACGATCTGGATGGTCTGCAGGGACTGGCCCCCCAGTTCGAAGAAGTTGTCGGCGGGAGCCATGGTGGCCAGCCCCAGGATCTGCTGCCAGATGGCGCCGACCCGGTTCTCGGTTTCGCTGCCCAGGGTCAGGGCTTCGCCGCCCGCCTGGTAGGCGGCTAGCAGGGCCTTGCGATCCAGCTTGTTGGAGCCGGTGCGGGGCAGCTGGTCATAGTGGCGATAGTCGGTGGGGATCATGGCGGCAGGCAGCACCCTGGCCAACTGCGCCTTGATGACCCGGCTGTCGCGCTCCGACCCCGCCACGAAGGCCACCAGCCGGCGCACGCTGCCGATGCTCACCCCCTGCACGCAGGCCTCATCCACCCCCGGCAGGGCCAGCAGCTGGGCCTCCACCTCGCCGGGCTGGATGCGATAACCGCTTATCTTGAATTCGTTGTCGCGCCGGCCGAGGTAGACCAGCCGGCCGGCCACCAAGCGCACCCGATCGCCGGTGCGATAGACGGGCATCTGCTTCGCACCGATCCGCAGGGTGCCAAAGCTCCCTTGTACGCCCCCCACATAGCCGTTGGCCAGCTGCGGGCCGAGCAGCACCAGCTCTCCCTCGCTGGCGGGTTGCTCCCCTGCCCCCAGAATGAGCGCCAGCATACCGGGCAGCGGCAGGCCGATGGGCAACTGGGCCTGGCTCGGGTCCTCCTGTTGCAGCTCCTGGGTGGTCACCACCACTGTGGTTTCTGTGGGGCCGTAGGTGTTGAACAGGCGCACATCGGAGCGGCCCTGACGCTGCCACTGGGCCAGCTGCTCGGGGTAGACCGCCTCGCCGCCGATGATGACGGTAGCCAGATTGGCAGGAATGTGGGCCTGACCCGCCGTCAGCGCCACCACCCACTCGTTCCAGAAGGCGGTGGGCAGGTCGAGGTGGGTGATCCCCATCTGCTCCACCTCGGCCGCAAAGGCGGGCATGGATTCGAGCAGGGCGTCGGTGCGCAGCACCAGGGTGGCGCCGGCGCTCAAGGTAGCGAACACCTCCTCGATGCTGGCGTCGAAGTTGAAGGGGGCGAATTGCAGCATCCGCGCCTCTTCATCCAGGTGATAACGGCAGCGGGCGGCGGCGGCGAAGTGATCCAGCGCGCCGTGGCTCACCGCCACCCCTTTGGGCAGACCGGTCGAGCCCGAGGTGAACATCAGGTAGGCGACGGCGCGGCCGGCGGCCGGCTGGTTGAGCCGATCACCGCTCACCAGATCCCCCGCCAGCAGGGTGCGCCCCTCAAACAGGCTGGCCAGCTTGTGGCGGTACTCGGCCTGGGTGATCAGGGTCTTGACCTCCCCCAGCCGCAGGATATGGCCCTGACGCTCCAGCGGCTGCTCGGGGTCGAGGGGCACATAGACGGCGCCCGCCAGCAGCACCGCCAGCTGGGCGAAGATGGCCTGTGGGGTGCGGGCCAGCATGACCCCCACCTTGTCGCCGGGGGCGACGCCTGCGGCCTGCAGGGCAGCCGCCATCTGTTCGGATCTGGCCAGCAGCGCCTCGTAGCTGAAGCGGGCCTCTCCCTGCTCCAGCGCGATCTTGTCCGGGGTCTGGGCGGCGAAGTGGCAGAGCGCCTCCAGCACAGGCCGCACCTGGAGAGCTTCATGGGCGGGGCCGGCGATCAGGGCGCTGGCTCGCTGCTCGGCCAGCCAGTCGGCCTTGAGCGTTCCCAGGGTCTGGGCGGGCTCGGCCAGCCAGCGTTCCAGCAGGGCAAACAGGGTATCGGCGATGGCCGCCAGATCCCCCTGCTGGTAGCAGCCGGGGTTGGCGTCCAGATCCAGTCTGGGCTGGCCATCGACGCCGACCTGCACTTCGATGGTGAGATCCTCCACCGGGCCGGCGCTGATGTTGAGAATATGAGCAGATAACGGCCCGAAGCGGCGAGCGTGATCGAACGGCATGATGTTGACCAGCGGGCCGAACAGGCGCTTGTCGCCCCCCACCAGGCCAAGGTCGCGGCGCAGCAGCTCGTAGCGGTAGTGCTGGTGCTTGCGCACCCCGCGCTTGGCCTTAGCCACGGCGCCGGCAGCCCCCGCCAGATCCAGTTCTTCACCCAGAGTCAGCGCCAGCGGGGTAATGTTCATCTGCATGCAGGGTACGGTCAGCGACGCCGAGCCGATGCGGTTCATCATCATCAGGCCGAGCAGGGTCTTATCCTGGCCGCTCGACAGCGAGAGCTGGGCAGAGAGACCAGCCAGCAGCAGATCGGGCCAGCCCAGCTTGTGCTCGTCGGCAAAGCCGGTCAGGGATTGCCACAGCGCCGCCGGCAGCGGACGGCTCTCGCGGATAAATTCGGCGGCAATCGGTGCGCGGGTCTCGCCAAAGGACTTCACCTCGGGCCAGGCTTGCAACTGCTCCTGCCAGAAGGCGCGGGCGGCGGCGTTCTTGCCGCTCTGCTCGCGGCTCGCCTCTTCGGCCAGCACCTCCGCCAGAGAGCCGAAGGGCGATGGGGAGTTCATCTTACCGGCCAGCCCCTCTGCATACAGCTCGGCGATGCGCTGGAACAGCAAGGTGGTGCCAAAGCCGTCGAGGGCGATGTGGTG
This sequence comes from Aeromonas sp. 62-46, assembly GCF_001898585.1. Classification (NCBI taxonomy): domain Bacteria; kingdom Pseudomonadati; phylum Pseudomonadota; class Gammaproteobacteria; order Aeromonadales; family Aeromonadaceae; genus Aeromonas; species Aeromonas sp. 62-46. The sequence goes on along the minus strand of NZ_MKUI01000027.1, from coordinate 44,560 downwards.
CACGCAGCTGTAGAGATAATCGCGGCCGGGGCCGCGCAGCAGGGCGAAGCGGCAGGGCGCCTCTTGGGTCAGCTCGAACGGGCGGCGCAGATCGGCCCAGGCCCAGGCGCGGGCCAGCGTCTCGTCATCGCGCTCAAGGGAAACCTCTTCATAGGCCAGGGGCAGCTCATGCGAGACGAAGCAGACCGCCTCCTTATCGTCTTCGAAGTGGCCCTTGAGTGCCTCGCACTCCCCCACCGCCTTGGCAAGGGCCGCGACCAGCACTGCCGCCTCGACCTTGCCGTCGAAGGCGATGCACTCGGCGGTGTTGAACATCGCCTTGTCGTCATTGAGCAGATGTCCGGACCAGAGCCCCTGCTGGGGAATGGTCAAGGGGAAGCGGTTCATGGGGTCACCTCCAGCGCCTGGGCTGCCAGCCTGGCCTCGATGAGGCGCCACCAGCCATTGAGGGTCGGCAGCTTGGCGAGATCCACGAAGCCGAGCTCCACCCCGGCGGCGCGCCACTCGGTGAGCAGGGCCATGATCCGCACCGAATCCAGACCGTAGTCGATGAGGTTCTCGTCAGGGTCAAACTCCCCTTCGTCCTCGTCGATATGACTCAGCAGCCGCGCCTTGAGCCCCTCGTAGGTCAGCAACGGATTGGTCAGCAAGGGATTGGTGGGCTGGACGGCAGAAGCGGCAACCGGCGCAAGGGCCAGCACCTCCTCGCAGCGGATCACCTTGCCGCAGCGGGTTGCCACGTAATCGAGCGCCATCTGGTGATCGGCCAGGGAGAAGTCTGCCACCCCGTCCGCCAGGAAGAAGGGCTGGATGTCGCGCATGAAGGCGTCGCAGGCGGTCATCATGCAGCCGATATGGCCGTAGATGCCGCCGATGATCAGCTGATCCCGCCCCAGCGCTTTGAGCATCTGCTCCAGCTCGGAGCGCTGGAAGGCGCTGTAACGCCATTTGACCAGCACGGTGTCGTCACGCTCCGGGCGCAGCGCTGCCACCACCTGCTGCTGCTCGGGCCGCTTGTTGAGACCCGGGCCCCACATGTCGCTCAGCAGGGCGCGATCTTCAGGGGATTGATCCTTGGGCTGGGCGGTGTAGAAGACCGGGATGCCGAGGGCCTTGCACTGCTTGCGCACGGCGGCCAGGCGCTCGGTGAGCGCCGCGATCAGCGGGCTGTTTTCGCCATAGAAGGCGGTGAAGTACTCCTGCATGTCGTGGATCAGCAGGGCGGCGCGCTTGGGATCCAGAGACCAGTCGACTTTGTTGGCCTTCCACTGGCTGGGCATGGCGTAATTGTTCAGGGTTGGGATAGCCATAACGTCATGATTCCTTTTTAGTTTTATGCTGTTGTCAGGGGCTGGTTGGCGGCGATGGCGTGCGCAATGCGCGCCCGCAGCCCCTGCTTGTCAATCTTGCCCACCGCCGTCATGGGCAGGGCGTCCAGAGTTTCGAAACGGTCGGGCAGCTTGAAGTCCGCCACCCCGCGCTCGCGCAGAAACTTGCGCAAGGCCAGCGGCTTCAAGGCGGGATCCGTGCTGACGATGAAGGCGCAGCTCTTCTCCCCCATGGCGCTGTCGGGCATGGAGACCAGGGCCGCATGGGTGATGGCCGGATGATGCAGCAGCTGGTTTTCCACCTCTTCCGCCGCGATCTTCTCGCCGCCCCGGTTGATCTGATCCTTCTGCCGCCCCACCACGGTGAGGTAACCATCGGCATCCTGTACCACCAGATCGCCGGAGCAGTAGAAGCCATCGGCATCGAACACCCGGGCGTTGTGGGCCGGGCTCTGGTAGTAGCCGCGGAAGGTATAGGGGCCGCGGGTGTGCAGGGCGCCAGGCTCGCCGGGGGCAACCGGATTGCCCGCCTCATCGAGGATGCGCACCTCGTCATCCGGGCTCATGGGGCGGCCCTGGGTATGGATCACCTTCTCGTCGGGGTCGTCCAGCCGGGTGTAGTTGACCAGCCCTTCCGCCATGCCGAACACCTGCTGCAGCCGGCAACCCAGCAGCGGCACAATCTTGCTGGCCACCGCCTCCCCCAGCTTGGCGCCGCCCACTTGCAGCAAGTCGAGGCTCGCTAGTTGGGTGCGCGCGGTGGGATCCGCTTCCGCGGCCTGCAGCCAGAGCGAGACCGCCGGCGGCACCAGCGAGGTGAGGTTGACCCGGTGGCGGGCGATCAGCGGGAAACAGCTGATGGGGCTGGGATCGGGGGCGAGTACCACGGCGCCACCCGCCTCGAACACCCCCAGGGCGCCAGGGGAGCTCAAGGGGAAGTTGTGGGGCGCCGGCAGGGCGCACAGATAACGGGTATGGGAGCCGAGGCCACAGATCTCATTGCTGCGGCGCACGCTGTAGTAATAGTCGTCATGGGTGCGCGGGATAAGCTTGGGGGTGCCGGTGCTGCCGCCGGAGAGCTGGAAGAAGGCCACCTCGTCCGCCGGGGTCGGGCCACATTTCACCGGCTCACTCTCATCCCCCTTCGCCAACCAGTGGGTCAGCCCCAGCTCCCCCCCATCGCCCTCCAGCAGCACCAGCTCGACGCCGATGCTTGTCAGCAGCTCGCTCTCGCGACCCTTGCTCGCAAACAGCGGATGAGCCAGCGAGCCGACAAAGAGGCGCGGAGTGATCTGTTCGGCATAAGAGAGAAGCTCCAGCCGGTTGTGGCTAAAGAGCGCATTAACCGGCGCGATGCCGGCCTTGAGCAGGGCGAAGAACACCAGATAGAACTCGGCCGCGTTGGGGAGCTGCACCAGTGCGGTATCCCCCACCCCCAGGCCGTGGCGGGCCAGATTCGCGGCCAGCCGGCTCGAGGCGGCGTCCAGCTCACGATAACTGAAGCGGCGCTCGCCGCAGAGAATGGCCTCGGCGTCGGGGGCCAGCTCGCACTGACGCGCCAGCATGGCGGTTAGCGGCTCGCCGCGCCAATAGCCCTTGGTGCGGTAGCGCTCCGCCAACGCGTCGGGCCAGCGGGTATAGGGCAGGAAGCGGTTGGACTGGGTCATTGCGCCACCTCCAAATCCAGGCCCAGTGCCTTGAGCATGGTGCCCAGCTTGGTGCCGGTCTCGGCCCACTCCATGGCGGGATCCGAGCCCGCGACGATGCCGGCGCCGGCAAACAGCTCGACCTGATGGCCATCGAGCACGCCGCAACGGATCACCACGGCCCACTCGCCGTTGCCCTGGCTGTCGCACCAGCCAACGATGCCGCTGAACAGGGCTCGCCGGAAGGGCTCCTGCTCGCGGATGAACTGGCGGGCGAGTTCGGTGGGATAGCCGCACAGGGCCGGGGTGGGATGCAGCTGGCAGGCCAAGGAGAGCACCGACGCCTCGCCGCCATTGAGCCGGCCAGCGATGGGAGTGCCCAGATGCCAGAGGGTATCCGTGCTCATCAGCGAGGGATGAGCGGGGATCGCCAGCTCGCGGCAGTGGGGGGTCAGCACCCGGCGGATCTCGTCGATCACCAACTTGTGTTCATGCTGATCCTTGCGAGAGGCCAGCAGATCCCGGGCCACCATTTCGTCTTGCGCCGGTTCGCTCGCCCGACGGGCGGAACCCGCCAACGGGTGGGTGAACACCTCTCCCCCGCTGACCCGCAGCAGCAGTTCTGGGCTAGCGCCCAGCAGGCGGCGACCCTGGCCGAGCGGCAGGGAGAAGTGGAAGGCGTGGGGATTCTGGGCCATCAAACGGGCCATCACCTGCTTAGGGTCGGCAGGCTGGTGCAGGGTAAGGGTGAGTTTGCGCGACAGCACCACCTTGGCGAGCTTGCCTTGTGCAAACGCATCCAGCGCCGCACTGACCGAGGCCTGGAATTCGCTGGCCGGCGGGGTGCTCTGCACCGAGATGACCCGGTTGGCCTCGACGGTCTGCTCCACTTCTGTCGCCGGTGTCGGCTCTGTCGGGGCCAGTTTCTCGCTCCGCTCATAACGGCCGGGCACATAGAGGCAGGAAGCCTCTGCCGGATCAAACGCAAAAGCACCGATGAGCAGGGGGTTGCTCTGGCCGGCAGCCCTGGCGGCATCGAGGGCCAGGGTTATCTGCTGTGCCAGCAGGGGCCACTCGCAGGCGGGGGTGGTGATGGGTTGCCCCAGGTCAGTGGCACTGATCGTGCCCTGACACGAGGTAAACAAGAAATCAGGCGACATCTTCGCCTCGGCAGGTGCGCCATTTTCCATTACTCGAGTCTTCACGTCATACCCTCAAAGAAGATTCAAAATGATAATGATTATCAGTTTGACTTTGTGCGGCGGTAAAATACTCGCTTTGAAATCGCGGGGTCAATGGGATTTTGCACCGCTAAAACAGGAGCTTGTCTTTGGGTATGTCGGGGATGACGCCAGGGCGGGCCTGCTGGCCGTGAAGGAAAACAGCTACTCGAATGAAAACGGATTGCCATCCCCATATGGGGGATGCGACAGAAACCGGTCATAGAGGCCCCACTGGCGGCCAACCCGCTTTGCCTCTAAGATGGCGCCACCTCTTGTGACAGCCCCGAAAATGGAACCCTCCCATGTTGAAACACCTGCTTCTGCTCCCCTTCGCCCTGCTGCTGGCGGCCTGCTCGCTGACCCAATACAGCGTCAGTGAAGGAGAGATCAACCAGTACCTCAAGGAGCGAGTCGCCTTCGAGAAACAGCTGGGGATCCCCGGCATCATGTCGAGCAAGATCCGACTCGATGACATGCAAAGCCGCATCGGCCGCAGCCAGGCCGACAAGGTCGAGCTGGATGCCGCCGGCGAGCTGCAGGTGGCGAGCCCGCTGGGCAGCCAACAGATGAAGATCCGCCTCTCCCTGCGGGCACGCCCGGACTATGTGGCCGAGCAGGGCGCCATCTATCTGCGCGATCTCGAGCTGCTCTCCGTCAAGACCGAGCCGGCGGACGTGGGCACCGCCCTCTCCCCGCTGCTGCCCACCTTCAACCAGTCCCTCTCCCTGTTCCTCTCCCAGACCCCCGTCTACCGGCTCGATGGCAGCCGCCAGAACGAGGCGCGGATCAAGGAGAAGGTCGAAGCCCTCAAGGTGGAGCCGGGCCGACTGGTCATCCCCTTCAAACTGATGTGACACCTGCCGCCGCGCCTCTCCTCTTCACCCCACCGGGGCGCGGTTTTTTTCTTCTCAAGCCCCGCCCTTTGCCCCATAATGCACACCATTCTCATTTAGATTCATGAGAAGCGTCATAATAAAATCAACAATATGGTGAGAAGGACATGAGAAAAACCGTACTGGTGCAGGCGATCGCCTGCGCACTCCTCAGCAGCGCCGCACAGGCTGCCGTCAAGGTGGAGGACAAGACGTTCAACACCGCCGCCAACATGCTGGCCTACACCGAATTCGAGCTCTCCGGCGAGCCGCTGGCCGAGGCCCTCGGTCTGGATCTGGATGTGCTGGACGCCAACCGCGCCGACGAGCCGACCCCGTTCGACTTCGCCGCCGGGATCGAATCCTATGAATACTCCGAAGAGGCAATGTACGCCCTCAACTACCAGTCCGGCATGGGCCCCCATCTGGTCAACGGGCCGCAAAACCAGGCCCGTGGCGGCACCCTGGCCGACCTGGGCAAACGGGTACTGGCCATGGCCGAGGCCGTCGGCTTCCCCGCCGATGAAATTCCCCAGGGCATGTATCCCCTCTCCCTGCCCTACGCCTCCGCCAACCCGGAGTTCGCCCAGGCCGTGAACGCCACCCCGGTCAACGGTGACCAGATCACCATCAAGACCGCCAAGGGCAACGAGAAGAGCGTCAAGACCCAGGTCCCTGCCTACTTCCGCGACTACGCCACCCTGCGCTGGAGCGGCAGTGACAACCTGCTGGTCCCGGCCGCCGTGGGCGGCATCCTGCTCAAGGAAGTGATGTGGTCCCAGGACTTCCTCGGCGGCATGCACGTAGCCGAGACCGATGAAGAGGTGGAAGCCGCGTCCGCCACCATGGATCAGGACGGCAAGCACAAGCTGGGGGTTTCTGCCGCCGACGGCTTCAACGGCATGATGCTGACCGAGCAGTCCATCGACAAGCTGGCCATCCTGCAGGGTCAGCTCGGCTTTGACGGCAAGACCCTGGGCGCCAAGATCACCCCGCAGTACGATCCGGCCAAGGGGGTTGTCTACTTCCCTCATCAGGTGAAAGTGACCGAGACCAGCAAGAATGACGCCGGTGCCATCGGCAAGCTGGAGGTCGTGGACAGCTCCGCCCAGTTGCGCGACGCCTGGATGCTGCTGTGGCCCCTCTCCGAGTTCTACGCCTTCAGCGATCAGCGCACGGCCAACACTAACCAGAACCCGGCCTTCCACGCCGTGTTTGACGGTGCCCCGTTCGCCGGCGCTCCGGCTGCCAACCAGACCAACGATCTGGGCAAGGCGGTGGCGGGCAGTGATGCCTTCTCCCTGGCCCTGAACCTCTCCAACCTCACCTTCAAAAACCTGCAGGCCCTGCACTTCGAGCCCAAGGCCGGCACCCTGGTCGACAGCTGGCAAGCTGGCAAACAGGCCGGGCACGTCACTACCTTCGACGCCGCCTACGCCCTGGTCGCCCTGCAGATCTTCCAGCGCGCCCAGGATGCGCTGCCGGTGGGTTACGCCGCCGGTGACAATGGCGAGCTGAACCTCAAGACCCCGCAGGGTGAGCAGGCGATCGCACTGGTCCGCAAGCAGGCCGATTTCATCCTCGCCAACCTCAAGGGCAAGAACGGCCTGGTCCATGACGGTCTGACACTGGGCGGCAAGCTTGACGCCGGTCAGTCCATCGACGCGCAGTTCGCCGCCATCCGCGGCTTGACCGCCGCCTTCCTGGCCACCTCGGATGCCAAGTACCGCACCGCGGCGCGCGAGCTCTTCATCGCCGCCGACAAGGCCTACTTCAATGCCAAGGCCGGTACCTGGCTCGCCGGCAAGCAGGGTGAATACACCCCCTGGACCCAGGCCGCCATCTCCGGCGCCCTGCGCTCCGCCATGCTGAACCTGCGCAACGAAGGGGCCGAGAAGGCACCCGAGCTGGAGCTGGCCCAGCTGACCCAGCGCTACGTGAGCTGGTTCCGCGGCACCGTCAACGGCGGCATGCAGATGGCCGAGTGGATCGGCGACTCCGGCGAGAACGTCATCGAGGGTGCCGGCAGCGACACCGACGAAGATGGCGTCCCGCAAGTGACCGCCGCCGGTGGCAAGCATGGCACCGCCATGGTGATGGCCGGCAAGGCCCTGGTCAGCGAGAAATAAATCGACCACCAATAGAAAGGGAGCCCAGGGCTCCCTTTTTTTGTCTGTGTCGACGAAGTTAGCCGAGCTTGGCCAGCATCGGCTTGGTCACCAGCACGATGCCCTGCTCGGAGCGGTAGAAGCGGCGTGCATCCTCGTCCGCGTTCTCCCCCACCACCAGGCCGTCTGGCAGCTTGCACCCCTTGTCCACCACCACCCGGCGCAAGCGGCAACCAGCCCCGATCTCGACCCCGGGGAAGATCACCGCCTGATCCAGGGTACAGAAGGAGTGCACCCGCACGTTGGTGAACAGCACCGAGTTGAGCACGAAGGAGCCGCTCACGATGGAGCCCCCCGCGAACATGGAGTTGATGGTCATGCCGTGCTGGCCGTTTCTGTCCTGCACGAACTTGGCCGGGGGCGACATGTTCTGGCTGGTCCAGATGGGCCAGTTCTCGTCATAGATGTCGAGCTCGGGCACCACGGAGGCAAGGTCCATGTTCGCCTCCCAGAACGAATCCAGGGTCCCCACGTCGCGCCAGTAGGGTTTTTGCCCCTCCTTGGCCCCGACACAGGACATGTTGAACGGGTGGGCAAAGGCCTTGCCCTCTCCCACGATGCGCGGGATCACGTCCATGCCGAAGTCGTGCTTGGACTCCTGGTTGTGGATGTCCTCTTCCAGCAACTGGTAGAGGTACTCCGCCTCGAAGATGTAGATGCCCATGGAGGCCAGCGAGCGATCCTCGCAGCCCGGCATGGCGGGCGGATTGGCCGGTTTCTCCACGAAGGCGCGGATCTTGCGTTGCTCGTCGATGTCCATCACGCCGAAAGCCGATGCCTCGCAGCGCGGTACCTCGATACAGGCCACCGTCACCTTGGCACCGAGGCGCACGTGATCGAGCAGCATGGCGGCATAGTCCATCTTGTAGATGTGATCCCCTGCCAGCACCACGATGTACTTGGGACCGTAGTCACGGATGATGTCGACGTTCTGGTAGATGGCGTCTGCGGTGCCGCGATACCAGTGCACCTCGTCCACCCGCTGCTGGGCGGGCAGCAAGTCGATGAACTCGTTCATCTGGTAACGCAGGAAAGACCAGCCCGATTGCAGGTGGCGCAACAGGCTGTGGGACTTGTACTGGGTCACCACACCCACCCGGCGGATGCCGGAGTTGATGCAGTTGGAGAGCACGAAGTCGATGATACGGAATTTGCCGCCAAAGTGGACGGCGGGCTTGGCGCGGTTATCGGTCAACTGCTTCAGGCGGCTGCCCCGTCCCCCTGCGAGCACCAAGGCCATACTCTGATTCAATAGTTGCCGTGCTTTGGCGGTGTCTACGGGTTCTAGCAACATATCTACCTCTGCTCTGTTGGGGCTGTTTTCAACCCATCTTCGCTTTTTTTACAGACCATGAAAGTGTTTTCACTCACATTTAGTTGCATTCCGCCGGCGCTTTATCGTGGAGTTGCGTGAGTACTCATGTTTTGCGCCAGCGACTTGGTTAGAATTTCTACATCATGAACATCATCAAGGATGAAACGATGTTGAATAAACATGAGGGAAACCTGCTGCTGGTCAGCGCACTGGTCTGCATTCCCATGCTGCTGTTGCAGGGAGTGCTGCTCGCCCCCCCCGCCTCACCGCTCACCCTGCTGCTGGTCCTGATGACCACCCTGACGGGATTCGCCCTGCTGCTCTTTCTCACCCACAGCGTGCGCCGTGGGGAAAAGGCAAGGCAGGAGCAACGCTGGCTGCTGGCGCTGCAGCAGCGGGATCCTGCCATGCTCGACAGCGTACAGGCACAAACGGCTCTGCGCCAGCTCCTTGCGTCCTTCAATGAGGCCGAGATCGATGCCCACCGCCAGATCACCGAATTGCACAATCAGGCGACCCGGGACGAGATGACGGGGCTTGGCAACCGCCACGCCTTCCGGCGCGATCTGACCGAGCTGCTGCAACAGGAAAACACCCAGACCGCCATCCTGGTGCTCATCCGAGCCACCGAGCTCGGGACCCTCAACGCCCAGCGCGGCTTCCAGTCCGGGGATGCCTACATCCGGGACATCGCCGCCCTCATCAGCCACACCGTCAGCCGCTTCCCGGGCCACCGGGTCTATCGCATCTCGGGGGCCGATTTTGCCGTCCTGCTGCCCCCCCTGGCCCAGATCCCGCCCCATCTGCTGGGACGGGATCTGAAGCTCGCCTTCGATCGCTATCAGCACGATCACGAGCTCGAGAGCGCCGCCTACTCGGGGATGACCCGCCTGAGCAGCGAGCAGAAGATAGAGGCCATTCTGGCCCGGGCGGATCTCGCGCTGGCCCGCGCCCAGACGGAGGTGGTCAATGGCTGGGCCATCCAGCAGAACGACGAGGTGGTCGAGGTGCAGGGGCAGCGTCACTGGACCCAGGTGCTGACCGAGCTGCTGGAGCAGGAGAGCATCAGCTTCACCTGCCAGCCCATCCAGCCCCTGCATCGCGGCATGCTCGCCTACCACGAGATCTATCCCCGTTTCAGCAGCAGCGACGGCACCGTGCTGCCAAGCGATACCCTGCTCGCCATGGCGCAGCGGCTGGACATGGTACTGCGCCTGACCCAGATGGTGATCCGCCACGTCATCCGCCAATACCGCGCCTTCGGAGGCCACAACAGCCGATGGGGTCTCAACCTGCCGGGCTCCCTGCTGCAAAACAGCGCCTTTCTCATCTGGCTGGATCACCAGTTGCAAAAAGACCCCGACATCGGGGCCAACCTGGTGTTCGAGCTCGACGAGGAGCACCTGGAGCGCAACCTGACCGGGTCCAGGCGGCTGTTCGAGCTGCTCAGGCGCCACGGCAGCCGCTCGGCCATCTGCAACTTCGGCAAGGGGATCGGCTCCTTCAGCCTGTTTCGCGAGCTCAAACCCGACTACATCAAGCTGGACCCCGGTCTCATCACCGAGCTGGAGCAGGATCTCACCAATCAGCAGTTCGTGCGGATGATCGTCGACGTCTCCCATCGCATGGGCTGCCTGGTGATCGCGGAAGGGGTGGAACAGATAGGCCAGAAGCAGATGCTGCAGAGCATGTATGTGGACGGCTTGCAGGGCTACCTCATCGCCCGGCCCCAGGAGCTGGGGCCGGAGATCGGTCAGATGGGGATCTTCACGGAGACGGTTTCAGCTTCAACAGGGTCAGAATGATGTCGTTGAGCTGGCGATAGCGCTCCAGCTCCTTCTGATCGTAACGGGTCGCCAGCATGGTCGGGTTGTGGCGATGCTTGAGGTAGCGGTTGATCTGCAGGCGGTTGAACCCGGCCACCTTGTAGATCTGGCCGAGCAGGGCATTGAGCTCGTCGTCCGCCAGCCCGGCCCGGGTCAGGTAATCGGGTTGGGACGGGCTCTCCTGGCGGGCCGTGACCTTCTCCAGCTGGCCACGCTCCTGCAAATAGGTGAGCCACTGCTCCACGTAGAGCGGCTTGCAGCCCCCCAGCAGATTGAAGTACCCCACGGCATCGCAGCGGCACCCGCTCAGCAGCACCAGGGCCAGCTCGTCGCTGTCACACTGAAAGCTCACCGGGCCGCTCTGGCTCCAGTCCAGCGCCTGCACCTGGATCCTCCCCTGCGCCCCCGCCTTCGTGGTCACGTCAAAGACAAACATGGCACCTCCCGATCGGCAAAGGGTTGATGATGACCCATCCCCGGGACGGGTGCAAAGGCAAATCGCCTTTTCATGGTCCATGGCGGCCATAAAAAACCGGCCCCCCGAAGGGGGCCGGTTCATCACAATCCGGCAGGTCGGCTGACTCAGGCGTCCAGTTCCACCAGCGCCTTGGCCAGCTCGATGGGCTCGAGCTCCTGACCTTCCAGATCGGCGTTCCAGTTCGGGCCGACCAGCACGTCATCCTCGTCCAGATCGTTGATCCAGATGTCCAGGAACTCTTCGAGCTCGATCACTTCCGGCTCGTAATCCGCCCACTCGTCCACGCAGTGCAGGCGGGCATCCCCTTCGGCGGACCAGAGCGGCATCACGTCCGCATCTTCGAACTCGGCGGAGCGGCACACCACCCAGTCTTCACCGTAGCGCAGACCCCACACCTGACCCGACTCGCGGACTTCTTCGATGAACAGCTGGAAATTGGCGTCAAGATTGTCAGTTAGTTTGCTCATGGGGTCTCTCTCTTGCAAAGCAATGGCAGGCTGTCGGCCAGGGCTGGCCGAGAATGGGGCAGATGGTGTCCCAAAAGCCCCCCAGACTCAAGCCTTATCCCGAAAAAGCGGGGATAAAGGCCGTCAGATGCGATATTTCGCCACCAGGGCCCCCAGCTCGTCGCAGGCCAGCGCCAGTTGCCCGGATGCCTGCTCGGTCAGCCGGTTCTGGGCCAGGGCATCCGCCGCCAGCTGGGTGATGGCCACCAGCCGCTGGTTGATCTCCTCCGCCGCCCGGCTCTGCTCCGCCGCCGCCGTGGCAATCTGCCCATTCATGGCAGTAATGGTGTGGACGGATCCATCGATGGCATTGATGGCGACATCCGCATCGCCGGCCCTGTCCGCCGTCGCGCGGGAGAGCTGCTGCAACTGGCTGATGCCGCTGACCACCTTGCCGGCCCCCTCCTGCAGCCGCTGGATCATCTGCCGGATCTCGTCGGTGGAGCTGTGGGTGCGGGTCGCCAGGGTACGCACCTCGTCGGCGACCACCGCAAAGCCGCGCCCCTGCTCCCCGGCCCGTGCCGCTTCAATGGCGGCGTTGAGGGCCAGCAGGTTGGTCTGCTCCGCCACCCCGCGAATGACGTCGAGCACGGAGCCAATCTGCTGAGTCTCCTGCTCGAGGCGGCTCACCGCCTGTACCGTCTCCACCATCTCGTCCGCCAGCTGGCTGATGGACTCCCGGGTCTGGACCACCACCTCGCGGCCATGCTGGGCCAGATTAAGGGCCGAGTCCGCCGCATCGGCGGCCTGGGCCGCGTGCTGGCCCACTTCGCGGCTGCTCACCGTCATCTGCTCCATGGCGCTGGCCACCCGCAGGGTATCCTGCTCCTGGCCGGTGACGATGGCGCCGGTACGCTCCACCACCTCGGCCAGCTGGTGGGCATGCACCCGGTTCTGATCCGCTATCTGCTGGCTGCGGGCCACCAGCTGCGCCATCTGGCTGGCGAAGAGGTTGAAGTTGATGCTGAGCTGGCTCAGCTCGTCACGCCCAGACTCTGGCAGACGTACCCGCAGATCCCCCTCCCCCCTGGCAATGTTGCCAAGGGCCGAGACCGAGCGGGAGAGGGGCACGACGATGCTGCGCACAATGAGGCCGACCACGGCAAACAGCAGGAGGGCCAGCACCAGCCCGATCCCCAGCAGGGTGTGCAGCACCTCCCGGTACTGGGCCTCGACGTCGTCCACATAGACGCCGGTGCCGATGATCCAGTCCCAGGGGGCGAAGCGCTTGATGTAGGAGATCTTGCGTACCGGTTCGTCCACCCCCGGCTTGGGCCAGTAGTAGGCCACCTCCCCCGCGCCCTGGGCCCGCGCCAGATCGGCGAAGGCGACGAACAGCCTGAGCCCCTGCTTGTCCTCCACCCCAGAGAGATCCTTGCCGTCCAGCTCGGGTTTCATGGGGTGCATCACCATGGTGGGGTGGCTGTCGTTGATCCAGAAGTAGTCATCGTTGCCGTAACGCAACCCCTTGATCAGCGCCAGCGCCTCGGCCTTGGCGCTTGCCTCGTCCATCTCCCCCTTGCGCACCCTGGCTTCCAGCCCCGCCACCAGGCTGTAGGCGGTCTCAACCTGAGCCTGAGTCTGGCGGCTCTTCTCCCCCATCAGCCCCTGCTGATAGATCTGCAGGCAGAAGAACAGCAGCAGTCCCAGCAGCGCCAGCACCATCAGGGTCACCAGCGACAGACGCCGACCGATACTCCATTGTCTCAACATACCCTCGCCCCGCAGCAGCTACATATCCTTAACACAAGGTATGCCGCCGCGACGCGGGCTGTCCACGATGTCAGCAAAAGCGATGCCAAAAACATGATCCAGCCCCAAAAACAAGAAAGGGTGCCCAGTGGCACCCTTTCTCGTGGTCGACAGGAAGAGGTATCACCGCTCCCAGTACACCTCTTCCAGGCTGTCTTCCTTCTCCGGCAACCCGCGGGAGAGGCGCGGGCTGCTCTGGGCCAGCACCTCGTAGCTCACCCGGTTGGCGTACTTGCACACCTGGGCCAGAGAGGAGTAGGTCAGGAATTCCGAGAGATGCTTGGCGGAGTTCGGCACGTTCATGCGGTGGTAGGCGTTCGCCACCATGTCGTGCAGCACGGCGGACAGCGCCCCGTCCCCTGCCCCGTTGGTGTTCTTGATCTTCTCCGGGCCGCCCATGTAGGGAGAGATGTGGGAGTAGATACGCGCAGGCTTGCGGCACTTGTCCCGGGCCATGGGGCGGCTGAACTCGTACATGTTGAATTCGGGGATGACGCCGGGCAGCAGGGTGTGGGTGGTCTCGCGCTTGTAGTCCTCGTCGGTGTAGCTCGCCATGTAGAGGCCGATGGGGCCGGCGGTGCAGAGCACCATGTCCGCCCAGTCCAGCGCCTTGTCGGCCGCGCCGAGGGGATCCTTTATCCCGGTCAGGGCCTCCGCCTCGTCCTCGTTCATGGCGAGCACGGTCACGTTCTCGCTGATGAAATCACGCCACCACTGGGGATTCTCGTCGATGACGAAGCGGGTGCCCAGGGTCAGCACCACGGGCACCCCGGCCTCGCGGGCATAGCGCACCGCGGCCATGGCGGCCTCCTTCATGGGGGTGCCGTCAGCGCCGCGCACCAGGTAGGCGGTGATCACCAGGGCCGAGGCCTCCTTGATGATGGTCTCGGGGATGTGGTCCACATCCAGGTGATCCATCTTGCCGGCGTTGATGCCAAAGCTGCGCTCTCCCCCTTCGGTGATGAAGGTGAAGCAGCGCCCGACCGGGCCGTCCACCGGCTGCAGGTAGTCGAGGTTGACCCGGGAGGAGGTGTTGCACAGATAGCGGTAGGCATAGCTGCCGATGCGGATGTCCTGGCTCATGACGCCAAGCAGGATGGAGTGGGAGTCCGCCAGCACGGAGTAGTTGTGCATGGTGTTGCCGATGGTGCCGCCGGCAAATTCGCTCACCACCATGTTGTTGGCCTTGAGCTCGTCGTAGACCAGCTCCGCCACCTCGTCGGAGATGAGCATGGAGTGGCCCTTGCTCAGGCCGTACCGGTTCAGGAAGTCTTCGTCCACATGGGCTTCGATATCCACCAGAGTCTGATCGATGCCCACTACATAGGCCTTGCCCAGTTCGGTGAGCTGGGAATTCTGCGGGATCAGGGGATCACGTCTGTCGACCGGGAAGTAGTGTTTGGACTTGCGCTGACCGGGAAATTTCATGGCAATCTTCTGTGCTCTGGGGAAAAGAGGGGCGGGATTTTAACACAATCCACCACGCCGAAAAGTCGCACGATTGAATTTTGAGGTCAGTATAGACAAGGGCTTGCGAGGAAAACGTTTGACTTGCCTGCCACAAAAAACCACCCCGTGGCGGGGTGGCGTTGCGGGATGACATTCAGCTTGCCGAGAGCCCCTGCACCAGGGCCAGCACCGAGAAAATCCCCAGCGACAGCCAGAAGAAGAGGGTGCCGAAGAGGCGCGGCATGTTGGGAGCCCTGGGGATCTGGATGCCGATGGCATGCAGGATGCGCCCCACCAGCAGCAGCACACCGCCCAGGTGCAGCCAGAGCGCCCCGACCCCCGCCAGTTCGCACAGGGCCATCAGCAGCAGGGTGAGGGGCACGTACTCGGCAAAGTTGCCGTGGGCGCGGATCGCGGCCAGCATCTCGGGGGCTTCCCCCTCCCCTATCATCACCCTGAACTGGGCGCGGCGCTTGACCACCCAGAAGGAGAGCAGCAGGAACAAGAGCCCGAGCAGGCCGGCGTAAATCAGCGTGATATGCATCATCAGGACACTCCTTTATCGTTGAATCCGAACGTCCGCCACGTCGGGCACCGGATGAGAACGGCCATCATGCCAGCTCGCGACAGATGAGGGAAACCATCATGCGGATATGGGCCTGATCGCTGTTGAGGGCCGGGATGTATTCAAACTGCTCGCCACCGGCGGCCATGAAGATCTCCCGGTTCTGCACCTGGATCTCCTCCAGGGTCTCGAGGCAATCCGCCGAGAAGGCCGGGCAGATGACATCGAGCCGCTTGACGCCGCGAGAGGGCAAGTCGGCCACGGTCAGGTCCGTGTAGGGCTTGAGCCACTCCTCCTTGCCAAAGCGGGACTGGAAGCTCGCGGTCCACTGCTCCGGGGCCAGCCCCAGCGCCTCCGCCAGCAGGGCGGCGGTGCGCCTGCACTGATGACCATAAGGATCCCCTTCCCGCTCGTAGCGCTCGGGAATGCCGTGGAAGGACATCAGCAGATGCTCCCCCTGGCCGTGCTGCTCCCAGTGGCGACGCACGCTCATGGCCAGCGCCTGGATGTACTCCGGGTGGGCATGGTAATCGCGGATGAGCCGCACCACCGGCAGATTGCGCTCGGTTTTCATCGCCCTGGCCCAGGCGTCGAACACCGAGGCAGTGGTACTGACCGAATACTGGGGATAGAGCGGCAGCAGGATCACCCGGTTGACTCCCTGGGCCTTGAGGGCCTGCCAGCCGTCGGCCAGCGACGGGGCGCCATAGGTCATGGCGAGCGCCACCGGCACCTCGACCCCTTCCCGCTTGAGTTCGTGCTCCAGGGCCGCGCGCTGCTGCTGGCTGATGACCATCAGGGGGGAGCCCTGCTCGGTCCACACCTGCTGATAGAGCTTGGCCACCTTGGGGGAGCGGGTCGGCAGGATGATGAAGTGAAGCAGGGGGCACCAGAGGTAGCGCGGCAGGTCGACGACCCGCTGATCGTGCAGAAACTGGCTGAGAAACGCCTTGACCGCCGCCGTGGTCGGCGCGGCCGGGGTACCCAGATTGACCAGCAAGATCCCGGTTTTCGTGGTCACGTTAGCATCCTGTCGTTCTGTGTCGTGGGAATGGAATGCAAGAAAGGGCCCGGTATGGACCCTTTTCTCACCCTCATAGCCAGCCGGCGAACGGCTGCGTCCTGCCGGCCCTGAATGGCTTAACCGAGAATGGCGGCCAGTTGCTGGCTGACCAGATCCACCGGCTGGGTGCCGTCGATCTTGACGTAACGGGTGTTGCCCGCTTCCGCTTCCTTGCCGTAGAAACCGATGAGCGGCGCGGTCTGCTGATGGTAGACATCCAGACGCTTGCGCACTGTGGTCTCTTCGTCGTCGGCACGGATCACCAGATCTTCACCGGTCACGTCATCCTTGCCTTCCACTTTCGGCGGGTTGAACACCACGTGGTAGGTACGGCCGGAGCCGGAGTGTACGCGGCGGCCGCTCATGCGCTTGACGATCTCTTCGTCCGGCACGTCGAATTCCAGCACGAAGTCCACGGTCACACCGGCATCCTTCATGGCTTGCGCCTGGGGAATGGTGCGGGGGAAGCCGTCCAGCAGGAAGCCGTTGGCGCAATCCGGTTGCGCGATGCGTTCTTTGACCAGGCCGATGATGATGTCGTCGGAGACGAGCTGACCTGCGTCCATCACGGCTTTGGCCTTGAGGCCCAGCTCGGTACCCGCCTTGATCGCCGCACGCAGCATATCGCCGGTGGAGATCTGCGGAATACCGTGTTTTTCCATGATGAACTGAGCCTGGGTACCCTTGCCGGCGCCCGGAGCTCCCAACAGAACAATGCGCATACACGCTCCTAGTTGATTGGTTATTCAATTCTTGAGAAGGCAAAAAACTACACGTTTTCGCCCGTATTAACAAGCTCGCCCCGTGTGAGTGGCCAGATTATCACCACACTCCCGCCCCGTCTCTGCGACCAAAGACGCAGACGACGACCACGAAAAATGATTGAAAATGCAGCGGCGCACTAGAGGGGAACGGCCAAAAAAAAGCCCACTGTCATGCAGTGGGCCAATCACAATCACATCACGCCTGGAGTAGCAGACGGTTGATACGGGAGACGAAGCTCGCCGGATCATTGAGGCCACCCTGCTCCGCCAGCTGGGCCTGCTCGTGCAGGAGGGAGACCCACTCGCCAAACAGGCTCTCATCCTCGATGGTGCCGAGCTTCTTCACCAGGGCATGGTCGGGGTTGAGCTCCAGGATGTACTTCTGCTCCGGCACCGGCTGACCGGCGGCGCGCATCAGCTTGATCATCTGGGTGCTCATGCCGTGGGCGTCGGTGACGATGCAGGACGGCGAGTCGGTCAGACGGTGGGTGACGCGCACCTCTTTCACCGCCTCCCCGAGGCTCTTCTTGACCCGCTCCACCAGACCGGCGTTGGCTTTTTCAGCCTCTTCCTGCGCCTGCTTGGAGGCGTCGTCTTCCAGATCCCCGAGATCCAGTTCGCCACGGGTGACGGAGACCAGCTGCTTGCCGTCGAACTCGGTCAGGTGGCTCATCAGCCACTCGTCCACCCGCTCCCACATCAGCAGCACTTCGACGCCCTTCTTGCGGAAGATCTCGAGGTGCGGGCTGTTCTTGGCAGCGGCATAAGAGTCGGCGGTGATGTAGTAAATCTTCTGCTGACCTTCCTTCATGCGGCCAACGTAATCCTCGAGCGACACGGTCTGGGCTTCGCCCTCGCCGGCGGTGCTGGCAAAGCGCAAGAGCTTCGCGATCTCTTCCCGGTTGGCGTAATCCTCGGCCGGGCCCTCTTTGAGCACATTGCCGAACTCGCTCCAGAACTTGGCGTACTTCTCGCCATCCTCTTTCGCCAGCTTGTTGAGCATGGTGAGCACGCGCTTGGAGCAGGCCTTGCGCAGGGAGGCGGTCACCTTGTTGTCCTGCAGGATTTCACGGCTGACGTTGAGCGGCAGATCGTTGGAGTCCAGCACCCCTTTCACGAAGCGCAGGTAGGTCGGCATGAACTGCTCGGCATCGTCCATGATGAAGACGCGCTGCACATAGAGTTTCAGACCGTGCTTCTGTTCGCGGTTGTAGAGATCGAACGGCGCACGGGCCGGGATGTAGAGCAGGCTGGTGTACTCCTGGGCCCCTTCCACCCGGTTGTGACCCCACAGGAGCGGATCTTCGAAGTCGTGGGCGACGTGCTTGTAGAACTCCTGGTACTCCTCGTCCTTGATGTCCTTCGGGTTGCGGGTCCAGAGCGCAGTGGCGCGGTTGACCTGCTCCCACTCCCCCGGGGTGCCGACGATGGTTTCACCGTCTTCTTCCCGATCCGGAGTGCCCTCCTTGAACATCTCTACCGGCACGCTGATGTGGTCGGAATATTTGCTGACCACGGAGCGCAGGCGCCAGTCGTCCAGGAACTCCTCTTCATCGCTGCGCAGGTGCAGGATGACGTCGGTGCCGCGACCGGCTTTGGTCACGTCAGCCACGGTGAAGGAGCCTTCCCCTTGTGATTCCCACTGCACGCCCTGCTCCGGCGCGGTGCCGGCGGCGCGGGAGACCACGGTCACCTTGTCGGCCACGATGAAGGCGGAGTAGAAGCCCACCCCGAACTGGCCGATCAGCTGGGAATCCTTGCCCTGGTCACCGGAGAGGTGCTTGAAGAACTCGGCGGTGCCGGACTTGGCGATGGTGCCCAGGTGCTCGATCACCTGGTCACGGGTCATGCCGATGCCGTTGTCCGAAATGGTCAGGGTCTTGTTCTCTTTGTCCACCACCAGGCGCACGCGCAGCTGGCCGTCGTTTTCGAACAAAGAGGCATCGGAAAGCGCCTTGAAGCGCAGCTTGTCCGCCGCATCGGAGGCGTTGGAGATCAGCTCGCGCAGGAATACTTCTTTGTTGGAGTAGAGGCTGTGAGCCATCAGGCTCAGCAGTTGTTTGACTTCAGTCTGAAAGCCGTGGGTTTCGGCGTGAACACTTTGGGTCATCGACCAGTCCTCAAAACGTCGGGTTGAACAGATTCCCAAGCTAGATGGGGTTGGCCTCTCAAATATCAAGGGGCTTGCGTGCAAACTTGAGAGCAAATTTGCACACCGGCCCCTCGCTTGGCCCACACAGGCAACCCCCTCCCGGCCTCCCCCTTCACAAGGGGGAGGTGCACCGTCGTCCCCTGTCTGGCGAGGAGGGTCAGATTGGGATCGAGCGTGGAGCCAATAGCGGGGTCAGCCTTGCTCTCCCCTGCCAAAGGGAGGAGTGGGGCAGGATCCATTGCTCCCTCCCCTACCAAGGGGAGGGTCGGGGTGGGGTTCGTGGCTTTCTCCCCTGCCAAAGGGAGGAGTGGGGCAGGATCCATTGCTCCCTCCCCTGCCAAGGGGAGGGCCGGGGTGGGGTTCGTTGCTTTCTCCCCTGCCAAAGAGAGGAGTGAGGCAAGATCCATTGCGCCCTCCCCTGCCAAGGGGAGGGCCGGGGTGGGGTCCGTGGCCTCTTTAGCTCAGGCGCTGGCGCCCCATCAGGGAGTGGGAGAGCGTGGTGCCATCCACCAGCTCCAGCTCCCCGCCCACCGGCACGCCGTGGGCGATGCGGCTCACCTCCACCCCGGCGGTGCGTGCCATGTCGGCGATGTACCAGGCGGTGGCATCCCCCTCAATGGTGGGGTTGGTGGCGAGGATCAGCTCCTTGATCTGCTCCTCTTGCAGGCGGCGCTCCAGGATATCGAGCCCCAGCTCCTCAGGGCCGATGCCGTCAAGGGGCGACAGGTGGCCCATCAGCACGAAGTAACGGCCGGAGAACTGGCCGGTCTGCTCGATGGCGGCCACGTCCGCCGGGCTCTCCACCACGCAGAGCAGGCCGTTCTCCTCGCGCTTGGGATTGGCGCAGATCTCGCAGCGATCGTTCTCGGTAAAGGTGCGGCAGTGGCTGCAATGACCGATTTCGGTGAGCGCCCGGTTGAGCAGGGAGGCCAGACGCAGACCGCCGCTGCGCTCGCGCTCCAGCAGGGTGAACGCCATGCGCTGGGCGGACTTGGGGCCCACGCCCGGCAAGACCTGCAGCGCCTTCATCATCTCATCGAGCAGGGGACTGAATTTCATGGGGATATCCTTTGATGCCGCGAAGAGAGGCGCCGCCCCAGGGGCATCGGCAAGCCTTCTCTCCAACCTCTTTTGTTGGCGCAGGACTATACCAGCCCAGGGCCGCCAATGGCAGATCCCGCCCGCTGGCGCCTCGCCGCCGAGACGCACCGGGAAACCGGGCTGGCCCCGTTTTTCAGGGCCGGCAGACCCCCGCCAGCCCCCGCAAGGGGTAAAACAGCCTCCAAGGTGTTCAATTTTTCTACTCGATTGACCATAATCGTTAAATAAAACCAAACAATAAAACCTGCGTGTTGGCCCCGCCATCCTCGATTTGCCCCCTTCAGGGATCGGCTCAGCGCCCCGGGGGCGTGGCGCCGCCTGCCCTCACACGCCGATCGCTGGCGGAGCAGGCTCACAGGATCGCAAAGAAGCGCCGCATCTGGCACTCAAACAGGGGCGAGATCAAAGTATTGGGGACAAGTGCCCCGGTAAACTTGGCCCCCGTGACAGGACGAGGGCCTCCTCTTCCTGCCAAGGCTACGCCCCTTCTATCGCGACGCAGCCCGTTGCCCCCCGTTCGTTGCACCCGATGGCCCATGCCGTGGCGGCAGGCCAGCAGATGGGAGTTCGATATCGCATGACATCCCCCAGGATGATCGCCGGATGGCCGCCCCTGTCGGCCCTCCCCAGCCCCCTTGTCATGAGGGAGGGTTCCCTGCCCCCCGGTTATCAGGGAGGGGCGCTGGCCCCTCTTTGGATGGCGCCATGACCACGTCGACACGCCTTCGACTGCGCCGGGAATTTCATATAGACGGCATCGTACAGGGGGTCGGCTTTCGCCCCTTCGTCTATGGGCTGGCGCTGCGCCACAGCCTTGCCGGCTATGTATTGAACGACGCGAGCGGCGTCACCATCGGCGCGGAAGGATCCCCTGAGCAGCTCGCCAGCTTTGCCCGCGAACTGCGGGAACTGGCACCGCCCTTGAGCCGCATCGATCATTTTAACGAGCGGGAGCTGCCCCAAAACCCGAATCCCGATTACAACGGCGCCTTTCATATCAAGGCAAGCCAGCAGCAGAGCGCGGCCACGGTCGCCATCTCGCCGGATCAGGGGATGTGCGAGGCGTGCGCCACGGACGTGGCCAATCCAAGCGATCGCCACCACCACTACCCCTTTACCAACTGCACCCACTGCGGCCCGCGCTACACCATCATCCGCCGCCTCCCCTACGACCGCCCCCATACCGCCATGGCAGGCTTTGCCATGTGCCCGCGCTGCGCGGCAGCCTACGAAGATCCGCTGGACAGACGCTACCACGCCCAGCCGGTGAGCTGCCCCGAGTGCGGGCCGCATCTGACCTGGCGCAGCGGCCGCGGCGATACGCTGGCCGAGCGCGAGGGTGCCCTGCAAGCAGCTGCCAGCGCCCTGCAAGCGGGGGCGCTGATTGCGGTCAAGGGGATGGGGGGGTATCACCTGATATGTGATGCCCGCAATGAACGGAGTGTGGCCAGATTGCGAACGCTCAAGCGGCGTGAACGCAAGCCGCTGGCGGTGATGATGGGCTCCCTTGCCGAGGCCAAACTGCATGTCACCGGCAGCGAAGACGAGTGGAAGCTGCTCACCTCTCAGGCCAGACCCATCACCCTGCTGCGCAAGCGCATTAACGATGATCGGCTCTCAGAATCCCTACTGACAACCGCGCCGCTGGCCGAGAGGATCGCCCCCGGCATCCCCTACCTTGGCATCATGCTCCCCTATACCCCACTCCATCAGCTGTTGCTGGATGCCTGCGCCATGCCGCTGGTGGCCACCAGCGCCAATGGTCGCGGCAGCCCAATCCTTATCGAGTGCGAGGCGGTGGTCAGGGAACTCGGCAGCGAGATTGACGGCATCCTGGATCACAACCGCCCCATCCTGCACCCGTGCGACGACAGTCTGGTGCAGTGGGCGGGCGGGCGGCGCCAGACGTTGCGGCTAGCCCGGGGCTATGCCCCCTGCACCCCCAGCCTGCAAGAGGCAGTCAAGGTACCGCTCTTGGCAGTCGGGGCGCAGCAGAAGAACCAGCTGGCGCTCGCCTTCGGCCGCCAGCGCATCTACAGCCCCTATATCGGCGATCTGCACAGCTTGCCGATGCAAGGCCACTTCGAGCAGACTCTGGCGACCTTTCGCGATCTCTACGATCTCAAACCCGAAGTGCTGGTCTCGGATCGCCACCCGGGCTATCTCAGCCATCAGTGGGCCAAGGACTATTGCCAAGATCAGGGTGCCACCCACCTCAAGGTGCAGCACCATCACGCCCACCTGCTGGGGGTGATGGCCGAGCACGACATCAGGGGCCCTGTGCTGGGGGTTGCCTTCGACGGCACCGGCCTTGGCGATGACGGCACCCTCTGGGGCGGCGAGCTGCTGCTGGCAGACATTCAGGGCTTTACGCGGGTTGCCCACCTCACCCCCTTCAAGCTGATCGGCGGCGAAGCGGCCATCCGCGAACCGGTGCGCCAGTTGCTGGGGCTGCTGTTTGAATCGCACAGTTCTGAGCAGATCAGCACCCTCGATATTCCGTTGATCAAGCAACTGCCCCTTAAGCGGATCAGCAACCTGCACCAGCTCTGGCAGCTGGGTCGCAACGCCCCCTACACCAGCTCCATCGGTCGGCTGTTCGATGCGGTGGCGGCGCTGCTGGGGGTGATCGATACCCCGGATTACGAGGGCGAAGCAGGGCTCTTGCTGGAGGCGGCTGCCTTGCAGCTGGCCCCCGATGAAGCGCCCTTCCCCCTCGCCTTTGGCCTCAGCCAGTCAGCGGAGGGGCCACTGCAGATCCAGTGGGCCGAGCTCATCCATACCCTTGTCAGCGAGCGGCGCCAAGGCACCTCCACCGCCAGCCTGGCCGCCGGCTTTATCCGCGCCATCAGCAAGCTGGTGGTTGCCCTTGCCGAGCGCTTCCCCGGCTATCCGGTGGCGCTCGGGGGCGGCGTCTTTCAAAACCGGGTGCTGATGGACCAGCTGGTCCCCGCACTCGAAGCCGCCGGCCGGCGGGTATTGACCAGCGAAACCCTGCCGCTCAATGACGGTGGCATCGCCGCCGGTCAGCTCTGGTTTGCCATCCACCATATTGCCACGCACCGCCCAACCACAGCCGGCTGTGCCACCTTGTCGGAGTCCTGAAATCCATGTGTCTATCCATCCCCTCTCAGGTGGTGCAACTGCACCCCGAAGATAACTGCGTCACCGTCGACACCCTGGGGGTGCAGCGGCGCGTCAGCTGCATGCTGCTCGAAGAGCCTCTCAACATTGGCGACTATGTGCTGCTCCATATCGGCTTTGTGATGAGCAAGATTGACGAAGCGGAGGCGCAGGCCAGCCTCGAGAGCTTCCGCCAGATGGTGGCCCTGATGCCCAAACAAGAGACGCTGCCATGCTGACCTTGAATGACCTCTTTCAGGGCTTTCGTGAGCCCCAGGTGATCCGCTCCCTCGCCGCCCAGATCACCGAACTGGCCAATGATCTGCCCGAGCCGCTGCGGGTGATGGAGGTGTGTGGCGGCCATACCCACACCATCATGAAGTACGGCCTGCACCAGTTGCTGCCGGCCAGCATCGAGTTTGTCCACGGCCCCGGCTGCCCGGTCTGCATCATGCCCAAAGAGCGCATCGATCAGGCCATCGAGCTGGCCCGCCAGCCCAACGTTATTCTGGTGACGCTGGGGGACATGATCCGGGTGCCGGGCTCCAAAGGCACGCTGGCCCAGCAGCGCGCCAAGGGGAGCGATATCCGCCCCGTCTATGACCCCCTCGACGCCCTGCGCATCGCTCGTGAGAACCCGGAAAAAACCGTGGTCTTCTTCGCCATCGGTTTCGAGACCTCCACCCCGATGACAGCGGCACTCTTGGCTGCTGCGGAAGAGCAAGGGATCGAGAACCTCTTGTTTCATATCAACCATGTGCTGGTGCCCCCCGCCATTCATGCGGTGATGGCCGACGGGGTGGCCAAGGTGAACGCCTTTATCGGTCCCTCCCACGTCAGCGTCATCACCGGCGCCGATATCTACCTGCCCATTGTCGACCGCTATCAGGTGCCAGTGGTGGTGAGCGGCTTCGAGCCGGTGGATGTGATGGAGGCGCTCTTGATGATGGTGCGCCAGAAGGTGGAGGGTCGCTACGCGCTGGAGGTGCAATACAGCCGCGCCGTCACTGCCAGCGGCAATAAAGCCGCCCAGCGGCTGGTCGAGCGCTTTTTCGAGACCCGCGAGCACTTTCGCTGGCGGGGCCTTGGGGATATCAACGCCTCCGCTCTGCGCCTGCGCGATACCTTCGCCAGGCGCGATGCGGAACGTCACTTTCAACTCAGTGAGACCCCCATCGATGACCACAAGGCCTGCCAGTGCGCCGATATCCTGCGTGGGCTGGCCAAGCCGAACCAGTGCAAAGTCTTTGGCCGGGGCTGCACCCCGACCCAGCCCATGGGCAGCTGCATGGTCAGCTCCGAAGGGGCCTGCAATGCCTACTACCGATATATGGGGATCCAGGAACGATGAGAGAAATCCAACTTAGCCACGGTGGCGGCGGAGTGGAAATGAACCAGCTGATCAATCAGCTCTTCTTTCGCCACTTTGGCAACGAGATCCTGTTGCGCGGTGAAGATGCCGCCCTGCTGCCGGTCAGCGGCCCCGTCGCCTTCACCACCGACAGCTTTACCGTCTCGCCGCTCTTCTTCGAGGGGGGCGATATCGGCAAGCTGGCTATCGCCGGCACGGTCAACGATCTCGCCATGATGGGGGCCAAACCCGAGTATCTGAGCGCCAGCTTTATTATCGAGGAGGGATTCCCCTACGCCGATCTGGTCCGCATCGTCGAGTCGATGGCGACCGAGCTTGCCAACAGCGGCGCCCGCATCGTCTGCGGCGATACCAAGGTGGTACCCAAGGGGGCAGCCGACAAGATCTTTATCAACACCAGCGGGGTCGGCACCTTCCCGCTGCCCGAGCAGAGCCGGGGCATCTCGGTGCGCAACCTCAAAGCCGGTGACGCCATCCTGGTGTCGCGGGATATCGGCAGCCACGGCGCCTGCATCCTGATGGCCCGTGACGCCCTGCAACTGGGCTCCGATCTCAAGAGCGACTGCACCACCCTCTGGCCGCAGGTAGAAGCGCTGCTAAAAGCGGGTATTACCCCTCACGCCCTGCGCGATGCCACTCGCGGTGGCCTTGCCGCCGTGCTCAACGAGTGGAGCAGCGCCTCCCAGGTGGCCATCGAGCTGGAGGAGTCCGCCATTCCGGTGTGCGATCCGGTGCGTGGCCTGTGCGAGCTCTATGGTTTCGAGCCCCATGATCTCGCCAACGAGGGGACCATGGTGCTGGCCCTGCCTGCCAAACAGGCGCAGGACGCACTGGGCATCTTGCGACAATTTAACCCCGCCGCCAGCCAGATCGGCGTGGTGCAGGCAAGCGATCGTCACAAGGTGATCCTCAACAACCCCTGGGGCAGCCGCCGTTATCTGGAGCTGCCGCAAGGGGAGCTGCTGCCGCGGATCTGTTGACCGGCCATGCCGTTCCGTCAATTACAGGGAGGAGTCACTGCTCCTCCCCATATCGGTTAAGGAGCCACCATGCACGAAATGTCTCTGGCCATGGCCGCCATCGATCTGGCGGCCGAACAGGCCACCCAGCGGGGCTTTACCAAGGTGACCGCCCTCTGGCTCGAGGTCGGCAGCTTCTCCTGCGTCGACCCGGACACCATCGCCTTCTGTTTCGAGGCCGCCGCCAAGGGCACCGCCGTCGAAGGGGCCCAGCTGCACTTTCAGCACCAGGCGGCAGAGGCCTGGTGTTACGACTGCAACCAGACGGTCACCCTCACCGCGCGCGGGCAGGCCTGTCCCGAGTGTGGCGGATACAAATTACGAGTCGCGCAGGGTGATAGCCTGCGCATCACCGACATCGAGGTAAGTTGATATGTGTAGCGTATGCGGATGCGGCCAGGCGCGGATCGCCGGCCATGAGCACGATCATGAGCATCATCATGAACATGAACATAACCATGAGCATGGCCATCATCATGCTCATGACGCCCATCACCATCATGGCCACGATCAGAGTGCGCCGCGCACCCTGATCATTCACCACCACTACCACCATCAGGGGGATGTCCATCACCACTACCACGGGGTGCGGGCACCCATGAGCCATGAGGGGCATGATCACCCACACGACCATCATCATGAACATGCCCACTCTCATGACCACGGCCATTCCCACGCGCATCCCCATGATCACAGCCATGACCATGACCATGACCATGACCATGACCATCAGCAGGGTGATCTGCACTATGGCAAAGGGGAAGCGGGATTGTCGGTGCCCGGCATGGGGCAGCGCCAGCTGATCGCCATCGAGATGGATGTGCTGGCCAAGAACAACGCGCTGGCCGCCCACAACCGCGAACACTTCGACGAGGCGGCCCAGCTGGTGCTCAATCTGGTGTCGAGCCCGGGTTCAGGCAAAACCACCCTGCTGTGCGAAACCCTGCGCCAGCTGGCCGACAAGCGCCCCTGCGCGGTGATCGAAGGGGATCAGCAGACAAGCAGAGATGCGAATCGCATTCGTGCCACCGGCGTCCCTGCCGTGCAGATCAACACCGGCAAGGGCTGCCATCTGGACGCCAAAATGGTCCACGACGCCTGCCACCAGCTGCCCGCCAATGAAGGGGGCATCCTCTTTATCGAGAACGTCGGCAATCTGGTCTGCCCCGCCAGCTTCGATCTCGGCGAGAAGTACAAGGTGGCGATCCTCTCCGTCACCGAGGGGGAGGAGAAGCCTCTCAAATACCCGGACATGTTCGCCGCCGCCCAGCTGATGGTGATCAACAAGATCGATCTGCTGCCCTACGTCAACTTTGACATTGCCCGCTGCATCGAGAACGCCAAACGAGTCAACCCCTATATCCAGGTGATCCAGGTAAGCGCCACCACAGGTGAAGGGATGGATGCCTGGCTCAACTGGCTGGCGACTGCCTGAGTGCGGATAGATCACAACCGCTGATAACGGTGGATAACAAAAGAGGGAGGCTGATGCCTCCCTCTCTTTATCTGCGAAATCTGCGAACCTTGTCAGGCGCTCTCTCTATACCGAATAGCCAGCGTTTCATACTCGCCCCCCTCACCCTCTCCCCAGGGAGAGGGAACCGGTTCGTGGATACAGGCAACATGCTGCAACAATACGATTCCCTCAAACCCCTCAGGGGAGCTTCGAGCATAACAACCAGCCATATTTTCAAACCCAGAGGTTCTCCAAACCCTAAACCCCGAGCCTGGCGAAATGGCACCTTCTGCTCCCTTCTCCCCTTGCGGGAGAAGGGTTGGGGATGAGGGGAAAGCCAACCCTCAGGCCACGCTACGGGCCATCGCCTCCTGCTCCGCAGGCACCTCACCAAAACGTAGCACCCGATGGCAGATCTGGCGCAGCAGTGCCTGCTGGTGACTGAATATCACCATGCCAAGCCCGCGCTGTTCGCACTCAATCATCAACTCCCGCCAGAGCTGGCGCTGAATCTGCGGATCCAGCTGGGCTGTCACCTCATCGGCAATCAGCAGACGAGTGCGAGGATCGAGGGCGCGCAGCAGCGCGATACGGGCCAGCTCACCACCGGAGAGCTGGCCGGGTTTACGACCGAGCCATTCAGGCTTGACCATAAAGCGGGCAAGCATGGCGTCATCGGGGCGCCATACATCCCAGAGCGCCTGCCCGGTGGTGCGATAGGGATTGAAAGTGAGTTCCGGGTGCTGGGGCACCAGCTGGATGGGGTTATAACCTTTTACCTGTTCAGGCACCGGCTGCCCATCCAGCAGGATCTGCCCGCCAGCCCCAACCGGTTGCCAACCCGCCAATACCCGCCCCAGCGTGGTCTTGCCATGGCCACTCGGCGCAGAGATACCGAGTCGCTCGCCCGCTTTCACCGTCAGCGACAATCCCTGCCAGAGGGGACGTTCCCCCTGGGCGATAGTGAGATTTCGTACTTCAAACATCAGGAAACCTCCGGCACAGAGAAGAGCGCGTTGAATTCCGGCAGTGCCTGCCAGTGGGCGCGGAGCATCTCGCTCCCCTGCCCCTGACGCAGATGGTGGCAGCTCAAAGTATCGCTCACCTGCCCCTGATGCAGCGCCACAATGCGATCGGCAAAGCGGGCCGCCAGCGCCAGATCGTGGGTCACCCAGAGGATACCGCTGCCCTGATTGGCCAATTCACGCAACTGGCCGAGCAGCAGACAGGCCAGCCCCTCGTCGAGCCAGGCGGTGATCTCGTCTGCCAGAATGTAGCGGGCGCCGCCGAGCGCCGCAGTGCAGGCCAGAATGCGCTTGGCCATGCCGCCGGAGAGCTGGCGCGGGAATCTGTCCAGGGTGGTCGTGGGCAGCTGGTAGCGCAGCAGCTGCTCACCGAGCCGCTCGCGGGAACCGTTCTGGCCGCAGAGACGTGCCGCACGGCCCAGCTGGCGCTCCACCGTCAGCAATGGATTGAGGGCGCTTACTCCCTGTGGCACATAGCAGAGGGTGTGGCCGCGTAAACGGGTCCGGCTGGCATCGCACAGGGGCACGCCATCAAGGGAGATGGAGCCGCGCATCCTCAGATTGTCCGGCAGCAGGGTCAGAGCGCTTTGCAACAGCAGGCTCTTGCCCTCGCCGCTCCCCCCCACCAGCGCCACTATCTCCCCCGGCGCCAGTTGCAGACTGATATCGGTCAGCAATGGCTGCCAGCTGCGCCGTCCCAGCCAAGAGTAGTGGGCCGCCTCTATGGTCACATGGTCAAAACTCAGCATGGTTCACTCCTGTGCCACAACAGCTGTTGCAGAGCGCGGGTTGCCTGATCAAAGAGCAACACCAACAGCAGCAACATCAGCCCCGGGAAGAGGGCCAGCCACCAGCCGCCACCGGCCAGATAACGCAGCGCATCGGCCAGCAGCAGACCCAGCGAGGCCTCGTGGGCCGCCAGGCCAAAGCCGAGAAAGCTCAGCGCCGCACTGTGCAGCACCGCATGGGGAAACATCAGCAAGGTGCCGATAAACCACTGGGGCAACAGCCCCGGCAGCAGGTGGATGCGCCAGCGACGCAGCGCCCCCATCCCCTGACAGCGGGCCAGCACCACATAGTCGCTGCAGACGATCCGCCGCGCTTCTGCGCAGAGAATGAGCGCCAGCTTGGGCCAGTGGGTGAGCGCCACCGCCAGGATCACCCCGCGCATGCCGCCCCCCACGGTAAAGCAGATCAGGATCAGCAGCAGCATATGGGGCAGCGCCAGCATGGCGTCGATCACCATTCGCACCGCCGCATCACATCTGGGATGAACGAGCGACACGCTTGCCGCCACCATGGCCAGCAGGCCACTGCAGAGCGCCGTGCCTAGCCCAAGTTCCAGACTGGTGAGGGTGCCCTGAAAGGCGCGCAACCAGAGATCCCGCCCCATCTGATCGGTGCCGAACCAGTGGGTCAGCGAGGGGGGCTGCTGGCGCGCCAGCAGATCCATCGGCACATCCTGATGAGAGAGGCTCCAGCCGTAGCTGGCCAGTAGCAGCAGGCAGATCAGCGCAAAGCCAAGACGCAGCAAGGAGGGGAGCGGATTAAACAGCATGCTCGCCCTCCCAGCCCCGGTTGATGCGGGCCAGCAGCACCCGAGCCGCCGTGTTGCCCAAAAAGACCAGCAGAGTGCAGAAGAGCACGATTCCCATCAGCAGGGGGATATCCCCCCGCAGCCCCGCATCCACGGTGGCCTGACCGAGCCCCGGGTAGGAGAAGACCTTCTCGGCCAAGAGCGACCCGCCAATCAGCTCGCCAAGGGAGGCAAACTGCAGACAGATGGCCGGGGTCAGGGCGTGGCGCAGCACGTGAAAACGCAGCATGGGCCAGCCGCCATCCCCCTGAGCGCGGGCGTAGCGAATAAAGTCGCTCTCCAGCACCTCGGCCACCCGCGCCCGAGTATGCAGGGCAATGTTGCCCACCCCGAGCAGCGATAGGGTCGTCACCGGCAGCAACAGATGGCGCAATCGCATCAACCAGTCCGCTTCATCGGCAGAGAGCCCCGGCGTCCAAGCGCAGCAGACCGGAAGCCAAGGCCAGTGCACCGCAAACAGGGCGAGCAGCAACAGGCCGACCCAGAAGGTGGGAAGGGAGGCAAGCAGGTAGGCAAAGCGGCAAATAAGACGATCGGGCCAGCGATTGAGATAGCGACCGGCGCAGAGGCCCAGCAGAATCCCGAAAAAACCGGAGAGCAGCCAGGCACCCGCCAGCAGCAGGAAGGAGGCGGCAAAGCGCTGGCCAATTACCTCACCCACCGGTGCGTTGTAGAGCATGGAGTAACCGAGATCCCCCTGCAGCACCTGGCTAAACCAGTGCCAGTAGCGCAGCCAGAGCGGTTGATCCAGCCCCCAGCGAACGGCGATGCGGGCGTACTGCTCCGGCGGCACATGGAGCAGATCGTTGCCGATATAGGCTTTGATGGGGTCGATGGGGGAGTAACTCAGCAGCACAAAGGTGGCGACCGAGACCAGACATAACAGCCCTGCCAGACGCAGCAGGGCTTTTAGAGTAGCAGTCATCATAGTGGACGAACTTAACGGCACGTCCACCGCCAATCCTGCAGGTTGTTGAGCAGGGACCAGCTACCGTGGATTTCCGGCGCCCCCTTGCCAAGGTCGATGCAACGGTTGGCGAGATAGGTGTGCTGCACGTTGAGCAGCCAGGCCCAGGCGGCATCTCCCTGCACTCCGGCGCCGGTCTTGCCATCCCACTCCACCTGCTGCCAGAACGGCACGGCCGCCTGCCAGTTCGGGGCATCCAGCGCCTGCATGAGGTGGCCATCCACCACAGGGTTGCTGTAGTAGCCCGGGTTGTAGAACTCCACCCCACCGGAGCCGCTCTGGTAGTGGTGATAGAGCTCCATGGGATCCAGACTCCCCCACCCCATCAGCACTGGGTTGGCGTGCATCTCACGCTCCACCTGCTCCCAGCTGCCGGACTTGA
Source organism: Aeromonas sp. 62-46 (assembly GCF_001898585.1). NCBI lineage: Bacteria > Pseudomonadati > Pseudomonadota > Gammaproteobacteria > Aeromonadales > Aeromonadaceae > Aeromonas > Aeromonas sp. 62-46. The sequence continues at coordinate 13,411 of NZ_MKUI01000027.1, read as the reverse complement.
GGCTCACCTCAAGACCGATGGACTTGAGCATGGCGCGCACCGCTTCCGCCAAATCCCGGCGGGTGCTGTCGCCACTGGTGTACCAGAGGGTAAAGGCGGCGCGCAGGTCGCCCTTGTGGCGAATGCCGTCACTGCCCATCTTCCAGCCGGCCTCGTCGAGCAGGGCGTTGGCGTGGGCCGCATCCCCATCCTTGAAGGCGGTGGCTTTGTTTAGCCAGGGCAAGCCTTCCACCGCGCTGTAGGCGGGGATGGCGTGCCCTTCCAGCAGTTGATCGGCCAGCAGCTTGCGGTCGATGGCGTAGTTGATGGCGCGGCGCACCGCTACATCCGAGGTCACGTCGTTGCCGATGGGATAACCCTTGGCATCCTTGCCGCCCGCAGGCGGAATGGGGAAGACGATGCCGCGGTTCTCGACACTCGGCCGCACCCACAGCTTGAGGGAAGCAGGCACGGTGGGCGCCAGCGAGGGGGCGATGCGCACCACATCGAGCTGGCTACTCTGGGCGGCGGCATAGGCGCTCTCTTCATCGATAAAGACAAACACCAGCCGTTTGAAGTCATTGTTGCCGCCGGCGTAATAGGGGTTCGCCTCCACCACCAGTTGCTGACCGGGCAGGAAGCTCACCAGCCGGTAAGGGCCGGCACCGACCGGCTTTTGGGCATAGGCTTTTGCGTCGTAATCCTTCTTCGACACTATCCCCAAAGATCCCAGCACGTTGACGAAGGTGCTCTGGGGAGCACTCAGGGTGATGGCAACCTCGGTGGGCGAGAGCACCTTGGCCGAGACAAAGTTGCCCATGTCGATCTTGCCGCCGCCTTGGGCTGCGCTGTTGTAGGTGAAGGCCACATCCTCGGCGGTGAGCGGTGCACCGTTGGAGAATGTCAGGTTCGGCTTGAGGCGGATAAGCCACCCCTTGCCATCCTTGCTCGGGGTCACCGATTGGGTGAGCACATTCTGCCAACTGAGATCGGCGTTCTGCTTGAGCAGCGGACTGTGTAGCAGCAGGTAGCTGCCGTGGCTCCAGCCGAGCAGAGGATCAAACCCTTCGGTGGGTTCAGCGCCGATGGCGAGCTTGAGTTCGGCGGGGACGGGCTGGGCCGCCAGCGCTATGGTAGAGAAACCGCCCGAGAGCAGGGCCAGCAGGAGGGTGGCAACCACAGGGGCGCCATAAAGGCGAACCTGACTGCGGGGATGACGGGGGATGATCATAAGACTCCTTATCCATCTGAACCACCCGACACAGGGGCGCCGGGCGATACATCGAACGAGGGGGCCGACAGGGGCCCCGAACTATGGCAGATGCGCCCTGGGGCCTAGGACTCGGTGGCGCCGAGTCCCAGGCCGCGACGGGCACCGAACAGGCGGCGCCGGCTCAAGTTCACGCCGCCCTCCCCCTGCTGCACCGGAAGCGAAAGCAACATCTTGAGGGTACTGCTCACCAGCGCACGCCCCTCGTCGGCCCCCAGATGCGGGTCGATGGGGGACATGAGCGAGCAAGCCAGCAACTGCCCCGTCTCGGGCAATTCACCCACCATAAAGGTCAGGTTGCCGCAGGGGAGCTGCAGGGCGAGGCGTTCGCTGCTGCCGCGCACCGGCCAGAGCTGATCCGGCCCCGGCAACACCACCACACTCAGCATCCAGGGGGTGAGCACGCAGCCAAGCCACTGACCTTCAAACAACACGCACTCCGCCACAATGGGCATGCTGGCGTGATAGAAGGGCAGCACCTGCATCTCCTGCTGCGCGATCCGCTCGTACTGGGCTACCAGCAGAGGCGCGGGATTGGTGGCAAAACCGGCAAACTCCAGCGCCGACTCTCTCGCGGCTTCGTTCACTGTCTTGTTCACTACCTCATTCACAATGGATTGCGCCATACGCCCTCCCGCGCTCGCTCGGCCTTCTCCTGCTCGGATAGCGGGGTGGCCGGAGCCCCCAGACTGGCCAGCAGGGTCAGGATCCGATCCGTCGCCTCCCCCAGCGCCGCCGCCACCACGGGAGTGAGGCCGATGCGGGGTTCGAGGGATTCGGGCTCGACCCCGATCAGGGTGAGCCGCCTGGGGGATTCCCCTGTCATGTGCAGCGCCGAGAGCACGTCCGCCAGCCCCAGCTGATGGGGAGAGATCTTGCGACCGAACAGGGTCGGGATCTCCTCATCTTTCAGGGTCACCACTGTGCCCGGCGGGTTACCGCTGCGCACCGCGTCCGCCAGTATGATGTGGTCACGACTGGCCATCGCTTCGAGCAGCTCCATGCCGGCGGTGCCGCCATCGAGCAGCTCGATGCCGGGGGCGAAACGGTAGTTGCGCTCCAACACCTCGACGATGCGCACGCCGACGGCCTCATCGCTCAAGAGCAGGTTGCCCACGCCCAGGATCAGGGTGTTCATCACAGCACCTTCACCTGAGTCGTTTCGCCATTCTGGGTATCCACCACATGCACTGCGCAGGACATGCAGGGGTCGAACGAGTGGACTGTGCGCACTACTTCCAGCGGCTTGGCGGGGTCAGCCACCGGGGTGCCCACCAGGGATTGCTCGTAGGGGCCGGGTTCATCGTTGAAGTTGCGCGGGCCCGAGTTCCAGGTCGACGGCACCACCGCCTGATAATTCTCGATCTTGCCGCCCTTGATGACGATCCAGTGAGAGAGCATGCCGCGCGGCGCCTCTTCAAAGCCCACCCCGCGAAACTCCTTGTCCGCCGGGATCTCTGCCTTGATATAGGCGGTGGTGTCCCCCTTGCCGATATTGTCCACCAGCGCCTTCCACTGATGTGACAGGGTGTCTTTGAGCACGCAGCAGCGCACCGCGCGGCCGATGATGCGGCCCATGGTGGAGTGCAGCTGTGCAGGTGTGATGGCCGAGCCGGTGAGCGCCTTGTAGATGCCGTTCAGCTGATCGAAGTGCGTCACCGTCTCCGGGTGCTTGGCGGCGAGCTTCACCAACAAGTCTGCGAGCGGCCCCACCTCCACCACCTTGCCATAGAAGGTGGGGGATTTGACCCAGGAGTATTTGCCGTCATCCTGCCAGCCGGTGTAGTTGGGCTCGGTCTTGCCCTCCCAGGGTTTGAGGGGCTCGTCATCCTTGTACCAGGCGTGCTTGTTGCTCTCGGCGATGCCATCCATCAGCCAGGCATCCTGATGGCTCTCGATGGGGCGATAGCCGGCCAGATCGCCATTCTCGATGTAGCCACCGGGCATCAGGAAGCTGCCGCCGTCACCGTCGGTGGGCAGCTCCGGCACGCTCAGGTAGTGCTTGGCCCCCTGCCCCAGGTTCAGCCACTCGGGGTAGTGCGCGGCTATGATGGCGGCATCCACCTTGTAGACCTGCTCGATGAACTCGCCGAGCCGGTCGATAAAGCTCTTCACATAGAGCAACCGCTCCAGGTTGAGCACGCTCGGTGCATCCAGGTTGATGGGGTTGGCCACCCCGCCCACCGCCAGGTTCTGGATGTGGGGCGTCTTGCCGCCGAGGATGGCGACGATGCGGTTGGCATCGCGCTGGCACTCCAGTGCCTGCAGATAGTGGGCCACGGCGATGAGGTTCACCTCCGGGCTCAGTTTCATCGCCTTGTGGCCCCAATAGCCGTTGGCAAAGATGCCGAGCTGGCCGCTCGCCACCAGGGCGCGGATCTTCTCCTGCACCTTGGTCAGCTCGTCGGCGCTGTTGAGGGACCAGGTCGATACCCCCTTGAGCATGTCCGCCGCTTTTTGCGGATTGGCCTGCAGTGCGGCGGTGATGTCCACCCAGTCCAGCGCGGAGAGCTGATAGAAGTGGACGATGTGATCGTGGATGTTGTGGGCCGCGATGATGAGGTTGCGGATGTACTGGGCATTGACCGGCACCTTGGCGCCGATGGCGTTCTCCACCGCCCGCACCGAGGCGATGGCGTGAATGGAGGTGCACACCCCGCAGATGCGCTGCACTATCATCCAGGCATCGCGCGGGTCGTTGCCCTTGACGATCTCCTCCATCCCGCGCCACATGGTGCCGGACGACCAGGCCTTGGTGACGACGCCGCCTTCGATTTCACAGTCGATACGCAGGTGACCCTCGATGCGGGTGATGGGGTCTATGGTGATACGTTGGCTCATACGTTGGCTTTCCCTCGGGCCTGATAATCTTGGTGAACACGTTCAAGTGATGGCAGTACCGGCAGCAGCCGGATCAGCAGCAAATAGGCACACACCTCGATGGCGACGAAGCCCAGGGAGATCAGCACTTCCGCCGCGGAGGGGAAGTAGTGGTAGCCATTGCCGGGGTTGAAGGCGAGCAGGGAGTAGTCCAGTCGCCAGAGGGCGGCGCCCAGCAGCATGCTGAGAGCTCCCAGGAACAACATGCGCGAATCGCGGCGGCTCTTGTCCCAGTGGAACACCAGCAGCGGGAAGATCATCAGCGCGATCTCGCTCCAGAACATCAAGGCATAGCGATTCCACTGGGAGAGATACTCCGACTTGTCGTTGATGACGATCTCGGCAAAGCGCAGCGCCACAAACAGGATCAGGAAGATGTCGATCACCTGGGTCAGCTTGTAGAACAGCGACTTCTCGTTGGGGCCGCGCCCCGCCAGCCCCGCCTGCACCAGGGAGCCTTCAAACACCACGATGGAGAAGCCCATGATGAAAGCGGTCAGAAGCGAAAAGACCGGCAGCAGCTCGTAGCTTTGCCAGAGCGGATGGATCTTCTCCCCCGCCACTATCATCAAAGAGCCCATCGAGGATTGGTGCATGGTGGGCAGCAGGGCCCCCAGCGCCAGGATGAAGAACATGATCTTGTTGAGCCGCGCCATGGAGGCCTTCCAGCCGAACTTCTCCAACAGTACGGGGGCAAACTCCAGCGCCATCACCCCGATGTAGATAGTCATGCAGACCGCTGTCTCGAACAGCACCGAGGAGGTGTTGAAGAAACCCGGAATGTAGAAGTAGGGCAAGTTCCAGTAACGGCCAACGTCGATGGTGATGGAGAGGCCGCCCAGCGAATAGCCGAACAGGCTCGCCAGCAGGGCTGGCCTTACCAGGGGGTGATACTCGCCCCGGTTGAAGACGTAGACCGCCCAGGCCAGTGCCCAGCCGCCGCAGGCGAAACCGGTGCCGATCAAGAGGTCAAAGGAGATCCAGAGACCCCAGGGGTAGCCGCCGTTCAGATCGGTGACCGAGCCCAGCCCGAAGATGAGGCGTTTGAGGATCAGCATGCCGCACAGGATGACGAACGGCGCCAGCACCATGACCGGCCAGCTGACCAGCCTGCCCCCCAGCGGATGTGCCTTGTGATTACTCATGATCCTTGCCTCCCGATTGCTTGTCATGGCCCGCGTGCGAGTCATGATCGTCGCCATCCTGATGGTCCTTGGTGTTGCGGCGAATGAGCACCGAGAGCCCGGTCAGCACCACCAGCGGCAGCACCATCCCCTTGTAGAGGGTGTGCTGGATGTGCTCGGAGCGCGCCCCGGAGGAGAGCTCCGGCAAGTCAGGCATGTCGAGCTTGGTGTAGGGCACCCCGGCCAGCACCAGCACCTGGGTGCCGCCCCCCTCCTTCTCGCCATAGACGTAAGGCTGGTAGTTGGGCACTTCATGCAGGTAGGGATCGTTGGCGCTGAAGGTCTGGCGCGGGTAGGCATATTCGCTGCCCGGGGTGGCCAGCAGCCGGCGCTTGGCCTCGGCCATCAGCGCCTCGCGGGTGCCGAAGATGACGGCGCCGGTGGGGCACACCTCGACGCAGCCGGGCAGCTTGCCCTGATCGATGCGCTCAAGCCCCTTCTGGTTGCAGAGCTCACACTTGTGGATCGCCCCGAACGGGTTGTCGTAGTCATATTTGGGCACGTCGAACGGGCAACCCACCATGCAGTAGCGGCAGCCGGTGCAGACGTCCGGGTCGTAATGGACGATGCCGGTCTTGGGATCCTTGGTCAGCGCCTGCACCGGGCAGACGGAGACGCAGTTGGGATCGACACAGTGCATGCACTGCTTCTTGATGTAGGCATAGCCATCCACCAGCTGATCCTTGTGCTCACCCGTGCCGCTCTTCCACACCTGAATGATGTTGTTGGTGTAGGGGCTCAGCTTGTCGTTGTTGGACCAGGTTGCTTCCCCGGCCGGATTGGCCGGGTTGCCGTTGAGGCGCTGACACTCAGCCACACAGGCCTGACAGCCGATGCAGAGGGTGGAGTCGTAGAGCATGCCGAGCGCGCCGGGAATGGGCGGCTTGTTCTCGGCCGCCGCCAGGGCAGTGCCGGAGACGGTGGTGCCCGCCGCCAGCGCACCGACGGAGGCGAATTTGAGGAAGTTGCGTCTGTTCACGGTCACTCCTCCCGTGATGAGTGCTGCTCGGCTTCATGGCGCTTCTGCTGGCGACCGAGCTCGCGCACCGTCATCAGACTCACCCCGACCAGCACCCCGAGCGCCCCACCGATAAGGCCGGTGGCGGTGGGCGACATGTGCCCTCCCTCCTGAATGGCCACGTCGGGCTTGTTGACCCGCGGGGTGGGATTCTCCACCTTGGCGAGCTGGAAGATCCCCTTGCTGAAACCCACTCCCTGCTCGTTGCAGCCGTAGCAGGGATGGCCGATGCCCACCGGCCAGATACCGCCGCCCACGTCGCAGAACTCCAGGGTCGAGCAGTTGCCGTAGGTCTCCGGCCCCTTGCAGCCCAGGTGATAGAGGCACCAGCCCTGACGGTGGCCCTCGTCACCGAACTCCTTGGCGAAGCGGCCGGCGTCGAAGTGCGGACGGCGCTCGCAGTTTTCGTGGATGAGCCGTTCATAGGCAAACAGCGGCCGCTTCTTGGCATCGAGCGCCGGCAGCTTGCCGTAGGTGATGTAGTAGGCGACCGTGGTGAGGAAGTTGTGGGGGTTGGGCGGGCAGCCCGGGATATTGATAATCGGCGTGCCGAGGTTGCCGAGGGCCTCCTCCAGGCTGACGGCGCCGGTCGGGTTGCCGCCGCTGGCGGGCACCCCGCCCCAGGCGGCGCAGGAGCCGATGGCGATGACGGCAGCCGCATCGGCAGCCGCGCGGCGAATATGGTCGACGATGGGTTCACCGGCCACCATGCAGTAGATGCCGCCATCTTTAAGCGGGATGGAGCCGTCCACCACCAGCACATACTTGCCCTTGTAGCGTTCGATGGCATTGTGCTTGTTCTCTTCGGCCTGATGGCCGAAGGCCGCCGAGAGTACCTCGTGGTACTCCAGCGAAATGGTGTTGAGGACCAGGTTCTCGATGGTGGGGTGGGTGGCGCGCAGCAGCGACTCGGTGCAACCGGTACACTCCTGCGCCCCTATCCAGATCACCGGGGGTCGCTCGGGGCTGGTGAGCGCGGTGGCCATCTTGGCCACGGCGTGTTGGCTTAATCCAAGGGTTGCGGCCATCCCGGCGCACAATTTCATAAAGTCACGGCGATTAATTCCATGAGCCGATAAAAAAGTATCCTCGACCATTCTTCTTATTCCCGTCAGTGAGCATTGTTTGACAAATGCTTAATTGCGGGAATGCTATGCCTCCCCCTCCCCCTTTATGTTGATCTCCATCAAGTCGAACCCTATTAATGCCTCTATTGGACTGGAGAGTGAAATTAAAAAAGCTATATGCTACATGCATTTATTATTTTCCGAGCCCCCAAAACACCCACAAAGAGGTATTTCAAGAAAAACCTAATTAACACCATATAAATTACGTCTTTGTTTTCGGCATGAAATTATAAAAATGAAAGCATTGTCACAGAATTTATTTTTCGGCCCTGTTATTCCAGCATCTCATCTTCATCAATAGGTGTTGCAGCGTACATAACGCCACCAGTCAGTCCTTCATCTCTTGCCAAAACAGAAATAAATTAATCAAGCGCGGTACTTTAATAGCCAAGCTCAAGGACTACAGAAAGTGGCTGAATCACCAGCAGAAACGCTTGTATCTCGTACGCAACCCGCTTTCATTGTACAGACCAGGCAGGCCTCCCAAGCCATGATGACACAAGAAAACACCGGCTGAAGCCGGTGTCAGGTGATAACTAGATCTGTACAGTCAGTCAATAACTCCATGTCATACTGGGTTTATTGAAATATCTATTTGCTTAACGGTTTCTGAGCCGATGAAACGTATTGATTTATTATCATAATAGTAAATTAAATCACCATCTTGTATCGCTGAAGGCTTACCATATACTTTTAGGACGTTAAGCATTTTACTTCCAACAAAAATCCCCCTACTGCTAAACCCTATATCGCTCTTGAGGGTAATCCTAGTTATTCTGTAATCATCAAAATCTCTTTTTATTTTATCATAGTTAAGATTGGATGACTCTATATAAATAGGGTCAAAATCGTGTTGATAAAACTTATAATCAACCCCATTTATAGTTCTAAATAAATCTATATATTTATTCCCATTATCTATTTCAGTGAGATTATCAAATAGCCATGCTATATCACTGTAACTATTGTCAATATGTATTTCAGTACCATTGAAATCTACAAAGAAATCACCTTCTCTCACATTTAATTTATCTGTCGATATGCTATCTTTGCTGATGCGAGGTGATTTAACCCATCCAGCATGTACTATTCCATTTCTATCTAAATAATTTATATATTGGAAGCCATTATATGATGCATATGATACTGCTTTATCACCATTAATAATGAAAACTTTATTTGATTTACATTTTTCGAGTGGAAAATCATAAAAAAAAGTTCTCCCTTTCGAGGTCACAATGACATCTGAAAGACCATAGTTCACGCCTTCATAATCAGTATCAACACTCGAAAAACTCATTTTTTCACACTCGGATTGAGCACTGAAAGAAAGTAGTAAAAAAACAAGATAAAATATACTTTTCACCAATCACTCCTCGTAAACAGGAACATCTATGTATAGAACGGCATCTGGAAAAATATCAAATCGTTTCTTCATGTTAGGTATTTGATGTTTGGCCCACAGAACATCGCTAGCGTACTGATGTTCACCTGGTGATGCGGGGTTCCAACGCATTTTATAGAGTGTATTTTGTTTGTATTTGGGATGGTTAACAAAGTTATCAGAGATCCATTTAGCCCCTCCATCTATTGCTTTATCAATAGAATCCCATCCTTTATCAAACGCATACTTTGTGCCTAGTGAAGGCTTATCATCTCTAACATTAATTCCATACATATTATAAACTTTAATTCCGTTAAATTCTTTTCCACGTGCGAACCCTGATGTCCCTCGACCAGTTTCTAGTGATGCATGGGAAACAAGATATACTTCACTGACATTATATTTTTTAGCTGCAGACGTAAAAACAGAACCTTTCCCTTCCAAAACTCCTTGACCAAACAAAAACTTATTTATTTCATCATCTGAAACTTCAGAATACTTAGACAGATCAAGAAATTGATAGATAGAATCTTTAGTGACGTCATCGTCTGGAGTTAGATTCACCAACACTTCATTTCGACTTGCTATCTTATAGTTTCCTACTTTGGGGGCATACTGGGAAGGGATTGCCATTTGTTTATCCAGTGCATACGATAGTGGATACCTATAGTGCGTATAGTTTACTACAAATCGATCTTTTTTCTTTCCATAAATAGCTATGGGGTAAATGTGATAAATATTAGGACCAATCTTTAAACTAGCAGCAGTCTGCATCCATTCCAGCTTATCGATGCGCTGTTTTTCATGATCCACCAGCAGGTCAAAATCAGGCAAGCCAATTTTAGCCATCAGTTTTTCCAGCCACAGATAACTGCTGGCCGACGATTTTTCATACCACTCGCTGGGATGCTTTACGATAAGCTTGTGAAGTTGCTCTGCATTGCTGCTATTTTGCAGCGCGGCCTGGATCTCTTCACTGCTCAGTTCACCGCTCTTGTCGGTATCAAAACTGATTACCAATTCGGTAAAGAAAGTAGGCGGCACATCCGGGTCCAGATAACCATCTGATCCTGAACCATCAACCTTTTTAAAGCCAATCTTAAGCCAGTCATGCTGGCTCAAAAGCTCCACTTGCTCTTTCTTGACATATTTTCCTGACGAAATGCTGACCCACTCCTGCTTGGCGGCATCTTTTTCAAACGTTGGTGATTCAACCAGCGCTTCCAGACTCTTGTCACCGGTTGCCACCCAGAGATCTTTACCATCCTGCTTTTTCTTCTCGTGCAAGATGAGTCCCGCCGGGACCTTGGCATAGGTGGCACCACCTTTTGTTCCCGCTTTGTTGGCCAATACATCGTCCAGTCTGGGATCCTGGGTGAAGATTTCAAGATGGACTTGATGCTTGCTCTTCTTGCCACCAATCAAAGAGCCAGGCGTTTCCACCAGGCCGAGATAGCCGATGGTCTCACCTGCGGCAATAGCCACGGGAGATGGCAACACATATAGCTCACCAAGATGAGAAGGTGTACGCGCATTTACCTTGATAAATTCATCTTCGACGCACACCCAGGCCATACCGCAACTACCCGCAGCACCATCTGCATTCGGTGTCACATATTCGCATTTGGCCATCTTGCGTGCTTTGTCACCCACCCAATGGAATTCGAGTTGGTGGGCATCATACGTCACTTTTGTTCCTGCGGGCAGAGAAACGCTTCGGTCTCCTGCCCTCAGACGACCTGTAGGCCCATTGAGAACAGGATCCGCACGACCAACCATATTCGTCAGCACCTCGGCATCTATTTGATCGAATAGCCAGGTTGGCACATTGGGCTTGATAAAGGTCACTGCTTCCGGGCTATTGGCGATCCAGACCGAACTCCCTTGACTGACCACAACACCGGCCTTCTCGGCCTCTTTCATCTGGGTATTGGACAACTGACTCTTGATGATCACCTTGATGAAGTCATACACCTTGCCCCCAACATTCCCCTTTTGGGATGGCACACTGCTGTCCATTTCCAGCTCGGTATCCTTGGGCAAGGTGAAGCGCGGCAAGGCGGCATCAACACGCCGCTGCTCGGCATCGGGATTGGCATGGGGAACGGAATTGCGCGCATTCCACCCCTTCTTCAGTACCAGCTTCTCGGTGCTTTGGTACTGATCCCAAGGCAGCAGATGCATATAGAGCGAGTAGAAGGTGAACTCATTTTTCGCCCTGGTCTCTGCATTCACTTCACAATATTCATGCTGTACCAGGCAGAAGCAGTTGGAATAACGCAAGGACTCCCCCTGAAATTCAGAGGTCAGGTAATCCTTCATCATCCGGAATGCCACCACCTTGCCATCGGCCATGGCTCTGACAGGGTACTTATCCTTGCACCAAGGAGCACTCTTGTCGCTGATATGAATGCCGCCATGCCATTTGTTGTGATTGCCAAGAAGATAGTGACCCGATTGCTCGCCATTGATCAGCGCCGTCAGTGCCTTGACGTCCTTGAACTCTTCCCCTGTGGCTGTGAGGATGGGAAATGCAAACTTCATGCTGTTTCCTTATTCAGAAAAGAGGTAAAACGCGCCAGGCTTCTCTTCTTTCAAGAGTGCCTCCATCGCTTTCTCGGTGGCAATCGCCTTGACCAGTTCAACCAGTTCAGGGACTTTCACCACCTCAACCCCCTTGGGCACTACGGGGGCCTTGCCAGCCCAGCCAGAGCCTGAGCCTGCGCTGCCGCCGGCATTGAGTTTGATGGCGGGGCCCACCAGCTTGATGCCGCTCGGGTCTACTTTCACAAAGCTGCCGCCTCCCTTGAGGGTTATTTCAGAACCCGCCTCCAGCACCAGCTTGTCGCCCACCTTGATATGCACTTCCTGACCGGCTTCCACCAGCAGGGACTGCCCCAGCTTCTGGTGCAGGCTGGCATCCACCGTCAGCGAGTAGTCGGCTTTTATCTGGTCGCGCTTCTCACCCTCCACCGTCAGGTGGTCGTTGGCCTTGATGCGGGTCACCCGCTCATTGTCGATATCGGTGTGCTGGTCGTGCTTGATGTGCCAGGCGGCGTCGTTCTCTATAAGCACGTTCAGGTCTTTCTGACCGTGGATGTAAATCTCTTCCTTGCCCGCCTGGTCCTCAAAGCGCAGCTCGTTGAAACCCTCCCCCTGGTGGGTTTCGGTGCGCAGCACGGTGCGGGTCTTGTTGGCCGGCAACTCGTAGGGCGGCCGGTTGGTGGCGTGATAGGTGCGCCCGGTCACAATGGGCTGGTCGGGGTCCCCCTCCAGGAAACTCACGATGACCTCGTGGCCGATGCGTGGGATGGTCATCATGCCATACTGGCCGCCGGCCCAGCCTTGCGAGACTCGCACCCAGCAGGAGCTCTGGTCGTTGCTCGAGCCGTAGCGGTCCCACGGGAATTGCAGCTTCACCCGGCCATGTTCGTCGCAGTAAATCTCTTCCCCCTCGGGGCCCACCACCATGGCGATTTGCGGACCGTCCACCATCGGCTTGTGAGGAGCCTCAGGGCTGCCGATGCGCGCCCGCCAGGTGGTGCTCGCTTTCACTACGCTGAATTCGTTGTGGTAGACGGAGGGGCCGCTGCCCCCCTCCTCTTCCAGTGCCTGCGGCTGCAAGCCGGTGTGCTGGATGCGCACGATTTGCCAGTCGGTGTTGAGGCTGCCGTTGGGGTGTTCGGTAAGCGAGAAGCTCTGCCCCGGCTGCAAGGCCGCGCAGTTGGACTTAGCCTGGCCCGCCACCGCATCGTTGCGCAGCGCATCGAGCCGGTGCTGGGCAAAGGCCTTGCCGCTGCCATCCTGCTTGTAGCGGCCCGGGAAATCGAAGTGCTGGTAGGTGTCGCGCTGATGCTCAAGCTCCGCCCCCTGCTTTTTGTGGGAGAGACCGTAAGCCGGGGTCTTGAAGCTGTAGTCTTTGAGCTCCACATCGCTCGAACGCACTGCCTCCCGATAGTGGAACTGACGGACGTAGGGCCCCTGTTCCAGCGAACGGTTGCCGAGGTTGAAGAAGAGCTCGGGGCCGGCGGTCAGGGCGGCCGCGTCATCGGCAAACACGATGCGATGCTTGCCCGCTTCAAACTCGTGGAAGTAGAACATCCCCTCTTCGGCGGCGAGGCGGTTCACGAAATCGAGGTCAGTTTCCCGGTACTGAACGCAGTATTCCCGCTTGGCATGCTCGTTTTTCAGGGCAAACGCATAGTCGGTGATGCCGTGCTCTTGCAAGAGGATGGAGAGGATTTCATCGGGCTTCTGCGCCTGGAAGATGCGGGAGTTCTGGCGAAGTGACAGACGCCACAAGGCCGGCTGCACCAGCAGCTGATAGCGGGTGCGGCGAAAGCCGCTATCCCCTTGCGCAAAGTCACTGACCACCCCGTACACCCGGCGCTGCAGCTCGCCGCTGTACCACACCAGCAGCTCACAGGGCTGGTCCAGCACGGCGCCAACGTCGATGTCGGGCTGGGCACTTGCCAGCTCAAGGCGCAGGTTGAACGGCCGGTTCAACGCCTCATCCAGTGCAAACTCGGCCACCACGAAGGTGCTCTCGGGCAGGGCCCCCACCTTGAC
>NZ_MKUI01000026.1:0-2153 GCF_001898585.1 Aeromonas sp. 62-46 | reverse complement strand
GTTGTCGATCAGGCGTTGGAGTTCAGTCGGGGTCGGTTGCATGGGGCCATTGTTTTGGGCAATGGCGGGGAAGGCGAGTGATGCTCAGTGTGCCAAGGGCTGGCACACTGGCGTTGAATCAATATTATTCTTTATTGCGGTTTCTAATAAAGAATACTAACCATAAGTTTTTAAATAACTACATGGATTTGGTGTTTCTGATAATTATTTAAATGCTTCTCGAATTTCATTTATCAAGTTTTCATATAATGAAACATTTATTGTCTTTAGATCATCAAATGAAATTAATACATTGCCATTGAATTTCCTAAACTCTGGTACCAACTCGAAAATGAATTCATCTGTTGAAGGGAGTGAAGTATTAGAGGTTGTATCCATAACTAGCATTATTCCCAATGCTGCAATATAGTTGCTATATTTGTCCGTCTGTTCTAAAAAATGCTTTTTATTTGTTTGCAGAAGTTCACAATGTGCCTTCTCTGATATCAACTCTCTGTTAATATTTCGTAATTCATCTTGGAATTGCTCAAGTCTAGCTTTCCTTCCTTGATCGGGTAATGTATGTATTACTCGGCGGTAAGTAAATATTAGGTCAATGGTTCTTTTGGCCGCAGACGCCTGCTTTAAAATGATGGTGCGAGACTTTACTTCTTCCGCTTCAAATTGTTGAGTTCGCCAAAGAGTAAATGTATATAGAATCACTAGCAGTGAAATTACACCTGAGCAGCCACTTAGTATTGTGAATGCTATTGATAAATATGATGGCCAAGGGTTTTCGCTGGTAGGGCTATAGTCAATAGCACCACCAATAACAAAGCCGATAAAGAATACTATGGCTGAAAGTGCGTAAAGTGGCATCCTGTTTGATTTTTTATCTTTCACATTTCATTCCTATTAAAGCTGTTGTAGCGGTGGATTATATGAAAGGGATGTGACTTGAACAATCAAGCAATCAGAATTATGTCAGTTAGATTGTATGAAACCAGATTAAACGTACAACCTCGGATACTGCATTAAGTTATTAAATGAACCAACAACAACCCCTCCAACCGCTCTACCTCCTGATGGGTGATGCCCAGCAGCTCCCGCGCCGGATAGCGGATCTCGCGGCCCTTGATGCGGTCTTTGAGGCCGTATTGGTGAATGGTGGCGAGCCGGTTGGCGGTGCCGACAAACTCCACTACCGCCTGCTGTTCACTGGCGCGGGCCTTGAGCCAGGTGGGGTTGCTTATCTTGAAGAACATCTTGCGGCGCAGGCGCCCCCGGCCTTGCTTCAGCTTGGGCTGGGGCTTGCGCGGGGCCATGGGGCTGCCATCGGGCTGTACGTTGGCCCGGATCCGCAGGGCCTGGCTGGCGCGCAAGGTGCGGGCCATCTCGCCCGCCAACTGACGGCGGGCGGCGGGCTCCATGCTGGCCAGCAGGCCATCGGCCCAGTGGGTCAGGCGGCTCAGGTCGTCGGCGGCCATGGCTAATGCTCCCCGTTGATGAAGAGTTCCCAGGTGATGCCGTCATAGGGGTCTTCCGGTGGCTCTGGCAGGTGCTCCCAGCCAATCCCCTGTTCGTTTTGCCACACCCTGACCCGCTCGGTCAGCTTGACGGTGATGATGAGGTCCATCAGGTCGCTCGCGAGGTATTCCGCCTCGAAGGTGATGCCCTCCTTGCGCCGCTCGTCGTTGGTCATCAGCTCGGGCTGGTGTTGGCGCAGCCAGGCCAGCAGCGGCACCATGATCTGGTCCGGGTGGCCGGCAAAGTCCTCGATGCCGATGGTGAGGGGGTATTGCCACTCGAACGAGAGCGAGCGGGCGCCGGTGCTTTCGACATTGCCAGGGGCGATGAAGATGTGCAGCTTGTCCGGGTTGGTCTTGAGGTGGGGAACGCAGCGGGTCAGTACCTCACGGATCTGTTTTGGTTTTTCCATGCTCCCTCCCGTTCTGGTGGCGTTGCTGGCAGGCGATGAGGCTGTCTACTTGGGCGGCGCAGGCGGCCCAGGCGGCCTCGGTCTGGGTCAGTTGGTCGAGCAGGTCGCCGTTATTGACCGAGCTGGCTGCCGGCAGCTGGCAGGGAGTCAGACCCTGACAGGTGAGCCTGATAATCTGCGGCGCCGGTGAGGGCGGGGCGCTGGAGCAGCCTGACAACAGGATCAGGCAGAGGGC
>NZ_MKUI01000025.1:0-2520 GCF_001898585.1 Aeromonas sp. 62-46 | reverse complement strand
TGCCGGTCAGGAGGCCGGTGGTGGAGACGGTGGCCGTGGTGATGTCGGCTGGCAGCCAGGCGACGCTGCTGCTGATATCCACCGTGGTGTTGTCGCTGTAGGTGGCGGTGGCGGTCAGTTGCCGGGTCTGGTCCTTGGCCAGCGAGACGCTTGGAGGCGTGACCTGGATGGCGGTGAGAACGGCGTCGGTGACGGTGATTTGGATTGTGTTGCTGATGATGCCATCGTGGCTGGCCGTGATGGTGGTCGTCCCCGCGTCTCTCGCGGTGAGCGCACCGGGTGAGGACATGGTGGCGATCCGGTCGTCACTGGAATGCCAGCTTGTCTCACTCGTCAGATCCTTGACCGAACCATCGCCGTAATGACCCGTTGCCATAAAGGGCTGGGTATTACCTTTTGCCAGGATGAGTGAACTGCTTCCTCGAGTGCTGACCGGGCTGGCAACAATATGGATCCGTTCTAACGATGGCGAGGTCTCGGGGGTGGTGTCCTCTGAGCCACCACTACAACCCAATAATAAAAGTGAAAAAAGCAGGGCGACATATGACTGTAATATCTTTGTCATAGGTAAAGTCCTCTAGGTTTATATTTCTGGCGCAAGCCTTGAAGGGCTCGTATGAATGTATGGACGTCGTGACAGTCAGGCTGGAAATCATGTTTTTGATGGGGGTGCTTATAAGCCCAGTCAAAACATCTGATTTCAATCAGAGCGGCGTTAATCGCCAGGTGTTGGTTGGCGGATGGTGGCCGCCAGTAATCTATTCACTGTCGAGACGTTTATTTACTGGGGGCGCAGGACGGTGTTGTGTTGCAGATGCCCAAGCGCACGGATATAGCTGGCGCTTGCGCGCCAGCAACAAAAGCTAAATATCCTCACGAACACAGGCCACGTGGTTGCTTTCGGTATCGTCGGCTTGGCTGAAGGAAGTACCATTGTTCATGTTGGTGCGCCAGCGCCAGTCTTTCCAGTTCTGATCGTTGGCCCAGTAGAGGTTCGAACTACCGCCACATTGGCCGCGCAGGGGCCACCCGTGAACATCACACATGACATCACTGGACTGACCGAGTTCCGTTACAGATGAGCTCTGAATAAACAGGTTTTCGAGTTCGAGTTTGGTTGGTAGGCGAGCCGCTGGGTTCAGCCCTTTGCAATAGGCATCGGCATCGTTCCAGTTACGTCCAATCGTGTCAGGAGTAGTGAAAAACGCCAGGGGGGGCTTAACCTCCACCTCGGCAGTCGCACTGAAGGATTGGCCATTGGCTTCACCGGAGGCAGTGATGGTGACGGTTCCTGCGGAGACGCCGGTCACCTTGCCTTTGTCGGGGCCACTGTTGCTGATGGTGGCGATGGCCGGGTTGCTGGAACTCCAGCTCACGGCGTTATCCGCGGTCACATCGAGTTCCTTGCCATTGGAGAGCATGACTTCCCCTTTGAGCTGTTCACTCAAGCCAGCCGGCAGGGAGGAAAACTCGGGGGTGATTTGTACCTGAGTCACGTCGAGGTTGGTGATGGTCACCTCGGCGGTGGCGCTGAAGTGCTGACCGTTGGCCTCACCGGAGGCGGTGATGGTCACAGCCCCTGCGGACATGCCGACCACCAGGCCTTTGTTGGGACCACTGTTGTAGATGATGGCAACGAACGGGTTGCTGGAGCTCCAGCTCACGGCATCGTCAGCCGTGACATCCAGCAGCATCATCGACTGATGACCATCGTACAGCAGGGCTTCCCCTTTGAGCTGTTTACTCAAGCCAACCTGCAGGGAGGAAACCGCAGGGGTGATCTGTACCTGGGTCACGACGAGATTGGTAATGGTCACCTCGGCCGTCGCGCTAAAATGCTGGCCATTGGCTTCACTGGAGGCGGTGATGGTGACAGTCCCTGCGGACACGCCGGTCACCATGCCTTTGTCGGGACCACTGCTATGGATAGTGGCGATGGCAGGATCGCTGGAGTGCCAGCTCACGGCGTCGTCAGCGGTGACATCCAGCACCTGACCATTGGACAGAGTGACTTTCCCTGTGAGCCGTTCACTCCAGCCTGCCGGCAGGCTGGAGACGGCGGGGGTGATCTGTACCCGGGTCACGACGGCATGGGTGATGGTCACCTCTGCGGTGGCGCTGAAGTGCTGGCCATTGGCCTCACCGGAAGCTGTGATGGTGACAGTCCCTGGGGACACGCCGGTCACCCTGCCTTTGTCGGCGCCACTGCTGCTGATGGTGGCGACGGCCGGGTCGCTGGAGTGCCAGCTCACCACGTCGTCAGCGGTGACATCCAGCACCTGGCCATTGGACAGAAGGGCTTCCCCTGTGAGTTGTTCACTCAAACCCACGGGCAGAGAGGAAACGGCGGGGGTGATCTGTACCTGGGTCACGACGGTATGGGTGATGGTCACCTCGGCAGTCGCGCTGAAGGACTGGCCATTGGCCTTGCCGGAGGCGGTGATGGTGACGGTTCCTGCGGAGACACCGGTCACCCTGCCTTTGTCGGCGCCACTGTTGCTGACGGTGGCAACGGCCGGG
>NZ_MKUI01000024.1:0-2642 GCF_001898585.1 Aeromonas sp. 62-46 | reverse complement strand
ACCCTTGAGTCCGACCACCACCCCGCCCTGTGCGGGGTGTTTCGTGACTGCCGTCATCCGCCACCTTGTCACCGCTTCGCCAGTGTGTGCGGCCCTCACACACTGGCCGCCGCTCGCCTGACATCCCCTGCCCCTGCATCCTGACCCTGCTCGCATCACAGGTATTACCTACGCACAGAATGCTCCGTCCGGACAACAGGAGAACCTATGGCACTGGACCAATTTCACCACGGCGTGCGCGTCGTGGAAGCCAACGAGGGCACGCGCACCATCCGCACCGTCGCCACGGCGGTGATCGGCATCATCTGCACCAGCAGCGATGCGGATGCCGCTTACTTCCCCCTCAACAAACCCGTGCTGATTGCCAACCTGACGGCGGCCATCGCCAAGGCGGGCAGTACCGGCAACCTCAAACGCTCGCTGCAAACCATCTATGACACCGTCAACACCATCGTCATCGCCGTGCGCGTGGCCGATGGCGCCGACGCCGCCGAGCTGACCAGCAACATCATCGGGACCATCCTGCCGGATGGCAGCTATACCGGCCTCAAGGCGCTGGAGCGTGCTGCCCCGGTCACGGGCGTCAAGCCGCGCATCCTCTGCGTGCCGGACAACTGCACCCTGCCCATCGCCACCGCCCTGGCGGGCGCAGCCAAAAAGTTGCGCGCCTTCGCCTATGTGCCGACCATCGCCGACACCGTCGAAGCAGCGCTCGCCTACCGCGAGAACTTCTCCAGCCGCGAACTGATGCCGATCCACGGCGACTGGACCGCCTGGGACACCGCCGCCAATGCCAGCATCAAGCTCGATGCCTGCCTCAAGGCTGCCGCCATGCGGGCATTCATCGACAAGGAGATCGGCTGGCACAAGACCCTGTCGAACGTCGGCGTGACCGGGGTCGACGGCATGACCAAGGCCCTGTTCTGGGATCTGCAAGACCCCGATACCGAGGTCGGCCTGCTCAACGCCAACGAAATCACCGCTCTCATCCGGTCCGATGGTTTCCGGTACTGGGGTAACCGCACCTGTTCCGATGACCCGCTGTTCGCCTTCGAGAACTACACCCGCACCGCCCAGATACTGGCCGACACCATGGCCGAGGCGCACATGTGGGCCAACGACAAACCGCTCACCCCCACCCTGGTGAAAGACATCATCGAGGGCATCAAGGCCAAGGGCCGGGAACTGGTGGCGGGCGGTTACCTGCTCGGCTTTGACTGCTGGTACAACGAGGAGCTCAACGACAAAGACACCCTCAAGGCCGGCAAGCTGCGCATCGATTACAACTACACCCCGGTGCCGCCGCTCGAAGACCTCGGCTTCATCCAGCGCATCACCGACACCTACCTCATCGACTTCGGCGCCCGCGTCGCGGCCGCCGCATAAGGAGCCACCATGGCACTGCCAAGAAAAGTCAAACAGCTCAACGTGTTCACCGATGGCACCAACTGGATTGGCGAAGCGGAAGAATTCACCTTTGCCAAGCTCTCCCGCAAGTTCGAGGCCTATCGCGGCGGCGGTATGGGCGGTGCGGTCAACATCGACATGGGGCTCGATGACAGCGCCCTCGATACCTCCTTCACCATGGGCGGCTACAGCGCCGAGATCCTGGGCAAGATGGGCAATGGCAAGATCGACGGCATCGCCCTCCGCTTTGCCGGTTCCATCCAGCGGGATGATGTCGTCGGTGTGCAGGTCGTAGAAGTGTTCACCCGAGGTCGCTTCAAAGAGATCGACTGGGGCACTGCCAAGGTCGGAGATAACAGCCAGGCCAAGGTCAGCATGGTCAACACCTACTACAAAGTGACCATTGACGGGGCCGTCATCCATGAAATCGACCTGCTCAACATGATCGAGATCGGCCCTGATGGCGTCGACCGCATGGCCGAACACCGCAAAGCCATCGGTCTCTAACTCACCCAACCACCCAACGGGCGGCCCACAGCCGCCCTCACCACATATCTAGGAACCAACACCATGGAAAACAAGACCGTTACCCTCGACCAAGTCATCCAGCGCGGCGATACCACCATCACCGAGGTTCAACTGCGCAAGCCCAAGGCGGGCGAAATGCGCGGCCTCAATATGACCGATGTGGTGCAGATGGACGTTAACGCCCTCACCAAACTGCTGCCCCGCATCACAACCCCCATGTTGACCGAGGTCGAGATCGGCAACATGGATCCGGCCGACCTGATGCAACTGGGCAGCGAGGTAAGCGCTTTTTTGGTACCGAAGAGAATGGCCTACCTCATTGCGTAGACGAGGTGATGGCCGACATCGCCATCATCGCCCACTGGCCGCCCTCCGAGATGGCGGCCATGGAGATCAGCGAGCTGATGGGCTGGCACCAACGCCTCGTTGAAACCCACAACCGCATCAACGGGGCAGACGAACAATGAACCCTCTCAAACTGCAAATCCTCCTCGGGGCGGTCGACAAGCTCACCGCCCCCCTCAAGGCCGCCAGCGGCCAGAGCAGAACCACGGCCAAAGACCTCGCCGAGACGAAAAAGCGCATCAAGGAGCTCGAGACCCAGAGTGGCCAGATTGACGGCTATCGCACCCTGGGAAGCCAAATTGGCGCTACCCGCGCCCAGCTCACAGCAGCCCAGCGCGATGCCCAGCAGATGGCCCAGCAAC
>NZ_MKUI01000023.1:0-206015 GCF_001898585.1 Aeromonas sp. 62-46 | reverse complement strand
TGCCAGGCACCCAATACAAGAAACCCCGCTCACTCGAGCGGGGTTTTTTATTGCCTGAAATTCAGCCTCACTGGAGGGCAGGCGGGCACTATGGTGCTGTTTCCCGCCGTGTTTTCTGATACTCGCATTCATCATCCCAGCCAATATCGACTTGTTTGCGGCCTATTTCTGCTCAATATCTATTCGAAGACCCGCATTCTGGATATAAAAAGCACAGAATGTGATGCTTCTACCTTTCTTGTCATGCCTGCTCTGGTTTAATTCCCGGGTCCACATCGATGGACCAAGGAATCACAATAATTTGAGGAATGGACACATGTTCAAAAGAACAGTAACGATGATGCTGGCGGCGGGAACCCTGGTATTAGGCGGTTGCGCATCCAATGGTGGTGCAGAGCAGGCGGCGGCGGACAACAGCGACTTCGGCGGCAAGTCCATCTACCTGCGTGGTGAGATGAACGACTGGATGGCCACCGACGAAAGCAAGGTCGTCAAGGTTGCCGACAAGCTCTACATGGCCAAGGGGACGCTCAAGAAAGAGTGGGCTCCTTACAAGTTCAAGTTTGCCGACTCCGGCTGGAGTTGTGGCACCAACTTCGGTTACAAGAGCCCGAGCGATGGCGTTGCCGTGCTCGGCGGGGAACCTGTACCGGTCAACCCGTGCTCCAAGTATGAGGACATGAAGTTCTCGCCCGAGGCGGATGGCGTCTATGAGTTCTATCTGAATATGGCGGGTGAGACACCGAGCGTATACGTCAAGAAACCCTGAGATAGTCTCTCGCTTTAAATCTCTCGGAAATTGAACCGGTTAAATGCCCTGGCCCAGAAATCTGCTGGCCGGGGTATTTTTTTAGGATAGAATCGGCGCCCTTACGACGGATGAATCACAATATATTGTGTTTTAAGTTCTTAAATTTACTACTGGTAGTATTTTTGTCACGATATTGCCCCATTCACAGGAGGTTGATTGACCATGGCTAAATCCATTCCGGTACTGGAGGGCGTCACCGCCAGCCGCCAGATCCCTCTGCAGGAGACGTCTCTCGAGATCTGGGACAGCAAGTATCGTCTCAAGAGCAAGGATGGCGCCCCCATCGACGGCTCCATCGACGAGACCTACCAGCGTGTCGCTCGCGCGCTGGCAGCGCAGGAGCGCGAACCCGACACCTGGTATGAACCCTTCCTGTGGGCCCTGCGCAATGGTGCCATTCCGGCGGGCCGTATCACCTCCAACGCCGGGGCGTTTGAGCACAAGCCGGCGACCTCCACCATCAACTGCACCGTCTCCGGCACCATTGAGGATTCGATGGACGATATCCTCGGCAAGGTGCACGAGGCGGGGCTGACCCTGAAGGCGGGTTGCGGCATCGGTTACGACTTCTCGACCCTGCGACCGCGCGGAGCCTTCGTTTCGGGAGCGGGAGCCTATACCTCCGGGCCGCTCTCCTTCATGGATATCTACGACAAGATGTGCTTTACCGTCTCCTCTGCCGGTGGCCGTCGTGGCGCCCAGATGGGCACCATGGATATCCGTCACCCCGATGTCGTCGAGTTCATCCAGGCCAAGCGGGAGGATGGTCGCCTGCGTCAATTCAACCTCTCCCTGCTTATCACGGAAGAGTTCGTCAGTGCGGTGAAGGAGGATGCCCCCTGGCAACTGATCTTCCCCTACACCGCCAAGGAGGTGGAGCAGGATGGCATCGCGCTGGATGACCCTGCGAGGGTGGTCTGGGCGGACTGGCCCAACAAGGAGGGTGTGGTGATCAACGAGCTGGGTCAGGTGGCCTGCAAGGTCTACAAGACCCTGCCCGCGCGCAAGCTGTGGAACGTCATCATGACCTCTACCTACGACTATGCGGAGCCCGGTTTCATCCTGATCGACAAGGTGAACCAGATGAACAACAACTGGTTCTGCGAAGAGATCCGTGCCACCAACCCCTGCGGTGAACAGCCTCTGCCGCCCTATGGGGCCTGTCTGCTGGGCTCGGTCAACCTGACCACCTTCGTGCGCGATCCCTTCACCGAGCAGGCCGCCTTCGACTGGCCCGCGTTTCGCAAGGTGGTGGCCATCTTCACCCGTATGCTCGACAACGTGGTGGAGATAAACCAGCTGCCGCTGGCCAAGCAGCGCGAGGAGATCACCGCCAAGCGTCGCCACGGCATGGGCTTCCTGGGGCTGGGCTCGACCCTCACCATGCTGCGCATCAAGTACGGCTCTGCGGCCTCCGTCGCCTTCACCGAACAGGTCTCCCAGGAACTGGCGATGACCGGCTGGCAGGAGTCTCTGCGTCTGGCGAAGGAGAAGGGGCCGGCCCCCATCATGGAGCAGGAGTTCGAAGTCACCGGCAAGATGCTGCGTCTGCGCCCCGAAATGGCGGCAGATGGCATCAAGCTCGGCGACAAGGTGAAGGGCAAGGTGTTGCATGCCCGCTACAGCCGCTACATGCAGCAGGTGGCCGAGGTGGATCCCGCTCTGGTGGCCGAGCTGGCTGAGGTGGGTGGACGCTTCACCCATCACAGCAGCATAGCGCCGACCGGTACCATCTCCCTGTCGCTCGCCAACAACGCCAGTAACGGCATCGAGCCGAGCTTTGCCCACCACTACAGCCGCAATGTCATCAAGCCGGGCAAGAAGAGCAAGGAGAGCGTGGATGTCTACTCCTTCGAGCTGCTGGCCTATCGCGAGCTGGTGAACCCGGCCGCCATGCCCTATGCCGAGGAGGAGGGTAGCCGCCTGCCGGATTACTTCATCACCGCGGACGACGTCACGCCGACCGGGCACGTGGATATCCAGGCGGCGGCCCAGCACTGGATCGACTCCTCCATCTCCAAGACCGCCAACGTGCCGACCGATTTTCCGTTCGAGCAGTTCAAGGATATCTACCTCTATGCCTCGGACTCCGGCCTCAAGGGCTGCACCACGTTCCGCTTCAACCCGGCCGCCTTCCAGGGCGTGCTGGTGAAGGAGAAGGATCTGGAGAACACCAGTTACGAGTTCACCCTGGAAGATGGCACCGTCATCACGGCGAAGGGGAACGAGGAGATCGAATACGATGGCGAGCTGCACACCGCAGCCAATCTCTATGACGCCTTGAAAGAAGGCTATTACGGCAAGTTCTGAGGACGAGACATGGTCAAGAAGATCGACAGAAAAATCGTCGCCTACAAGGTAAAAACCCGGGATGAGCCGCAAGATGCGCCGACGCCCAAGGATGACGTGGTGCACATGCATGAAACCGTGCTGCGCCCGGAACGGTTGATGGGCACCACCTACAAGCTGAAAACGCCGGAGCATGTCTCCGAGCACTCGCTGTTCATCACCATCAACGACATCATTCTCAACGAGGGCACGGTGCACGAGACCCGGCGCCCGTTCGAGATCTTCATCAACTCCAAGAGCCTGGAGCACTATCAGTGGATAGTGGCGCTGACCCGCATCATCTCGGCGGTGTTTCGCAAGGGAGGGGACGTCACCTTTCTGGTGGAGGAGTTGCGCTCCGTGTTCGATCCCAAGGGGGGGTACTGGAACAAGGGCAAGTACGTGCCCTCTCTCATCGCCGAAATTGGCAACGTGATCGAAACCCATCTCACCGAGATCGGCATGCTCAAGGTGCCCGGGCTGGACGAGCACCAGCAGGCGTTCCTGGCCGAGAAGCAGGCGCAATTGCAGGCACAGCAACAGGCAGAAGAGCAGCCAGCGGGCAGCGGTTTCCCACCCAGTGCCGCGCTCTGCTACAAGTGCCACACCAAGGCGCTGGTGCAAAAGGATGGCTGCATGACCTGTCTCAATTGCGGGGATTCCAAGTGCGGTTGAGGTGCTGATTGCCACCAAAGGCCGGCAACATGCCGGCCTTTTCGTTGCTGATTTTATGTTCGAACGACGCCCATGATGGCAGCGATTTGTTGCGCACCGGTAAATTCGGGCGTAGCGTTGAGGGTAATAAAACTGTCACGGCCGTGTGGTTTCAATGACATCTGAGATTCACACACGTGGCACCTTCAGTGCCAAGGAGGATGCTTATGGACAACACGGACCGAAAGCTGTTTATCCTGGATACCAACGTTCTGCTTCACGAACCCCTCGCCATCTACTCCTTCAAAGAGCACGACGTGCTCATCCCCATGACGGTGCTCGAAGAGCTCGACAACATCAAGGATCGCCAGAAGGACGTCAGCCGTGATGCCCGCATCGCCATCCGTGCCCTGGAAGATGTCTTCCGCGATGCGACTCCGGAGCAGATAGTGCAAGGAGTGGCACTGGCCGGCGAGGCGAGCGGCCGTATCTCCATCTTCAGCGATCACCATCTGCCCCAGGATGCCGAGGTGTTCACCGACAAGGAGGCGGACAACCGCATCATCAACGCCGCCCTCTACCTGCAAAAGCACGAGATGAAGCGTCAGGTGGTGCTGGTCACCAAAGACATCAACATGCGCCTCAAGGCCAAGGGAGCAGGTCTTGCCCATGTGGAGGATTACCGCAGCGACCAGCTCATCGACGACATCCGTCTGCTCGCCAAGGGCTTCCAGGTGGTGCCCGGCAGTTTCTGGGAGCGGGTCGGCGAGTGCGACAGCGAAACCCATGGCCGCGATACGGTCCACGTCATCGATGCCAACCTGCTGGAGGGAGTCCACGTCAACCAGTACCTCCTGGACGAGGAGAACTTCTTTGCAGCGCGGGTGCTGAGCCACGACGGCAACAAGATCCGCCTGAAAGATCTCGGCCGCGAGCGGCTGATGTCTCGCAAGGCCTGGGGGGTGCATCCCAAGAACGTCTATCAGGGCATGGCGCTGGATGCCCTGCTGGATCCGCACATCGACCTGGTGATCCTGACCGGCCCGGCGGGCTGCGGCAAGACCCTGCTCGCCATGGCGGCGGCGCTGGAGCTGGTGATCGAGAAGGGGATCTACGAGAAGGTGATCGTCACCCGCAATACCCCGGAAATTGCCGAGAGCATCGGCTTCCTGCCCGGCACCGAGGAGGAGAAGATGATGCCCTGGCTGGCGGCGGTGACCGACACCCTGGAGGTGCTGCACAAGCAGGACGAGAACATGAGCGGGTCGCTCAGCTACATCATGGAGAAGGCCAATATCCAGTTCAAATCGGTCAACTTCATGCGCGGGCGCAGCATCCAGAACACCTTCGTGCTGCTGGACGAGTGCCAGAACCTGACCGCGTCCCAGATCAAGACCATCATCACCCGCTGCGGGGAGGGGACCAAGATCGTCTGCTCCGGCAACCTGGCTCAGATCGACTCCAACTACCTGAGCCCGGTGACCTCGGGTCTGACCTACATCGTCGAGCGGTTCAAGGACTTCGACGGCAGTGCCAACATCTTCCTGAACGGGGTGGTGCGCAGCAGGCTGGCTTCGTTCGCCGAGGAAAATCTCTGATTTGACGGGATCTCTGCATGAGAAAGGGGAAGCCGGACGGCTTCCCCTTTTTTGATCCCGCCTATCTCATGCCTCTCTCGGTCGGCCCAGGTAGCGCAGCAGCCCGGGGTGATCGCTGCTGTGCAGGATATCCGGCTTGCCCTGCAAGGCGATGCGCCCTGCGTCGATGAAAAGCACCTGATCGGCGATGAGCTGGGCATAGTCCTGGGAACGACAGGGAGAGACCATCAGCTTGTCAGCCCTTCACTGTGGCGCCAGAGCGCGGCCCAGGTAGCGCAGCAGCCCCGGGTGATCGCTGCTGTGCAGAATATCCGGCTTGCCCTGCAAGGCGATGCGTCCCGCGTCGATGAAGAGCACCTGATCGGCGATGAGCTGGGCATCCTCGGGGTTGTGAGAGACCATCAGCACGGTGATGCCCTGCTCGCAGGCGAGGCGGGCGACCTCCGCCAGCATCTCCCGCCGCAGGGCCGGATCGAGGGCCGAGAAGGGCTCGTCCAGCAGCAGCAGCGGCCTGCCCCGCACCAGGGCGCGGGCCAGCCCCACCCGCTGCTGCTGGCCGCCGGAGAGCTGCTCCGGCAGGCGCGTCAGCATCTCCCCCAGGCCCACCTTGTCAGCGGCCTCCTGCACCAGCCTTTTCTGGGCCGGATTCAAGCGCAGGCCGGGATGCAGGCCGATGGCGATGTTGTCGAACACCGACAGGTGCAGGAAGAGGTTGTGATCCTGGAACAGGGTGGTGACCGGGCGCTCGGCGGGGCCCAGTGACAGCAGATCCTGGCCGTCGAAGGTGAGGGTGCCCGACTCCACCGGCACGAAGCCCGCGATCATGCCGAGCAGGGTGGACTTGCCGGCGCCGCTCGGACCGATGAGGGCGGTGATCTCCCCCTTGGGCAAGGTCGCACTGAAGGTCACCTGCCAGTCGGGATAACTGGTGACAAGTTCCTCAATTACCAGCATGTTTGGCTCCTGAATGTCGTTTTATAGAACAACAAGTAAGAAAAATTGATGAAAGGCAGCGTGAGTGACTGCCCCAAGGGGCGCCCCAGGGGCGTGCCCGGCCGGATCCTGGGGGCTGGGGGGCGGCAATGCCGCCGGGGATCAGTGATCCACATGTCTGCCTCCCAGTCCCCGCTCCACCAGCCAGAACAGGGAGAAGCAGAGGGTGAGCAGCAGCAGGGCGGTGGCGGCCGCCTCGGTCAGCCGGTAGCTACCGAGCTGCTGATAGAGCAGCCAGGGCAGGGTGGTGAGGGTCTGGCTGCCGAACATGGCGATGGCCCCGAGATCCCCGAGGGACAATATCATCGAGAGAGCCATGGCCAGGGCCAGCGGGCGGCGCAGCAGGGGCCACTCCACCAGGCGCAGGCGATGCAGGCCGCGCACCCCCAGGCTGTCCGCCAGCCGATCGTACTGGCGCACCACCAGTTGCATGGGGGCCGAGAGGGTGCGCAGCACATAGGGCAGCGCCATCAGGGCGTTGACCAGCACCACCAGCCAGGGGCCCAGGGCAAAGACGTCGGTGAAGGGCATGAACAGGATGAAGAGGCCGGTGGAGAGCACCACCGCCGGGATCATCAGGATCATGGAACCGCTGGCCTCCCACAGGGCGGCGGCCCGCCGTTTGCGATCCCGCACCCTCAGGTGGCGGCTGGTGAGCAGCAGCCCGGCGCCGAGCAAAGTGGCCAGGGAGCCCGCCGCCAGGGCTATGCCCAGGGACTGCCCCCCTGCCTGCCACAGCCGGGGTGAGCCGAGCGCCGCCAGCAGACCGGGGTTGAACCCGGCGACCACGATGGCCAGCAGGGGCGGCAGGAAGATGGCGAGCCCCATGGTCAGGGCCAGGCCATCCACCAGAGCGCTGCCCTTCTGGTGTCTGTCGGGACGCAGGCAGGGGCGACGGCTGGTGAGGCGACTGGCCGGGGTGGTCTGCAGCTTGTGTTGCAGCAGGAGCAGGGCCAGGGTCAGCAACAGTTGCACCAGGGCGAGCCCGCCAGCGGTGGCGAGATCGAAGTCAAAGCGCAGCGCCTGGTAGACAGCCACCTCCAGTGTGGTGGACTTGGGGCCGCCCCCGAGCGCCAGCACTGTGGTGAAGCTGGTGAAGCAGAGCATGAAGATGAGGCTGGCGAGCCCCGGCAAGATGCCGCGGATGAGCGGCCACTCCAGCAGCCGGAAGATGTGGGAGGAGCGCATGCCGAGCTGGCTGGCGAGGCGCCAGGAGGACTCGGGGATGCTCTCTATGCTCTGCAGAATGAGACGGGCGGCCAGCGGCATGTTGAAGAAGACATGGGCCAGCAGGATACCGAACAGGCCATAGAGGTAGTTGCCGGGGTCCAGGCCCAGGCCGTGCAGCAGTTGCGGCAGCCAGCCCTGGCGACCGTGCACCGCCACCATGCCGAAGATGGCGATGATGACCGGCAGCACCAGGGAGAGGCCGAACAGCTTGAGCAGCAGGCGGCGTCCGGTGAAACGGCGTCGCGCCAGGGCTCTGGCCACCGGGATGGCAAGCCCCAGGCTCAGCAGGGTGGAGAGCAGTGCCTGCCAGAGGCTGAAACCCAGCACGTGGCGCAGGTAGGGATCGCCTAGCAGGGCGCGGGGGGAGAGGGCCCCCGCCTGCCACAACAGGGCGACCAGCGGCCCAATGGAGAGCAGCAGGATGACCAGGGTAGCTGCACTGCCGGGCAGCCACCAGAGGGTGCGACGACCTGAACTCACTGGGTGACGGCTTGCAGCCATTCGCGGATCCACCCCTTGCGGTTGGCGGCCACCTCGTCAGCGCTGAAGGTGAGCGGCTTAGCTACGGTGATCATCTGTTCGAACCCCTTGGGCAGCACCACGTCTGTCACCGGATACATCCAGTTGCCGCCGGGGATCTCGTTCTGGAAGGCGGGGCTCACCATGAATTGCAGGAACTGGTCAGCCAGTTTGCCCTGTGTGGCGCCCTTGAGCTTGGCCGCTACTTCCACCTGGCGGTAGTGACCCTCCTCGAACGCGGCCGCCCGGTACTGGGGTTTGCTCTCGGCAATCAGGTGATAGGCGGGGGAGGTGGTGTAGGAGAGCACCATGTCCGCCTCGCCGTCGAGGAACATGCCGTAGGCCTCTGACCACCCCTTGGTGACGGTGACCGTCTTTTTGGCCAGTTGCGCCCAGGCGGTCGGTGCCTCATCCCCGTAGACCGACTTCATCCAGAGCATCAGGCCCTGACCCGGGGTGGAGGTGCGGGGATCCTGATAGATCACCTTGATATCGGGGCGCGCCACCAGCTCCTTCAGGCTCTTGGGGGGCTGCTTGAGCTTGTTGCTGTCATAGACGAAGGCGAAGTAGCCGTAGTCATAGGGGACAAAGGTGTCGTCTTGCCAGCCACCCGGTACCTTGAGACCATCGAGCCTGGTGGAATGGGGGGCGAACAGGCCGCTCTGCTTGGCCTCGCTGATGAGGGCATCGTCCAGCCCCAGCACCATGTCGGCCTTGCTGTGCTGGCCTTCCAGCCGCAGTCGGTTGAGGATGGCGACGCCATCCTCGAGGGGCACCAGATTGAGGGTGCAGCCGCACTCCTTCTCGAAGGCCTGCTTGATCTTGGGACCCGGCCCCCATTCGGCGGCGAAGGAGCCGTAGGTGTAGACGGTGAGGGTGTCGGCGGCAAACGCCTGGGCAGAGAGCAGGCTGGTGGCGATCAGCAGCAGGGTCTTCATCAATGGCACTCCTGTGGATGTCGGGGTGCTCATCAATGGCACCTCGCGTGTGGTGAGCGCCGGCGGATGAGGGCACAAAAAACGCGCGCCATGCCTCAAATTCCTCCGCCAGCATTATCTGGATCAGGTTCACGGGTATAATCTCAGCGGTAAACCGCACCCCGTTTGAGCAACGCATCGCATTGTATTGGCGTTCCTGGGGGGAGGCCAGCACTATGTTTCACGGGCCGCATCGTGCGAGCCACCACCAAGGAGGAAGTCCCCAGTGATCACCAGCACCAAGGAAAGACGTGCCTTCCAGCGCATGGTCATCAATGCCCCCGTCACCCTGTTCCAGCATCAGCAGGTGCTGGAGGGGGTCTGCCGGGATCTCAGCGCCAACGGCATGGGCGTCGAGGTGAACAAGCACGAGTTCGATCTGGCCCAGCCCATCCGGGTGAGCCTGGCGACCAGCAGCAATCTTCTGCCTCCCTTCGAGGCCCAGGCTCGCATCGTGCGGGTGCTGGAGGAAGAAGACGGTCTCCTGCTGGCGCTGGAGTTTCTCTCCCTCACCTGAGACCCGGGCGCCCGTCCTCCTCGAGACAGGCCAGCCATGGGCTGGCCTGTCTCATTTCCCCTCATCCTGCACCGGCTGTACGCTCAACTGGCCGCTGTCGACCAGCGTTTTGCTGGTGGGCGCGAGCTGGCCCATGGGCAGCTGGGCCGGGCCGGTCGGCTCCATCAGGAGGTAGGTCTCCCCCGCCCGGCTCAAGGTGGCTTCCCCCGGTTTGGCTGGCAAGGCCACCCCCAGCAGGGCGTGTCCCGGCACGAACACCATGGCCTGCTTGAGATCGGGATACCCCTGGGCCAGCAGGGCGGCCATCAGGGTCACCTTGCTGTCGCAATCCCCCCGGTTCTGCTCCAGCACCTGGCGCGGGCTCAGAAACCCCTTGCCAGAGCGGCCCGACTGGCTGTCGAGCAGTTGATAGGGGATGGCCTGGATGAAGTCGAGCATGTGGGCCACCGTCTTCTGGCGCGCCTCGGTCTCGGTGGCCCCTTCCTGCTTGAGCTGCTCCATCAACGGGGCCAGTTCGTCCCGGCTCTCCAGGGCGATGCGCACATGATCCTGCTTGATGGCGGGAGCGCCGTCGGGGGCAGTGAAGGGCTGGAAGTAGTGCAGCGTGAGCCAGGCGGCCTCCAGTTTGGCCTGCTCGGGCTTGACCCATTGGGAGGCTTCCCGCGCCTTGTCGGCGTTGCGGCTCTTGATGCTGAGGCTCATGGCGGGGCGAACGAGGGAGAACTGCACCTCGGGGAACGCCAGGGGGGCCTGTTGCAGCAGGCTTTGCAGTACGTCTTCCTGCATCCTGGCCGGACGGTAAGCGATGAGAGGGGGCAGCTTGCCCGCCTCCAGCCGGTAGCTGAGCTGCTGCGCCTTGCCCTCCCTGTCCTGCCAGCCGACGTTGAGCTGACCGCCACTGTTGGTGAAAGAGGTCTGCCCGCCCAGGGCCGGGAGGCTGAGCAGCAGGCAGAGCAATGAAAGGGCGCCCCTTGCGGACATAGGTGTCTCCTGTCGGACATGCAGAGGTGGCGGGCTTTGTACAGCGACCCGACAATAAAACAGGGAGCCTCGGCTCCCTGTTGATTCTACTCGCTTTCTTGTCGCTGGCTCGTCAAATCCAGCTTGGCTGCTTCGCCTCGAAGGCGCTGATGGCGGCCTCGTGCTGCAGGGTCAGACCGATGGCATCCAGCCCGTTGAGCAGACAGTAGCGACGGAACTCGTCGATTTCGAAGCCGAACGTGAGGCTGCCTGCACGCACCTGGTTAGCCTCCAGATCCACTTCGATCTCGATGCCCGGCTGGGCGGCGACCAGCTGGAACAGGGCGTCGACCTCCTCCTCTTTCAGACGAACCGGCACCATGCCGTTGTTGATGGCGTTGCCGTAGAAGATGTCGGCAAAGCTCGGGGCGATCATGGTCTTGAAGCCGTAGTCCGCCAGCGCCCAGGGGGCGTGCTCGCGACTCGAGCCGCAGCCGAAGTTCTCGCGGGCCAGCAGGATGCTGGCACCAGCGAATTGCGGTTTGTTCAGTACGAACTCCGGGTTGGGCTGTTCCCCTGCATCGTCCAGGAAGCGCCAGTCGTGGAACAGGTGCTTGCCAAAGCCGATGCGGTTCACCTTCTGCAGAAACTGCTTGGGAATGATGGCGTCGGTGTCGACGTTGGCGCTGTCGAGGGGAACGACGATCCCTTTATGCTGTTTGAAACCTGTCATCATGTTCTCCTTGTCGTTACAGCGCGCGAATGTCGGCGAAGTGGCCGGTGATGGCGGCGGCGGCGGCCATGGCCGGGCTCACCAGGTGGGTGCGACCGGCACGACCCTGACGCCCCTCGAAGTTGCGGTTGCTGGTGGATGCGCAGCGCTCCCCCGGTTGCAGCCGGTCGTTGTTCATGGCCAGACACATGGAGCAGCCGGGCAAACGCCACTCAAAGCCTGCCTCGATGAAGATCTTGTCCAGCCCCTCGGCCTCGGCCTGGGCCTTCACCTGCTCGGAGCCCGGCACCACCAGGGCCTGTACCCCTGCGGCGACCTTGCGGCCACGGGCGATGGCGGCGGCAGCGCGCAGATCCTCGATGCGGCTGTTGGTGCACGAACCGATGAACACCTTGTCGATGGCCACGTCGGAGAGCTTCTGGCCCGGTTGCAGGTCCATGTAGGCGAGGGCCTTGCGGGCGGACTGCTGCTCCACCGGATCGGCGAAGGATTCCGGTGCAGGGATGGGCTCATTGACGGCAATGACCTGGCCCGGGTTGGTGCCCCAGGTGACCTGCGGGGCGATGTCGGCGGCGTCGAGCACCACTTCGGCGTCGAAGTGGGCACCTTCGTCGCTTTTGAGGGTCAGCCAGTAGGCGATGGCCTGTTCCAGCGCTTCCCCCTTGGGAGCGAACTCCTTGCCACGGATGTAGTCGATGGTGGTCTGGTCGGGGGCAATCATACCCGCTTTGGCGCCGAGCTCGATGGCCATGTTGCACACCGTCATGCGCCCTTCCATGGTGAGCCCCTCGATGGCTTCACCGGCGAACTCCACCACGTAGCCGGTCCCGCCTGCATGACCCACCTTGCCGATGATGGCGAGCACCACGTCTTTGGCGCTGATGCCTGCGGCCAGCTTGCCGTTGACAGAGATACGCATGGTCCTGGCGCGGCCCTGTTTCAGGGTCTGGGTGGCCATCACGTGTTCCACTTCGGAGGTGCCGATACCGAACGCGAGCGACCCGAAGGCGCCGTGGGTGGCGGTGTGGGAGTCACCGCAGACGATGGTGGTGCCGGGCAATGTGATGCCGAGCTCCGGGCCCATCACGTGGACGATACCCTGGTACTTGTGGTTCAAGTCATAGAGACGAACCCCGAACGCCTGGCAGTTGGCGGCGAGCGTTTCCATCTGGATGCGGGCCATCTCGCCGGAGGCGGCGATGTCCTTGGTGGTGGTGGAGACGTTGTGATCCATGGTGGCCCAGGTCAGATCCGGGCGACGCAGCTGGCGGTTCATGGCGCGCAGGCCGTCGAATGCCTGGGGGCTGGTCACTTCATGCACCAGATGACGGTCGATGTAGATGAGAGGGGTTTCCCCTTCCACTTCCCGCACCACGTGGGCGTCGAACACTTTCTGATAGAGGGTCTTGGACATTGCTCGGTTTCCTTGTTATCGATGCCGTGGGATCAGATGCGCGCGGCGATCTGGCTGCCCATGTCGGCCGTGCTCTGCACCGGGTGCGTGGCGCTGGCCTGATGCAGGTCGGCGGTGAAATAGCCTTCTGCCAGGGTCTGGGCCACAGCCTGCTCGATGGCCTGGGCGGCGGCTTCCTGGCCGAGACTGTAACGCAGCATCAGGGCGGCGGAGAGGATCTGGGCGATGGGATTCGCAATCCCCTTGCCGGCGATATCCGGGGCCGAGCCACCGGCCGGCTCGAACAGACCGAAGCCGGATTCGTTGAGGCTGGCGGAGGGGAGCAGGCCCATGGAGCCGGTGATCATGGCGCACTCGTCGGAGAGGATGTCACCGAACAGGTTGGAGCAGAGCAGCACGTCGAACTGGGACGGATCCTTGATGAGCTGCATGGTGGCGTTGTCGATGTACATGTGGTTCAGGGCCACATCCGGGTAGGACTTGGCGACCTCGGTCACCACCTCGCGCCACAGGATGGAGGAGGCGAGCACGTTGGCCTTGTCGATGGAGGTGACCCTGGCCTTGCGCACCCGGGCCGATTCAAACGCTATCTTGGCGATGCGCTCGATCTCGAAGCGGTGGTACACCTCGGTGTCGAAGGCCTTCTCGGTGGCGCCTTCCCCCTCGCGCCCCTTGGGCTGGCCGAAATAGATGCCGCCGGTCAGCTCGCGCACGCAGGCGATGTCAAAACCGCGATCGGAGATGTCGGCACGCAGCGGGGAGAACTGCTCCAGACCGGTGTAGATGCGGGCCGGGCGCAGGTTGCAGAACAGTTTGAAGTGGGCACGCAGGGGCAGCAGGGCACCGCGTTCCGGCTGATCGTTGGGCGGCAGGTGTTCCCACTTGGGGCCACCTACCGATCCGAACAGCACCGCATCGGCCGCTTCGCAGCCTTTGATCGTGCTCTGGGGCAGCGGTGTGCCGTGGTTGTCGATGGCGATGCCGCCGACGTCGTGACGGTCATAGTCGAGGGAGAAGCCGAATTTGGTCTGCACCTTTTCCAGTACCTTGATGGCCTCTGCCATCACTTCCGGGCCAATGCCGTCACCCGGCAATACTGCGATCCGATAACTGCTCATACTCTCTCCGTCTTGATAGTGTGATTCCGTTTCATCCGGGAGGCCGGTCCGGGCCACTGCCCTGGCCCCGGTCCTCCCCATGTCATGCTGTCATCTTGTCCGGCGGCGGGCTCAGACTGTTTCCGATTTGATGGTGTGGTTGCGCTCCATCTGCTCGGCCACCTGATCCGCGCGCCAGATACTGTTGATCACGTGGACCAGGGCCTGGGCCGAGGATTCGATGATGTCGGTGGCCAGCCCCATGCCGTGGAACTTGCGCCCCTTGTACTCGGCGACGATGTCCACCTGGCCGAGGGCGTTCTTGCCCTCGCCCTTGCCCTTGAGTTCGTATTTGTCGATGCGGATCTCGTAGCCGGTGATGCGGTTGATGCACTGGTAGACCGCGTCCACAGGGCCGTTGCCGGTGGCGGCCTCGCACACCAGATCCTGGCCTACCTTGAGCTTGACCGAGGCGGTGGCGAGCACCGAGCTGCCGCTCTGCACGCCGAGGTACTCCAGCTTGAAGTGCTCGGGCTCCTCGTGGATCTGGCTGAAGAAGGCGAGGGCCTCCAGGTCGTAGTCGAACACCTGGCCCTTCTTGTCGGCCAGGGTGAGGAACTTGGCGTAGAGATCGTCGAGGTCGTAGCTGCTCTCGGCGTAGCCCATGGACTCCATCCGGTGCTTGATGACGTGGCGGCCGGAGCGGGAGGTCATGTTGAGGTTGTTCTGGGTGAGACCGATGCTCTCGGGGGTGATGATTTCATAGGTGTTCTTCGCCTTGAGCACGCCATCCTGATGGATGCCTGAGCTGTGGGAGAAGGCGTTGGCGCCGACGATGGCCTTGTTGGGCTGCACCGGCATATTGCAGATTTGACTGACGAGGGTGCTGGTCCGATGGATCTCGCTGTGGCGGATGTTGGTGTGTACCCCGAGCAGGTCGGCGCGGGTTTTCAGGATCATCGCGACCTCTTCCAGGGAGCAGTTGCCAGCACGCTCGCCGATGCCGTTGATGGTGCACTCGATCTGGCGGGCCCCCATCTGCACGGCACTGATGGAGTTGGCCACCGAGAGGCCCAGATCGTCGTGGCAGTGCACCGAGATGATGGCCTTGTCGATGTTGGGTACCCGGTTGAACAGGGTGTGGATGATGCCGGAAAATTCGGTCGGCACCGTGTAGCCCACGGTATCCGGGATATTGATGGTGCGGGCGCCGGCCTTGATGGCGGCTTCCACCATGCGGCACAGGTTGTCTATCGGGGTGCGGCCCGCATCTTCGCAGGAGAACTCCACGTCATCGGTGTAGCGCAAGGCGTGCTTGATGGCGCCGACCCCCATCTCCAGCACGTCTTCGAAGCTCTTTTTCAGCTTGCTCTCCACGTGGATGGAGGAGGTGGAGATGAAGGTATGGATGCGAAACGCCTCTGCCACTTTCAAGGCTTCGCCGGCGGCATCGATGTCTTTTTGCAGGGCGCGAGCCAGGGCGCAGACCCGGCTGTTCTTGATGTGGCGGGCGATGGTCTGAACCGATTGAAAATCGCCGGGGGAGGAGACGGGGAAACCCACTTCCATGATATCGACACCGAGCCGCTCCAGCGCCTGGGCGATCTGCAGCTTCTCCTTGACCGTCAAGCTGGCCGACAGCGCCTGCTCACCATCACGCAAGGTGGTGTCGAATATGATGACCCGATCTGACATGTGACTTCCCTCTTCCTAAGTTCGCTGCGTGCATCCTGCATGGCATAAAAAAACCCGTGCGGGGTGCACGGGTTTCTGTAAATTCCGGCTATGCCTTAGCCCGGCTACAAGGATCCCGCGCGAGGAGTCGCGATTAGGGAGAGCAGTAGTAGCGGAGCGGCAATACGCATGATGTCTCAATCCTTCCAGTCGATAACGCTACTACCAATAACGAGATTTTTATGCTGTGTCAACCGGAATGGACAGGTTCAATCCACTGGTTTATTTAATCGGATTGTAAAGGAGTGCAAATTCTCTTGTCCCATATTCGGTTCATGCCTGATTATCTGGTCATTCCTGCTGTACTCGATCACCCGCACAATCAGATCGACTTATCAGCCCTTGCTGAATTATCTGAGGTATTCCATGGAAAAACGCAGACCTGGCCGTCCAGTCGGACGTTCCGACATTCGTGACAAGCTGCTTGCCGCCGCACGCGAACGTTTTCTCAACACCCCCTACAGCAAGGTGACGACCCGCGAGATTGCCGAGCTGGCAGGCTCCAATCTGGCGATGATCCACTACTACTTCGGCAGCAAGGAAGGCCTCTACAAGGCGGTGCTGGGGGATGTGGCCGAGCCCCTCGAGCAAGTCTGGCACGACGAGAGCAGCAACCGCAGCCTGACCGATCTGCTCAATACCTACTATCAGGTGATGGCGCCCAACAGCGAGCTGACCTCCGCCATCTCCAGCGCATTGTCCACTGAAAAGAGCCCGGGGCGTGATTTTGTTCTGAGCCGCCTGCTGGATCGCCAACTTCCCCAGTTCGATGCCCTGCTCGAATCCATGCGTTCCAACGGCCAGCTGGCGGACACCCTGGACCCCGAGATGCTGAAGATCTCCTTCCTCAGCATGATGTGGCAGCCGTTCGTGATGAAGGATCTCTACGAACAGGTGTTTGGTCTGACGGTGGACGAGCACTTCATGAGCCGCCTCGCGGCCCACAACTGCCGCCTGATGGAAAACGGCCTGCGCGGTGCCCTGAACTGACTTTTTCGGGATGACGGATGAAAAAGGGCCCCTGGGCCTTTTTTTCATCAATCTGTTATCTGGGCGTCAACGAAGTGTCATGCCGCCCTCCTAGTCTGCACTCAGGATGCAAGGGAGGGCCGTGATGAACAAGATCCAGCAATGGGACCTGCGGGTGTGCCGTGTCTGCCTGCTCCACCCCTACAATCAGCCGCAGGCCAGGATAAGCCGGCTTGTCTCCCGTACCGGTGACGGCCCCCTCTATGCCGTGGCGGCCTGCCTGCTCTGGTGGCAGGGGAGCGCCGGGCAGGAGGCGGTCAGGGTGGCGCTCTGGGCGTTTGCCCTCGAGTTGCCGCTCTACCTGCTGCTCAAGAATGCCCTCAAACGCCAGCGCCCGGCAGGGCTGCCTGTCTTCATCACCCCGTCGGATCGTTACAGCCTGCCCTCTGGCCATACTGCGGCCGCCTTTCTGATGGCGACCGTAGTGGCCGCCAGTTTCCCGCTCTGGGCACCGCTGCTGTTTGTCTGGGCCGCGCTGGTGGGGGCGTCCCGCCTGCTGCTCGGGGTACATTATCTGAGTGATCTGGTGGCCGGGGCGCTGCTTGGCGGTGGTTGCGCCCTCTGGGCGCTGGGTTGGAGCCAGGGATGAGGATACTGTTCGGCGTTCAGGGGACCGGCAACGGCCACATCAGTCGTAGCCGGACCCTGGCGCGCGCATTGAAGAGCAGGGGCGTGGCGGTGGACTATCTGTTCAGCGGGCGCGCCGCCGACGGCTACTTCGAGATGGGGGAGTTCGGGGATTATCGCACCTTCCCCGGTATCACTTTCGCCAGCCATCAGGGGCGCATCTCGGGCTGGCGCACCCTCAAGGGACTCTCTCCCCTGCGTTTCTGGCAAGATCTGCGTGCCCTCGATTGTCGCGAGTACGATCTGGTCATCAGCGACTTCGAGCCGCTCAGTGCCCATGCAGCTCGCCGCTGGGGCAAACCCAGCCTCACCATCAGCCATCAGGCGAGCTTCGACTGGCCGATCCCGCGCTGGGGGGAGAGCGGCTTCAACCGTCAGCTGATGCGCCATTTTGCGCCGGTACGCCAGTCCCTGGGGCTGCACTGGTTCCATTTCGGCCAGCCCCTGCTGCCTCCCATCGTCGATCCCCTTGAGCCGGTGCCGGACAACCAGCAGATCCTGGTCTATCTGCCATTCGAGCAGACAGAGACGATCGCGGCCCTGTTGTCGCGTTTCAGCACGCAGTCGTTCATCTGCTTCCATCCCGAGGTGCGCAAGCGTAGCGAGTGGCGCAACATCCGCTTTGAACCTCAGGCCAGAGAGGGGTTCAAGCTGGCGCTGGCCGGTTGTCGCGGGGTCATCAGCAATGCGGGATTCGAGCTTGCCTCCGAGGCGCTCTCCCTTGGCAAGAAGCTGCTGGTCAAACCCCTGGGTGGCCAGTTCGAGCAGTTGACCAACGGCAGGACCCTGGAACTGATGGGGCTGGCCCAGTTGATGGACAGCCTGGATGCCAATGCGGTGCGAAGCTGGCTGGAGGCCCCTTCTCCTGGCAGGGTACGCTATCCCGATGTGGCAGGAGAGCTGGCCGACTGGTTGCTGGCCGGGGCCGGGGAGGAGGTGGGGGCGCTCTCCCGCCGCCTCTGGGGCAGGACTCTCTTTCCGGAGGAGGTGTGTGACAGCCTGGGGGAGCTTGCCAGCCGCACCGGCCAGGAGCGTCCCTGGTTATCCCAACTCAGCGCCTTTGACTAAACTGAGTCGATCCCACCACGGAGAGGACGGACACCATGCGCTTTACCAATGAAAACGGCGACACCATGACTCTGGCAGACAATCTCACCCTGCATGAGCTGCTCGACATGGGTGTCAGCATTTCGGTCTGCGAAGAGACGGATCCGGATCAGCAGATCTGGCTGGCAGAACCCGAAGACGAGCAGTGAAACCAGCCAGTTTTTGACGGCCCACCCCCTCGGGGTGGGCCGTTTATTTTGTTCCTGACCGACGCGGGCAGCATGATCCGCTGGTTGTTCCCCCCAGGGCCCCTCTTTGTTGCCCGTCTGGTGGCCAAGTCACTGAATGTTAATAGCTGTTTGAAATTTATGACTGTTATGGCCAGACAAAGCCGTGGACAAGCGTTCACGGGCGGGTTAAGTTGGTTTTTCACCCGCTTTTCGGGTGAATGATGGAAAACCCCTATTTTTCTACTATCGACGGCTCCGAACTCGCCTGATCTGCCTGCAGACAACAACAAGACTCGGATCGGCGCTGCCGGGAAGCAGCGGACTGTCGATAGCTTTCGCTTAACGGAGCAAAGCCTGGAGGGCTTTATCATGGAGATGTTATCAGGCGCCCAGATGGTGGTTAGAGCGCTGGAAGATCAGGGAGTGGAACACGTTTTCGGCTACCCTGGTGGCTCAGTGCTCGACATCTATGACGCTCTCTTCGAAAACGGCAAGATGGAGCATGTCCTGGTGCGGCATGAGCAGGCCGCAGTGCACATGGCGGACGGTTACGCCCGCTCCACCGGCAAGGTGGGCACTGTGCTGGTGACCTCGGGTCCCGGCGCCACCAACTGCATCACGGGGATCGCCACCGCCTACATGGATTCCATTCCCCTGGTGATCCTGTCCGGCCAGGTGCCGACCAGCATGATCGGGGAGGATGCGTTCCAGGAGACCGACATGATCGGCATCTCCCGCCCGGTGGTGAAGCACAGCTTCCTGTGCAAGAAAGCCAGCGACATTCCCGAGGCCATCAAGAAGGCCTATTACATTGCCGCTAGTGGCCGCCCGGGGCCCGTGGTGGTGGATCTGCCCAAAGACGTGCAGAATCCGAAAGAGAAGTTCCCCTATCAGTATCCCGAGTCCGTTTCCCTGCGCTCCTACAATC
This sequence comes from Aeromonas sp. 62-46, assembly GCF_001898585.1. Classification (NCBI taxonomy): domain Bacteria; kingdom Pseudomonadati; phylum Pseudomonadota; class Gammaproteobacteria; order Aeromonadales; family Aeromonadaceae; genus Aeromonas; species Aeromonas sp. 62-46. The sequence goes on along the minus strand of NZ_MKUI01000023.1, from coordinate 186,589 downwards.
CGACCAAGGCCGGACACAAGGGCCAGATCAAGCGGGCTGCCAAGCTGCTGACCGAGGCGAGTCGCCCGGTCATGTACGTGGGTGGCGGCGCCATCAACGCCAATGCGGATCACCTGGTGACCAAGCTGGCGGAGCTGCTGAACCTGCCGGTGACTACCACGCTCATGGGGCTGGGCGCCTTCTCCGGCACCCATCCGCAGTTTATCGGTATGTTGGGGATGCACGGTACCTTCGAAGCGAACAAGAGCATGCACAACGCGGATCTCATCTTCGCAGTGGGTGCCCGCTTCGATGATCGCGTGACCAACAACGTAGCCAAGTTCTGCCCCAACGCTACCATAGTCCACATCGACATCGACCCCACCTCCATCTCCAAGACGGTACAGGCCCATGTGCCCATCGTCGGCTCGGTGGAAACCGTGCTGGAACAGATGCTGGAAGTGATCCGCGAGTGCGGCTTTGACAACGACAAGCAGGCGCTGGCGGACTGGTGGGAGCAGATCAACCAGTGGCGCTCCCGCAACTGCCTGGCCTACGAGACCCATCCCACCCTGATCAAGCCGCAGCAGGTCATCGAGACTCTCTACAAGGTGACCAAGGGGGAGGCGTTCGTCGCCTCCGACGTGGGTCAGCACCAGATGTTTGCCGCCCTCTACTACCCGTTTGCCAAACCGCGCCAGTGGATCAACTCCGGCGGTCTCGGCACCATGGGCTTTGGCATTCCCGCCGCCATGGGCGCCCAGTTTGCCAACCCGGAAGCCGTGGTCTGCTGCGTCACCGGCGACGGCTCGGTGCAGATGAACATCCAGGAGCTCTCTACCTGCATGCAGTACGGGGTGCCCATCAAGATCATCTCCATCAACAACCGTGCGCTGGGCATGGTCAAGCAGTGGCAGAAGATGTTCTACGGTGGCCGCCACAGCCACTCCTACATGGAATCCCTGCCTGACTTCGTCAAGCTGGCGGAAGCCTATGGCCACGTCGGCATCGCGGTGAGCGATCCGGCGGAGCTGGAGAGCGCCATGGAGAAGGCCTTTGCCATGAAGGACAGACTGGTGTTCATGGACATCTCGGTCGATCCGGACGAGCACGTCTATCCGATGCAGATCAAATTTGGCGCCATGGACGAGATGTGGCTGAGCAAGACGGAGAGAACCTGATGAGACATATAATTTCCGTTCTGCTGGAGAACGAATCCGGTGCCCTGAGCCGTGTGGTGGGCCTCTTCTCCCAGCGCGGCTACAACATCGAGACCCTGACGGTGGCCCCTACCGAGGATCCCACCCTGTCCCGCATGACTATCGTCACCATGGGGGATGAGCGGGTGCTGGAGCAGATCCAGAAGCAGCTGCACAAGCTGGTGGACGTGCTCAAGGTGTGTGACCTGAGCGAGGGTGAGCACATCGAGCGGGAGATCGCGCTGGTCAAGGCGCGCGCCGCCGGTGGTGCCCGTGACGAACTGAAGCGGCTGGCGGACATCTTCCGTGGCCAGATCGTCGACGTCACCCCCGAGCTCTACACGGTGCAGCTCGTCGGGACCAGCGAAAAGCTGGACGCCTTCATCAAGACGGCTGCCCAGACCAACGAGATCATCGAAGTGGTGCGCTCCGGTGTCTGCGGCATCTCCCGGGCGGACAAATCCCTGCGTCCCTGATGTGGCCGGATGTGAAAATAGCTGTTCAAGGGCTCTTCGGAGCCCTTTTTCGTGTCTGGCAGCGTTGCGGGCAAGTGGGGGGCCGGTAGGGATGCAGGCCACAGCATCAGGGGGCTATCGAGGGGGTGAAAGAGAAGGGGGAAGGGAGGGCCTTCACCTGTCATTTTCTTTCAAATGATCGGTAAACTATCCACAAAAGCTGTGGAAAACTCTGTAGATTAGCGGTGTGTCTGGCGTTAGTCTCATGATCTTAAAGGGATATTTCAATTTGATCCTGGCTGGATCGCATTTGTGCAATCCCCTGGCGAGGGTGTGAGCGTTTGCTTATCCCTCGTGCCTTGCCAAGGGCGGAACGCGGATCTGTCCGTGGATCCGGACGGGATCCCGATCTGATCTTGCGGATCAACATTTCTGGGCGCGAGCCATAAAAAAACCCGCCTCTCGGCGGGTTTTTCATTGCATCGGACTGCGGGTCGATTACTCGGCCTGGGCTGCCTGGATGCCGGTCAGGGCGATGGTGTAGACGATGTCGTCCACCAGGGCGCCACGGGAGAGGTCGTTGACCGGCTTGCGCATGCCTTGCAGCATGGGGCCGATGGAGACCAGCTCGGCGGAGCGCTGTACCGCCTTGTAGGTGGTGTTGCCGGTGTTCAGATCCGGGAACACGAACACGGTGGCCTTGCCGGCAACCGGGGAGTTCGGTGCCTTGGACTTGGCGACGTTCTCCATGATGGCCGCATCGTACTGCAGCGGGCCGTCGATGATGAGGTCGGGACGCTTGGCCTTGGCCAGCTCGGTCGCTTCACGCACTTTCTCCACATCCGCGCCGGCGCCGGAGGTGCCGGTGGAGTAGGAGATCATGGCCACGCGCGGCTCGATGCCGAAGGCGGCAGCGGAGTCGGCGGACTGGATGGCGATCTCGGCCAGTTGCTCGGCGGTGGGATCCGGGTTGATGGCGCAGTCACCGTAGACCAGTACCTGGTCCGGCAGCAGCATGAAGAAGATGGAGGAGATCAGGGAAGAGCCCGGAGCGGTCTTGATGATCTGCATCGGCGGACGGATGGTGTTGGCAGTAGTGTGCACTGCGCCGGATACCAGACCGTCAACTTCATTGCGCTCCAGCATCATGGTACCCAGTACCACGTTGTCTTCCAGCTGCTCGCGGGCAACCACTTCGGTCATGCCCTTGCTCTTGCGCAGCTCGACCAGACGAGCCACATAGCGCTCGCGCACGGCAACCGGATCGATGATCTCGACGCGGTCGGTCAGTACTACGCCCTGCTGTTCAGCGACGCGGCGGATCTCTTCCGGGTTGCCCAGCAGCACCGGACGGGCGATACCGCGCTCGGCACAGATGGCGGCCGCCTTGATGGTGCGCGGCTCTTCCCCTTCCGGCAGCACGACGCGCTTGTTGGCCTGACGGGCCAGCTCGGTCAGCTGATAGCGGAAGGCTGGCGGGCTCAGGCGACGGGAGCGGGTGGACTTGGCGGAGAGAGACTCGATCCAGTGCTTGTCGATGTGACCAGCAACGTAGTCCTGTACCAGCTCGATACGCTCGCGGTCATCTTCCGGGATGTCGACGTTGAAGTTTTGCAGGCTGACGGCGGTCTGCCAGGTGTTGGTGCCGGTGATCATGATCGGCAGACCGGTGGCCATGGCCTGTTGGCACAGGGCCATCACCTGGGGTTCCGGGTGGTAGTTGCCGGTCAGCAGCAGGGCACCCAGCTTGACGCCGTTCATGGCGGAGAGGCAGGCGGAGACGATGACGTCGGAGCGGTCGCCGGAAGTCACCAGCAGGCTGCCTGGACGGAAGTGCTCGATCATGTTGTGGATGGAGCGGGCACAGAAGGTCACGGTCTGCAGGCGGCGGCTTTCCAGCTCACCCTTGTTGATGATCTTGGCGGCAAGGTGCTTGGCGAGATCCTTGGCGCGCGGTGCGATCAGCTGGGTGTTCCAGGGGATGCAGCCGAGGATGCGCAGCGGGCTCTTGCCGAAGACTTGCAGCACTTCCAGGTTGTGGCCGGTATCGGCACCGTGGTGGTGCGCTTCGAACATCTCGGTCAGGTCGGGACGGGTCACGCCGTGCTCGTCAACCGGGGCACCCACCTTGTTGATGACGCAGCCCACGATACGCGGGTTGTTGACGCCACCGAAGTTGGAGCAGGCCAGCTCGATGCGCTCTTTGAGCTTCTGGCTGGAGTCGTTGCCCGGATGGGTCACGAACACCATGTCGGCGTCCAGCGCCTTGGCGACGTCGTAGTTCAGCTTGTTGGCAAAGGGTTGCTTGTCGGTCGGCACCAGGCCCTCGATCACCACCACTTCGGCACCGCTGGTCTTCACGTGCTCTTCGAAGCGGGCCACGATCTCTTCCAGCAGGATGTCGGTGTTGCTGGAGGTGATCATGTTCTCGGCGTAGGAGAGGGCGAACGGCTCGGGCGGGTTGATGTTGGCAGCGGCGCGGATCACGGCGGTGGAGCGCTCGGTACCGGTTTCACCCGGACGCGGCTGGGCAACCGGTTTGAAGAAGCTGACATTGACACCGTGACGTTCCATGGCGCGAACGACGCCAAGGCTCACGGAGGTTACGCCGACACCAGTGCCGACCGGGATGAGCATAATAGTGCGTGCCACTTATTACCCCTTGTTCATTTTTTGGGATCAGGAAAAGGCCGCCCTGGGGCGGCCTTGCTCTACAGCTAATTTATGCGCCGACCAGTTCCAGCGCGTCGTGGGCGATGACCCACTCTTCGTTGGTCGGGATAACCAGGGCCTTGGTGGAACCAGCCTTGGTGATCTCGCCGCCCTTGCCGAAGCGAGCCTTCAGGTTGGCGTCGTGGTCGACGTCAAAGCCCAGCAGGCCCAGCTTGTTCAGGGTGATCTCACGGATCGGGGCGGAGTTCTCGCCGATGCCGCCGGTGAAGACCACGGCATCCAGACGACCGTCCATGGCGGCGGCGTAGGCACCGATGTACTTGGCCAGACGGTAGCAGTACACGTCCATGGCGCGCTTGGCTTCTTCCTTGCTGTCGTAGTTGTCTTCAACGAAACGGCAGTCGGAGGTGACTTCGGTCAGACCCTGCAGGCCGGATTCCTTGGTCAGCATGGTGTTGATCTCGGCAACGCTCATGCCCAGCTTGTCGTGCAGGAAGAAGATGATAGCCGGATCGATGTCACCGGAACGGGTACCCATCACCAGGCCTTCCAGCGGGGTCAGGCCCATGGAGGTGTCGACGGACTGGCCGTTCTTGATGGCGCAGACGGAGCCGCCGTTGCCCAGGTGGCAGTTGATGATGTTGAGCTCTTCCACCGGCTTGTTCAGCTGCTTGGCCGCTTCCAGGCTGATGTAGTAGTGGCTGGTGCCGTGGGCGCCGTAGCGACGGATGCCGTTCTCTTTGTAGAGCTTGTACGGCAGGGCGTACAGGAAGGCTTCTTCCGGCATGGTCTGGTGGAAGGCGGTGTCGAACACGGCGACGTTCTTCTCGGCCAGTTCCGGGAAGACCTTCAGGGCGGCACGGATACCGATCAGGTGAGCCGGGTTGTGCAGCGGTGCGTAAGGAATGGCGGCTTCGATGCCGGCAATGACGTCATCACAGATGCGAACGGAGGAGGTGAAACGCTCGCCGCCGTGTACCACGCGGTGGCCGATGGCGATCAGGTTCTTGGACAGTTCCGGGTTGAGCGGCAGGATCTTGTGAACGATGAAGTCCAGCGCTTCCTGGTGAGCGGCACCGGCACCCAGATCAGCGTTGCCTTTCTCGCCGTTCAGCTTCCACTTGATGCGGGCGTCGTCGAGGTTGAAGCATTCGGCCAGGCCGGACAGCAGGTCATCACCGGTGGTTGCGTCAATGACAGCAAACTTCAGGGACGAGCTGCCACAGTTAAGAACAAGAACCAGCTTACTCATGAATAAATCCTATCGCAGATTGGGTTGGGTTGGAGGATGCGCCGGACGCGGTGCGTCCAAAAACTATCAACTTATCCTTATGAGGGTTGGCAATCTGTTGCTTGCCCCTTGTATAGTGATACAAGACCCGAAATTCAGACGTCCCTGACTGGTCAGTGGCCGTGCCCCAGCGTAAAAATGGGCGTACAAAGGATAACCTGATTGTTGAAAAATAACAAAGTCATCCTCAACCTTTGTTATTGCCTCTCAAATATTGTCGAGGTTTTGCCGTTAATGCGTTCGAAAAGAGCTCGGAGGTAGCATGAGCATGAACATTTTTGGAACTAAATTACAGCAAGGCCGTCATTATATGACTCTTTGGCCGCGCCGTCCCGAGCTTAATTCCATGTTCCCGGAGAATCGGGTGATCAAGGCCACCGAATTCGCCCTCAAGGTGATCCCGGCACTGGCGGTGCTCAGCGTCATGGTGCAGTTCCAGTTTGGCGAGCTTCATTACTGGCCCTCCGTGATGGCGTCCGTGCTCTTCCTGCTCAGCCTGCCGCTGCAAGGGTACTACTGGCTCGGCCAGCGCGCCGATACCCGGCTGCCCCCCTCCCTCGCCACCTGGTATCGGGAGATAAACGGCAAGATGAACGAGCAGGGCGGTCAACGTCAGCTGGTGGCCCATCCCCGCTACGAAGAGCTGGCCGATACCCTCAACGCCGCCTTCAAGCAGCTGGACAAATCCTTCCTCTACGAATGACTTTCCGGAGTCAGACTGACGACAAAGGCGCCCTCAGGCGCCTTTTTCACATTCAGGCGGCCAGCACCTTGCTGATCTCCTGGATGGAGAGCTTGTACTGACGGGGGCACTGACGCCAGACCGCCAGCATGCGCTGGTACTTGTCCCGCATGGCGATGTCGCTGGAGAGCTCGTCGCAGGGGCAGGGCAGTTCGGGGAAGCGCTTGTCCACTTCCAGCAGGAAGCAGACGTAATCCGCCAGTTCCCGCTCCTGGCTGCGGCTGTAGCCGTTGAAGGCAAGGCGGCTCTCGTTGACATCGGCCCGGGCGCTGGCATCCAGGTTGCCCCAGGAGATAGCCAGTGCATGGTGCAGCTCCAGGGTGTCCAGCACCTCCTGGCAGGTGGCGAGATCCAGATGGCCGAAGCTCTTCTCCAGCTCGAGGATCTGCAGGCAGTAGCCGCGCTCGACGATGGTGCTGGCACGCTGGTAAAACGCCGCCTTTTCCGGATTGAGTTTGGCCAGGATCTCGTACTGGTTGCTCAGGATCAGGCGTTCGGTGTGGCTCATGTTCATGGGCTGTCTCGCTGGAAAATGAATCTGGGGTCACGTTAACCCATATCCAGGATGAATTTTTTGATCTGAGAGGGGAGGTTGGCGAGAAAAGGGGGGAGAGGCGCTCTGGTGAGCCGCCAGAGAGTGGGGGGCTGATGCCGTGGTGAAACGAGCAGGGCCCGCCATGGCGAGCCCTGCAACAATGCCGCTGGTGGCTTACCCCTTGACGAGGTCGAGCACCACCTGATGGTGATCGCTGGTCTTGAACTTGTCGAAGCGATGGGCAACCTTGCCCTCTTCGTCGATGAGGAAACTCAGGCGATGAATGCCGTCATACTCCTTGCCCATGAACTTCTTCGGGCCCCAGACGCCAAAGGCATCGGCCACCGCGTGATCCTCATCGGCCAGCAGGCGGAAGTTGAGGTTGTCGCGCTCCTCGAACTTTTTCAGGCGCTTGGCGCTGTCCGGGCTGATGCCGAGCACCACCACATTGAGGGCAGCCAGCTCGCTATTGACGTCGCGCAGACCGCAGGCCTGGGTGGTGCAACCCGGGGTCATCGCCTTGGGGTAGAAATAGATCAGCACCTTCTTGCCGCGCAGGTCGGCGAGGCGAACCTGATTGCCGTCCTGATCGGAGAGGGAGAAATCGGGGGCCTGGGTACCAGCTTCTAGTGGTGACATGGGGTCTCCTCGGATAAACGCCGTCAGGCGTACTTGTGATTGACGATGAATTCGAACGACTCGGCGCCCAGTCCACGACAGAAATCGGCGAAGGCTGTCTTCGAGCCGGGCTCTTCTCCCTGCTTGGAGAGATTCAACTGAAAGTTCGCCTTGAGCAGGTTGAAGGGCTGCTGTTCCAGGGTGATGGTCTGCATGGCCTGGATGTCCCAGCCGTGATCGCTGAAGAACTGGGTGCACTGACTTACGATGCCCGGCTGATCCCGGATCAGCACCTCTGCGCTGGCGCTGATGTCATATTGCAGGGAGTGGTGGCGCTCGGTGCGTTTCATCATGGTGATGAGATCCCACTCCTGGCTGCGCAGTGGGAGGCTGATTTCCAGTTGCATCAGGCTGTTCCAGTCACCGGACAGGAGCATGATGAAGGTGAATTCGTTGCCGAAGATGCCAAGACGGCTGTCGACAATGTTGCAACCGCAGCCACTGACGTGACGGGTCACCTCATTGACGATGCCAGGCCTGTCCGTGCCGATGGCCGTTACGACCAGGTAGTGAGTCATAAATCGTCTCTCGTCCATTATTGAGAATGCGTTGACCGCGGGGGCCGGCACCCTGCCGTGAGGCCTCTTGTGCGCTCGTGCATTCATACGTTTTGTGCCGGATGGTAACACGGCTTGTCCCCTGCCTCCCTTGTTTTTCAAAAGGGGCAGCTTTACCATTACGCCCCTGAAAATCGGGAGAATTATCCATGTTACGCGGTAGTATTGTTGCGCTCGTTACCCCCATGCTGCCCTCGGGCGACATCGATTGGGTCAGTCTGGCAGCGCTGGTGGAATATCATGTGGATGCCGGGACCAGCGCTATTGTCGCCGTGGGAACCACGGGAGAGTCGGTCACCCTGAGCGAGCAGGAACATATCGCCGTGGTTGAGAAGACGGTGGAATACGCCGCCGGACGCATTCCCGTCATCGCGGGCTGCGGCTCCAACAATACTGCTCATGCCATCGCCCTCTCCCGGCGTTTCGCCACCATGGGCGTGGTGGCGGGTCTCTCGGTTACCCCCTATTACAACAAACCCACCCAGGAAGGCCTCTATCGTCACTATTGTGCGATCGCCGAGGCTAGTGGTCTGCCTCAAATTCTCTATAATGTGCCCGGTCGCACCTGCTGTGACCTCAAACCCGAGACGGTGGCCCGTCTGGCCAAGGTGCCCGGCATCATAGGTTTGAAAGAAGCGACTGGCGATCTTGGCCGTACCCCGCTGCTGCGCGAACTGTGCGGGCCGGATTTTGCGCTTTATAGTGGCGATGACGCCAGCGGATGTGATTTTATGCTGCAAGGGGGCGATGGTGTCATTTCGGTCACCACCAATATTGCGGCGCCCCAGATGGCCGACATGTGTCGTGCTGCCCTGGCCGGTGATGCCGGGCAGGCTCATGACATCAACAATCGATTGATGCCGTTGCATCAGACTCTGTTCTGTGAACCGAGTCCCATCCCGGTGAAATGGGCCTGTGCCCGGCTGGGATTGATGGCGACGGCGACCTTGCGTCTGCCCCTGACCGATCTCACCCCCGAGGGGGAAGCGGCGATGGCGCGAGCACTGACGACTGCGGAGTTGATGGCGAGTGTTTAAAGCAAATGGAAAGGGAAATGCAGTGCGCCTGGTACTGAGTGTCGCGACGGTGGCCGTGCTGGCTGCCTGCAGCTCACCCCAGGAACGCAAAATGGCCAACCGTGGCTTCGAGTATGAAGAGAGCCGCCTCGAAGGCCGCGCCTTCCTTGTGCCCGCCGGGTTGAGTACCCCCGCCTTTAACAGCAATTTCGACATTCCGGCCCTGCCCGAGAGCAGCCGTGAGGGCGCCCTCGGGGCCAAGGTGGACGTGCGTCCGCCTGCCCAGTTGCTCACCGTGGTGCCCGGCAGCCAGGTGGTGGCCAATGCCAGCGAGCCGACCGTCGCCTTCTATGCCCTCAGCACCTCCCAGAGCGTGGAGCGCGATACCTGGGCCTTCCTGATGAACTTCCTAGCCGAACACAAGGTCACCACCGAGAAGCTGGATCAACAGGACGGCGTCTTGCAGACCGGCTGGTTTGACAACTCAGCGGTGCTCGATGGCTGGGCGGAAGATGACGATGACTTCAAGATCCGTCAGCGTTACCAGTTCACCCTGCGCAACGATGTGCAGCGCCACGCCATCAAAATGTCGGTACGGGTGCTGGATCACGAAGAGACCATCGACGGCGAGACCAGCACTGTGCTGACGCCGGCGGACGCCCAGCGTTATGCTACCCGCGCCCTGAACCAGTTCTCCCTCTATTACGACAAGCAGCTCAAGGCCCGTGAACAGCACAAGTCCAGCGATGGCATGGGGCTGGAGCTGGGTCTGGACAACAACGAGCTGAGCGCCTGGATTGCCGAAGGGTCGTTTGACCAGGTGTGGCGCCGCCTCAATCAGGTGCTGCCTGCCTATGGTTTCACCATCAAGGATACCCAGCAGTCCCTGGGCTGGATCGACGTGGAATACGATGAGCCGGACAGCGAGTTCTGGAAGGCCAAGGGAGCGGAACCCTTCAAGCTCGAGGAAGACAAGTATCGCTTCCAGCTCGGCGAGATGACGGGCGGCAAGACCTCCATCACCCTGTTCGACAAGGACAAGAAGCCTGTCGCATCCGGTGTCATCTCCCAGATGTACATCAGCCTGTCCGAGGCCTTTGCCAAGGGCTTGGCCGATCAGGGGGCGAAGTAAGCATGGAAACAGGGGCCTCGCGCCCCTGTTTTGTTATGTCCGGGTTGCCGCAGGGCCAGCGTGCCGAGCCGGTTGCCCCGGGCTTGAGTACCTGATGATGTGAATCCCCCACAGACAGGGGTCTGGTGCCCCTGCCTAACTAGTCCCACAACAGGAAGTGTTATTAGCCATGAGTCTTGCAGATCAAGTATTGGCGGTGAACGACGATTTGCCGATCCGTACCGATAAACCTGTCCATTCCGGCAAAGTGCGCAGCGTCTACTGGTTGACCCCGGCAGACAGTGCCCGGCTCATTCGGGAGAAAGGCTATGATGTGCCGGCCGATACGCCCCTGGCCCTCATGGTGATCAGTGATCGCATCTCGGCTTTCGACTGCATCTGGCAAGGGGTGGACGGTCTGAACGGCGTGCCGGGCAAGGGCGCGGCGCTCAATGCCATCTCCAGCCACTGGTTCAAGCTGTTCAAGGAGCAGGGGCTGGCGGACAGCCACATCCTGGACATCCCGCACCCCTTCGTCTGGATCGTGCAAAAAGCCCGTCCCGTGATGATCGAGGCCATTGCCCGCCAGTACATCACCGGCTCCATGTGGCGTGCCTACAAGGATGGTGAGCGGGAATTCTGCGGCATCACCCTGCCGGAAGGGCTCAAGAAGGATCAGAAGCTGCCCGAGATCCTCATCACCCCGTCCACCAAGGGGATCCTCAAGGGGCTGGATGGCGTGCCGGAAGCGGACGACGTCAACGTCTCCCGCGGCGACATCGAGCGCCACCATCAGGCCTTCGGCTTCCGCTCCCCGGCGGACATCGACCGCTACGAGGCGCTGCTCAAAGAGGGCTTCAACGTCATCAGCGAGGCGCTGGCTGCCCTGGATCAGGTCTTCGTCGACACCAAGTTCGAGTTCGGTTACGTGACCGATGCCGCCGGTCGCGAGAAGCTCATCTACATGGATGAAGTGGGCACCCCCGACAGCTCCCGCATCTGGGACGGCGCTGCCCTTCGCGGCGGCGAGATCATCGAGAAGTCCAAAGAGGGCTTCCGCCAGTGGCTGCTGAACCACTTCCCGGATCCGGACATCCTGCTCAACAAGAACCGCATGCCCGAGCGCTTCGCCCTGGCCCGTGACAACAAGCTGCCCACCGAGGTGATGATGGATATCTCCCGCACCTATGTGGGGATCGCCGAGAAGATCATCGGTCAGCCGCTGGTACGCAGTGCCAATCCGAAGCAGGAGATCATCGAGGTACTGCGGGAGCAGTACGGCCTGATCGACTGAGGCCGACCGCTTTTTTTGCCGCAGGCGCACAAACGTTTGCCGGTGGCTGGCGAGGCGCTTGCAACGCAGATGACAAAACGGGCCCCATGACGGGGCCCGTTTTCATTGGGTTGTCCGGAGCGCTCAGCCATTGACCCGGAAGATCTGACCGGTCTGTACCCCCAGTACCGATTTCTTGTAGGCCTGGGCCACCCGGGCGGCGGGTACCGGCACGAAGCCCGGGAAGAAGTCGGCATACTTGCCCATGGACTCTTCCAGCACAGTGGGGCTGACCACGTTGATGCGAATGCCCCTTGGCAGCTCGCAGGCGGCCCCTTTCACGAAGTGCTCGATGGCACCGTTGATGGTGGTGGCGCTCACCCCCCAGTGGATGGGCTCCTCGCTCAGAATGCCGCTGATGAGGGTGATGGAGCCACGGTCGCTCAGGTGGGCAATGGCGGCCCGGGTCAGGTTGATCTGGCCCATCAGCTTGCTCTGAAGCCCTACCTGCCACTGCTCGTCCGTCATCTCGGTCAGGGCATTGAAGGCGACGCTGCCGCTGGCGACCACCAGGGCATCGAAGGACCCGACCTGCTCGAAGAGCGCCCGGATGGAGGCCGGGTCGCGCATGTCCACTCTGGCATCCCCCTGGCTGTGACCGACCCGGATCACCTGATGATCCTGGGCAAGCAGTTCGCTGACGGCGGCGCCAATGGTGCCGGAGGCACCCACAATCACAATCTTCATATCTATCGCTCCTGGTTGAGATGAGTTGATGATAGCGGGATAAAAAGGGAGAAAAAGCGCTTATGATGAACCCATTGTTTCCATATTGGTGCTAATGATGGATATCACTCACCTGGCCAGTTTCTATGAAGTGGTGCAGCGGGGCAGTTTCTCCGCCGCTGCCGATGCACTGGGGGTGAGCAAGGGGATGCTGAGTCGCCATGTCAGCGCCCTGGAGTCCGCCCTCAATGCCCAGCTGCTCCAGCGCACGACCCGCAGACTCAGCCTGACCGAGGCGGGGCGGGTGCTTCACCTGCAGGCCGGCGAGATCTTCGCCCTGGCCCGGGAGGCGGAGGAGGGGATCCGCGCCCTGACCGAGGAGGACAGCGGCCGCCTGCGCTTCACCTGCCCGGTCAGCACGGGGGACCGCATGGTGAGCGAGCTGCTCGCCCGTTTTGCCGAGCTGTGCCCCGGCGTCCAGGTCGAGCTCAACTTCACCAATGCCATGATCGACATGAGCCAGGGGGAGAATGACATCGCTCTGCGGGCCATGGAGCTGATTCCCGACAACCTGGTGGCCCTGCCGCTCGGCAGGCTCAAGGATGTGGTGGTGGCAAGCCCCGCCCTGCTGGCGCGAGAGGGGATCCCCGCCACTCCCTATGAGCTGGGGGGGCGCTCCTGCCTGCTGCAGGGCCACAACCCGGACTGGGAGCAGTGGCACTTTCGCCAGGGGGAAGAGGAGGCGCACATCCTGGTGCAGGGGCGAGTGCGGGCCAACCACTACAGCACCCTGCTGCAACTGGCCCGGGCGGGCATGGGCTTTGCCAAGTGTCCACTGATGCTGGTGGAGGCCAGCCTGGCCCGAGGGGAGCTGGTGGCCGTGCTGACGGAGTGGCAGACCGGCCTGCATCCGATCCATGTGCTGCACGCCCAGCAGCGCCGGGTGCCGCGCAAGATCCGGCTGTTCAAGCAGGTGCTGGCCCAGTGGTTTGCCGAGCGGCCCCATTATCTGCTGGGGTGAGCCTGCATCCCGTTATTTTTCTGTCATCTGGGGCTGCTACCCTGCGCCCTTCATCGCGAAAGGAGAGTCAGGGAATGAAGCGTCATCAGGGTTGGGCAGGGGTTGCGCTGCTGTGCTGCAGCGGTGTGCAGGCCGAGGTCAGGGTCGAGGTGCCCCGGGATTTCCAGATCCTGGCGGTGAGCGCAGGCAAGGTGCAGGACGAGCAGCATGCCGTGCTGGCCGACGGAGAGCAGCAACTGCTGGTGCGCTACGAGGGGGTGATCCCGAGTCGCAACAGCAGCGACAACGATCGCCAGGTTCGCTCCGAGCCCCAGGTGCTTCGCTATGAGGCCCGCGGGCAGTCGGTGCGCCTGCAGGCTCCCGTGCCTGCGGACGAGGCCGGGATGGAACGCTACGCCAGGGCCCCTGTCCTGGGCCTGGTGGCGGGGGGGCAGCCCCTCGAGGTGCGCCAGGATACGCTGATGGTGCAGGGGATGCAGATCGGCATGGACTGGCATGCCAGGCTGATGGAGTACAACCGTGGCGAGGGGCCTGCCGTGCTCGCCGGTGCGGCGGATGTGACTGCGGCCGCCGTGGCGACGCCCCGGGCCTCCTCCGTGCCGGCCAGCGCCCTGGAAGGGCAGTTGCAACAGCTTTTCCTGCAGGCGGACCCCGCGCTTCGCAAGCGCTTCATCGGTTGGGCCGTGCCGCGCCTTTAAGTTTGCTCCCCGTTGCAGTAACGTGGGCACATCTTTGATTCCCGATGTGCCCATGTTGATCAGCGAGGCCCCCATGTTTGAATTGCACCCCCGCCTTCAGGCGGATACCCGGATACTCGGGGATCTGCCCCTGTGCCGCGTCCTGCTGGCCAAAGACAGCCAGTATCCCTGGCTGATTCTGGTGCCCCGGGTCGCCAACCTGCGGGAGATCCATCATCTGGCCCCCGAGCAGCAACAGCAGTTGATGCAGGAGTCCTGCGCCGTCGCCACCCTGATGGAGCGGGCACTCGGCCCGGACAAGATCAACGTGGCGGCCCTCGGCAATCTGGTGCCTCAGCTGCACCTGCACCACGTGGCCCGCTTCAGCTCGGATGCGGCCTGGCCCGGTCCCATCTGGGGTGCCTGTCCCGCCATTCCCTATGAGGAGCAGGCTTTGCAAGGGGCGGCTGCCAGTTGGCAAACCCGTCTGGCTACCCTGGATGGATTTCAGCCATTTCTGACTGATAATCCAGTCAAGTGAGAGGTGGCTCGCGCTTTGGGCACCGGGATCACGCAATCTGTTAGCGTATCGCGTCGGTGCATGGTGACATGGGCGACACGAGTGACAGCCCCATTATTTCGATCAGCAGGAAGGTTCCATGATAGTGACAAGATCCGAGGATGATGCCGTATTGACCACAGAGGACGTACTGCTGAGCCTGTGCAATTCGGTGACGAGCGTATTGAGTGCGGCGACCCAGACCCAGGTGCGCTTCTCCGGCATGGTGCAGCGGATCAGCAAGACCTGCCTCAAGCCTGACATCGGCTGTTTCGTGCTGTTTGACGGCGGCTTCTCCGGGCTGGTGGTGATCAACTTCTCCGCCGCCGCGGCCATGGAGCTCTACCAGAGCTACATGCTGAGCATGGGGCTCTCCAAGGAGGATCTTGCCATCTCCCACACCTCGGACGAGGTGAGCAACGTCATGGGCGAGCTGATGAACCAGATCGTCGGCAGCTTCACCACCAAGGTGGGGCGCGAGCTGCAGACCCACATCACCCAGAACCAGCCCAAGATGCTGGCGCTCAACAAGCAGGTGATGCTGAGCGTCGACACCAACCTCGACAATCCCGAGACCCGCCGGGTGACCTTCTTCACCGCCAGCAACAACATCTTCTATCTGGAGCTGGCCATGGACAAGACGGAGTTTATCCGGATCCATGATGGCGGCGTGCAGGAGGAGGTGGATCCCGACGAGCTGATCGCCCAGGCCAAGCAGTCAGCCAAACCGGCACCGGCGGCCGCGCCGGCGAGCAACGAGCACGACGATCTGCTGGATTCCCTCGGCATCTGATGGTCGAGGGTTGTGCAAATGAAGAGGCCACCCCGGGGGTGGCCTCCTTGCTTGGGGCGGGTCAGAAGTTGTAAAGCAGCCCGGTACTGAAGCGAAGCGCCTCGGCATCGTAGAAGTCGATGTCGGAGTCGGCGCTGGAGTAGGCCGCGGTGAAGGTGGCGGCAAGGGGTTTGATGCCGAACAGGTTGTGCCAGAAGAAGGTGCCATTGAGGGCGAACTCGCTGGCATCGGCGCGCTGGCCGAACAGGGGATTCGCCTCGTCATACTTGCGCTTGCCGGCGTAGAGGTTGCTCACGATGGACCACTGGGAGGCGCGCTTGGCATAGGTCAGCTGCAGACCGGTGTTCTTGAAGCTCTCCGCACTCCCGTCCAGGCGGGCCTCCTTGTAGAGGAAGGCGGGCTCCAGCAGCTGGTCGCCGCCGAAGTGGTACTGGTAGGAGACAGCCAGGTCGTGGACCTTGCCGTTGCGGCTCAGCATGGAGGCGTAGTGGGTGCCGTGGGTCAGGTCATATTGCTGGCCGCTGCGCTCCTCGTCGAGCTCCACTTCCCGGCTGGTCAGGGTGGCGTAGACGTTGCTGCCCCAGATCCTGTCCCAGGCAAAGCGCACCCCTTTCGAGGTGAGATCGGTGGCGCTGCGGTCCACGCCGGTGGCGAAGGGATCGCTCCACACTTCCACCGGCATGAGGTTGAACACCAGGGAGGTGGCGACGATACCCTTGTCACCCATCTCCTGGCGCAGACCGAGTTGCTGGGTAAAGTCGAAGCGCACCGCGTCCTGGATGAGGTTGCCGAGGAAGACCTGGGTGCGGGTATCGGCGAAGGTGTAGCGGATATCGGCATTGAGCAGCGGGCTCAGACTGCTTTCGCGGCCGGGGGAGCCCAGATCATCGATACGGCTGTTGCTGTCGTCACCGGCATAGAAGTTGGACTTGTGGCTGCCGGCATTGACTCCGCCCAGCAGAAAACCGGACCAGCCGGTCTGGCGGGGGATCTCCCCCAGATCGGCGTGGGCGGTGGTGGCGACCAGCAGGCCAAGGCTCAACAGAACATGATTTCGCATCGGGTATGCTCCTGACATAACGAATGAGAAGGGTGACAGTGTGCCCCGGTATTCCGGTGGAACCGGTGCTGACTGAGGCATGGCAGGCATGCTACCCCAGCCGGAGTGTGACGTTAATCAATAATTGAATACGCGACGGACAAGAGTTCATGGCGCCGTACTGGTATCCTGTTTGCGCAAGAAAAGGGGAGAAAACAACGAGATGAAGCAGATCAAATCCTGGGCGCAATATTACGTCGACCTGATGACCAAGCTGGGACTGGTGCGCTTCAGCATGTTCCTGGCCACCGCCATCATAGTGCTGGCCGTTTCGATCCAGATGGGGGTGACCCTGTTTTTGCGCGGCACCGTGGACATCGTCGACCTGGTGCGCTCTGTCTTCTTCGGCCTGCTGGTGACCCCCTGGGCCGTCTATTTTCTCTCCATCGTGGTGGATCAGCTGGAGGACTCCCGCCAGCGGCTGACCCGGATGGTGCGCAAGTTGCAAGACATGCGCGAGCGGGATCTCGAGCTCAACAGCCAGTTGCAGGAGAACATCAGCCGCCTCAATGCCCAGATCGCCGAGACCAACCGGGCCGAGACCCTGCGCCAGCAAGCCATCGAGGATCTCGAGAACGAGGTTTTCCAGCGGGAGAAGGCCCAACTGCATTTGGGGGAGCGTACCGCCCTCTTGCGCTCCTTCATCGACTGCTCCCCCGATCTGGTCTATTACCGCAACGAGGACGAGCAGTTCTCCGGTTGCAACCGCGCCATGGAGGAGCTCACCGGCAAGGTGGAAGCGGAACTCATCGGCCTGACCCCGTTCGATGTCTACAAGCACGACATCGCCAGCAAGGTGGTGGAGACCGACAAGCAGGTCTTCGCCCAGAACGAGCCGCTCACCTATGAGCAGTGGCTGGAGTATCCCGATGGCCGCAAGGCCTACTTCGAGCTGCGCAAGGTGCCCTTCTTCGACCGCTTCGGCAAGCGGCTCGGCCTGCTCGGCTTTGGTCGCGACATCACCGAGCGCAAGCAGTACCAGGACAAGCTGGAGAAGGCGAGTCGGGACAAGACCACCTTCATCTCCACCATCAGCCACGAGCTGCGCACCCCGCTCAATGGCATCGTCGGCCTGAGCCGGATGCTGATGGATACGCCCCTCGATGCCAGACAGCAGCAGCAGCTCAAGACCATCCACCTGAGCGCGGTGACGCTCGGCAACATCTTCAACGACATCATCGATCTGGACAAGCTCGACCGTCGCCGGCTGGAGATTGCGCCGGCTCCGCTGGATTTGCCCGCCTTCCTCGACGAGCTGGAGACGCTGTCGCGCATCCAGGCGGAGCAGAAGGGGCTCTACCTGCACTTCGACCGGGACGGCGACATGCCCCAGTTCGTGATGGCGGACGGCACCCGGCTGCGCCAGGTGCTGTGGAACCTGGTGGGCAATGCGGTCAAGTTCACCGATGAAGGGGGCGTCACCATACGCTGTCTCGCCCACGCCGCTGATGAACCGGGCAAGCTGGCGCTGCACTTCGAGGTGGAAGACACCGGGGTGGGCATTCCCCGTGCCCAGCAGGAGAAGATCTTCGCCATGTACTATCAGGTGCAGGGCAAGAAGCACGCCACCGGCACCGGCATCGGCCTTGCGGTCTCCCGCCAGCTGGTGCAGGCCATGGGCGGTCAACTCTATGTGGACAGCGACCCGGGCGAAGGCGCCTGCTTCACCGCCGAGCTGGAGGTGGACTGCGTCGAGCCCAGGGCCGCGGCCCCGGAGCCCGAGATGCCCTCCCTCGACATCCTGCTGGTGGAGGATGTGGAGCTCAACGTGACCGTGGCCTGCGCCCTGCTGAACAAGCTCGGCCATCAGGTCAAGGTGGCGCGGGATGGTGCAGAGGCGCTGGCCATGGCCAACCCGGATGATTTCGACTTGATCCTGCTCGACATCCAGCTGCCGGACATGACGGGGTTCGATGTGGCGGAGCAACTGCTCGCGCGCTACGGCGACAGCCTGCCCCCCATGGTGGCGCTCACCGCCAACGCAACCGGCGATCGCCAGTACTACCGGGATCACGGCATGCAGGATGTGATCAACAAGCCGCTGGGCTCCAAGGCGGTGCGGGAGGTGATAGGCCACCTGTTTGCGGATCTCGCCGGGGACGAGGCGGACGAGCAGGACGATGTCCACCATCAGGATGCCCTGCTGGATCTGCCCTTCCTCACCGATTACGCCAGCACGGTCGGCAAGCCGGTGCTGCTCTCCAGCGTCGAGCTGTTCGAGAAGATGATGCCGGATTACATGGCGGTGCTCGACTCCAACATGATTGCCAGGGATCAGGCCGGTGTGGTGGAAGAGGCCCACAAGATCAAGGGGGCGGCGGGCTCCATCGGCCTGCGCCGGTTGCAGCAGACGGCCCAGCTTATCCAGAGCCCGGAACACCCCGCCTGGTGGGAGAACGTGGAAGACTGGATTGAAACCCTGCGCCGGGAATACCCGGGTGACATCGCCCGCCTGCGGCGCTGGCTGCTCTCGTAGACACGACGCCTCAGGCAAGGAGCCGCGACATGTATGACCGTTTGATCCCCCCCGAGCGCATTCACCCCTGGGGAGACGAAGACCTGCTGGAGGCGACGGAGCAGGACCGCACCCGCATCGTGCAGGCGGCGCCGGTGCGCCGCCTGCAGCAGAAGACCCAGGTCTTCCCGCTCGATGTGAAAGCCTCGGTGCGCAGCCGCCTCACCCATTCGCTGGAGGTGCAGGAGACCGGTCGCCAGATCAGTCGCCGCATCCTGGCGGCGTTGCCAGCCGGAGTGGTGTGCGAGGGGGCCTTCATCAATCTGGTGGAGATGTCCTGCCTGTTGCACGATGTCGGCAACCCGCCGTTTGGCCATTTCGGCGAGCAGGTGATGAGTCAGTGGCTTGCCCAGGAGCTGGACGGCCTCTTCGCCCGTGCCCACGACCAGTTGCCGAGCCCCCAGTGGGCAACCCTTCGCCAGGATCTGCTGGTGTTTGACGGCAATGCCCAGAGCCTGCGACTGGTGCACAGCCTGCATGAGCTGAACCTCACCCTGGGGCAGCTGGCGGCGCTGTGCAAATACCCGCAGCAGCCCGTGCCGGGCCTGCACCATCCCCAGGGCTATGGTCAGCACCACGGCTGGACCAGCAAGCGCGGCATCTTCTTCAGCGAACAACCCCTCTATCGTGCCCTCGGCCAGAGCCTGGGGCTGGCCGAGGGGTGCCGTCATCCGCTGGTCTACATCATGGAGGCGGCGGACGACATCTCTTACTGCATCGCCGATCTCGAGGATGCGGTGGACAGGCGCATCCTCACCCAGATCGAGCTGCTGGCAGCTCTGCGCGAGGCGGACGAGGGCGGTTACATGGCCGACCTGCTCGATGAGGCGCTTGCCTCCGGTCGGGGGTTCTTCCCCCATTTTCGCCAGCATCTGACCCGGGATCTGGTGGCGCTGGCCGCCCATACCTATGTGGCCGAGCACGATCAGATCCTGAGCGGGGCCTATCCCCAGGCGCTGCTGCACGGTCAGGCTCCGGCAGCCCGGGTACTCGATACCCTCAAGCGGGTGGCTCGCGAGCTGGTGTTCATGCGCCCGGAGGTGGAGGCGCTGGAGCTGGAAGGCTATGCCGCCCTGCGCGGGGTGCTCTCCACCTACGCCTGCCTGCTGGCCCTGCCCGTCAGCCAGTTCGAGCGGCTGCTCGCAGGCAACGGCGGGAGCGAGCTCTTCTTTGCCCGGCGGCTGTTCCACCGCCTCTCTGCCCGCCACCTCAAGGCGTACCGGCTGGCGGTGGCGAGCCGGGATCCCCGTTTCGAAAAGGAGAGCGAGCAGGAGTGGTACTACCGGGTGCGGCTGCTGCTCGATTATGTGAGCGGCATGACGGATACCTATGCACTGGAGGAGTTCCGGCTGTTGTCAGGGATTTGACTGAACCTCTTTTTGGCCGCATTCCACCCATATGGGTGGGAGAGATATTGCGTAAAATTCGGTGTTTTTTTACACTGCGGCAACTTGTTCAACTTTCACACGGTAAGGAGACGACCATGCAACATTCCATGTTCAACGTTGCGTTCGATCGCTGCTCTGGCAGCGCGAAGACTCGTGCTCTTTATTTGCCGCGTGGAGGGGACAGGTAACACCTGCTTTTTTCATCACCCGCGGTTGTCCCGCAGGGTGATCACCTCTCTCCGGGGGAACCGCACGTTCAACTGGAGAATATTATGTCTATCGAACTCGCCCTGCTGCGCCACGTAGAGACCCTGGTTCAAAAAAGGATCACCCGGCTGGAGCGTCGCGTCAGCTACCTGTACCTTTCGCCTGTCCTGCTCAAAGACATCGGTCTGGAAGGGCAAAATGTGCAGATCGCCCACATCCGTGAGCGGGAGTTTCAAACCGGTTTCCGGCTCGGGAATCGAATAACCTGAGGGGAGGGGGCCTGGCCCCCGACCTGGTGGATGGCAGGCCTGGGCCTGCCATTTTTCTTTCCTGATGAGCATTGTCTCAATTTAGTTGTCGCACATTGCGCCAAACACTCTATGATCCCCCTCCGTTTCGTATGGGAGTTGATAATGTTCCGCCGCTGCTGTCGTCTCATCCTGCTATGTGGTCTGGCTTTCTGGAGCCTGATGGTTGCGGCCGCGCCGGCGCAACTGGACCAGAGCAACTTCACCCGGGACGAACTGCACTGGCTTGCCACCCATGATGAACTGGTCGTCGGCATGCCTTCGGCGGCCTGGCCACCCTATGTCTATACCGATGGGCGCGGCAACTTCACCGGCCCCCTGGATGAGTTCGCCTCTCAGATTGCAGCCAGGCTGGGGGTGAGCCTTCGCTACCGTGCCTATGCCAACAATGCGGCGGTCCAGCAGGCCTTGCTGGATGGCAAGGTCGACATGTTGATCGGGGTGGCACCGAGCCCGACCCGCACCCTGCAGATGCAATTTACCTCCGAGCTGATGGCACTGCCCCGGGCCGTGCTACTGACGGGGGGGCGGGAGAGCCTCTCCCTGGAGGAGGCCTATGGGGTGCGCTGGGTCTGCGTCTTCGGTGTCAGCGCCTGCGATGAGCTGCTGCGCCTGGGGATCTCGAACCTGATCACGGCCGACAGCCGGGACGAGGCGATCTTCATGCTCAAGGAGGGCAAGGCGGATGCCTACCTGGCCGAGCTGCCCATGCTGAACAGGCTGCAAGCCATGGCGGGCATGGCGCTGGCCAGGATCGACTGGATGAGGGATACCTCCCTCGCCATGGCCGTGGCGCCCAGGAATGATGTCTTGCAGGGATTGCTGGAGCGGGCCCTCGAGGATATCTCTCCCCTCGAGCGTCGCGCCATTCTGGAGGCGGGGGATATCCTCGACTATGCCCTGGTGAAAAGGAGCAGGGAGATCGTCTTCAATCCGCAGGAGCAGGCGTGGTTGCAAGCACATCCGGTCATCCGCTACGGGGTTGCCCCGGATTGGCCCGGGATGAGCGAGGTGGACGACAGGGGGCGGCTCAAGGGGCTCATTGCCGATCTGCTGACACTGATGAGCCAGCGTGCCGGGCTCCAGTTCACCCTGGTGCCGACCCGGAGCTGGGCCCAGAGCATGGCGCTCTTCCAGGATCGCAAGCTGGATCTCATCCCTGCCATGACTCCCACCGCGGAGCGTCAGCAGTTTGCCCGGTTTACCCCCAACTACGCGTCGATCAACCGGGTGGTCGTGGCGAGGCAGGGGATGGCCGAGCTCACCGCCGCCAGGGCACTGAAAGGGCACAGGGTGGGCATGGTAGGGGGCTCGGTGGAGCAGGTCTTGCTGAACGAGGTGGGGGCCATTGCCGTGCCGGTGGCCAGCGATGCCGAATTGCTGCCCCTGCTGGACCAGCAGAAGGTCGACTATGTGCTGATGAGCACTACCACCCTGGAGCAGTCGCTGCAAAAGGGATTCAGCGACCGCTACCAGGTGGTCTTCTCCGGCAGCGACCTGCGGGTACCCATCGCCATGGCGACCCAGTTGCAGGACCCCATGCTGCAGCAGATCCTCACCAAGGTGCTGATCGCCATTCCCCCCGACGAGCTCTCCGCCCTGGAGAAAAAGTGGCTCTCCCTGACCATACAGACGGGACTGGATCCGAAGACGGTGCTGCTCTGGTCCTCCCTCGGCGGCGGCATCTTCCTGCTCTGCCTCTTGCTGTTCATGGGCTGGAACCGGACGCTGCGCCGCCAGATCAGCCAGCGGCGGGAGGCCGAGCGGCGGCTCGAGGAGCAGCTGGTGTTTGTCCAGATGATGCTGGATGCCCTGCCCAACCAGGTGGTGCTGACCAACGAGCGCTATGAAGTGGCAATGACGAACCGGGCGTACCGGCAGATGTTCCTCGGCGGGGAGAACCTGACGGGCTCCTATGAGCGGTTGCTCCAGGATCGATTGCCCGAGTCGATCCGTGCCAGGGTGATGGAGGAGGATGCCAGCGTCTGGGAGAGCGGAGAGGAGCTCCATGGCCGGGGCGAGATCCGGTTTGATGACGATCGCCTGCACCAGATGATATACACCAAGCGGCTCTTTGCGGGGCCCGATGACAAGCGGCTCGGGATCCTGACTGTGCTGACCGACGTGACCGAGCTGGAGCAGGCGCGGTTTGCGGCCCAGGAGGCGCAGACCCGGCTGACCCAGATCACCGACAGCATGCCGGGTCTGGTCTATCAGTATCACTGGCTTGGGCCGGGCAAGGGGCACTTCCTCTACACCTCGCAAGGGGTCAGGGAGATGGTGGGGGTCGAAGAGGACCTGGTCGGCATGGCGGTCACCGGTGCCTCCATCCTGGGGCTGACAGGCAAGGCGCACCAGGACTTCGTGGCCACGGTGGATCGTCATGCCCTGAGCATGCAGCCGCTGGATCTCGAGGTGGAGATCCGGCGCCAGGGGGAGGCGGGCTATTTGCAGATCCGTGGTCACTTCGTTCACCAGGAGGGGCTTGAAGGGGTCATATTGAACGGCGTGGTGCAGGACATCACCAAGCTCAAGCGCCAGGAGCTGGAGCTGCGCCAGGCCAGGCGGGTGGCGGAGGAGGCGACCCAGGCGCGCAGCCGCTTCCTCGCCACCATGAGTCATGAGCTTCGCACTCCCATCTCCGGCATGCACGGCATGCTGGAGCTGCTGCAAATGAGCCCGCTGGATGACGATCAGCGCTACATGTTGCGCAATATCTCGACCTCCACCAACCACCTGCTCTATCTGGTGAACGACATCCTGGACTTCTCCAAGATGGAAGCCGGGCAGTTGCAACTGCATCCCCATCACTGCCGCCTGACCTCGGTGATTTGCGATGTCATCCGGGGACATGCGGCCCTGGCCTATGGCAAGGGACTCATTGTGACGCTGCGGTGGGGGAAGACGGTGCCGGATCTGGCCTGCATCGACGGGATCAGGGTGGGGCAGGTGATCTCCAATCTGTTGAACAACGCGGTGAAGTTCACCGAGGCGGGGGCGATCGCCATCCAGGTGGATTATGAAGACGACCGGCTGGCCTTCCGGGTCCGGGATACCGGGATAGGCATCGCCCTGGAGCAGCAGCGCACCCTCTTCATCCCGTTCAAGCAGGTGGAGTCCGACACCAACCGCCGGTTTGGCGGCACCGGGCTCGGGCTGGCCATCTGTCATCAACTCACCCAGAAAATGGGGGGGAGCCTGACCCTGGAAAGTACCCCCGGAATGGGCACCTGCGTGACCTTCACGCTGCCCCTGGCCGAGTGCCAGTGGGAAGCGCCGCCCCTGACCGGTCAGGTATGGTGGTGGTTTGGGGAGGATGAGGGGCTGGAATCGGTGATGGCCAGGCTGGGCGCCAGACTGGTACGCATGGAGGCACACCATTGGCAGCAGCCCCTCGAGGGGCATCTGCTGGCGCAGGAGAATCACCTGGAGCAGGCCCTTGGCAGTGACTGGCTGGCCTGTTTGCAGCGTTCGAACCTCAAGGGCATAGTACTCTCTCCCCATGAGGCCCTGCGGGGGCGCATGGGGGGCAACGCCTGGTGGCGACTGGGACAATCGCCCCTCTACCCCGATCTGTTGCTGGAAACCTGCCAGTCACTGTTCAACCAGCAGGCGAGCCAGTCGATGGGGATGGAGGGGGAGAAGCTCAGGGGGCGGGTGCTGGTGGCCGATGATCACCCCGTCAACCGGGCATTGCTGACGAGGCAGCTCGCTATCCTGGGGCTCGAGTCCGAGGTGGTGGAAGATGGCGAGGAGGCGCTGCGCGCCTGGCAGGGGCAGGACTTCGCCCTGCTGCTGACCGACTGCCACATGCCGGTGATGGATGGCTATGCCCTCACTCGAGCCTTGCGGGATGCCGGGGACAGTGCTCCCATTATCGGGGTGACGGCCGATACCTCTGAGGAGGCGAGCCAACAGATGCGTGATGCCGGCATGAACGACATGCTGTTCAAGCCCTACAGCCTGGATGCCCTGAGCCAGACCCTGGGACGCTGGTTGCCGACTCAGGAAGAACAGCTCGCCTCGGAGGCGCCCCGGCAAGCCAGGGTTCAGCTACCTGGCATAAGCTGGTTGACCCTGTTTGGGGATGAGGCGGTGGCACGCAGCATGGCCAGCGAATACCTGGAAGCCAACGAGCAGGATGGCGAGGACATGAGGCTGGCGCTGGCCAGCCAGGATACCCAGGCGCTGGTGGAGACGGCACATCGCATCAAGGGGGCCGCGCGCATGGTAGGACAGCAGGCATTGGCAGAGGAGGCGGCCCGGCTGGAGGCGGCGGCCAGATTGAAACAACTGGACAAGCTCGATGACCTGGCCAGGGCGGTACAGGCATTGATGGACTCTATCAGAGGTGAAACGGGGTTATGGCTCGATGAATAGCGCACGGCATGAGTTGGCGATCATGGTGGTGGAGGATCACAACTTCCAGCGCAAGGCCCTGATGCACCAGATCCGTGGACTGGGCTACGGCAACCTGCTGGAGGCGCAGGACGGGGAGGAGGCGCTGGCACAGTGCCAGCACCACAGGGTCGACATCCTGTTCTGCGATCTGCGCATGCCCGGCATGGATGGCATGGCGCTGCTGCGCCGCCTCTCCCTTGGCGGGTTCCGCGGCGGCATTGTGCTGTGCAGCGCCCTGGAGGATGACGTGGTCGATGCCGTGCTGCGCATGAGCCGGGCCTATGGCCTACAGGTGCTGGGGCGCATCGAGAAACCCGCGTCTCCCCAGCAGATCGCGCAGCTCATCGGTGCCTGGCGGCCCCAGCAGGTGCGCAGCCAGGAAGAGGATGGTTATCACCTGACCCTGGATGAGCTGCGCCGGGCGCTGGATCAGGACCAGTTACTGCCCTGGTATCAACCCAAGGTGGGTTTTCACAACGGGGAGTGGCTCGGCATGGAGGCGCTTGCCCGCTGGCAGCACCCCGAATATGGCCTTATCTCGCCGGCCCGTTTCATCCCGCTGGCGGAGCACAACGGGCTCATCGACCCGCTCACCGAGGTGATCATCGGCAAGGCGCTGCGGGACGGCCACCTGTGGGAGAAGACCGGGCTCTCCCTGAACCTGTCGATGAACCTCTCCACCACCTCCCTCATCGAGGGGGATCTGTGCAACACCCTGCTCAGCCACTGCCAGCGCTGGAGCATCAACCCCGAGCTCATCACCCTCGAAGTGACCGAGAGCGCCTTCGTCAAGGATCTCGGCAAGTCGCTGGAGGTGCTGACCCGCTTGCGGATGCACGGTTTTGGTCTCTCCATCGATGATTTCGGGACCGGCTACTCCTCCATGCAGCAGCTCGCCCTGCTCCCCTTTACCGAGTTGAAACTGGACAGATCCTTCGTGGATCGCTGCTATGAAGATCCCTCTCGCCTAGCCATCATCGAGTCCAGCATCGAGCTGGCTCGCAAGTTGGGCTTGAAATCGGTGGCCGAGGGGGTCGAAGATGAGGCGACCTGGCAATTGCTGGCGAAGCTGGGGTGCGATCAATGCCAGGGCTTCTTCTCCGCCCGTCCCATGCCCCGCGAGGAGCTGATGGGATGGCATCAGGGTTGGCAGGCTCGTTTGCCCGCGCTCATCAGACGCTAATCCCGGGCAGGATGCCCGACGAATTCCAAGGATGGCCATGAAAATATCAAGCAAGTTGTTGTTGAGCTTCTGTTTTATCAACCTGCTCATCATTCTCTCCTCCGCCCTTGTCTATCATCAGCTCGGCCGGATCGAAGGCTCGCAAGATGCCTTGCTGGCCCAGGCCCTGCCCGCCCTGCAGCGGGACGAGGCGAGCCAGAAAGCCCTGATTGCCACCGTTTCATCCCTGCGGGCTTATCTCATTCTCGGCAAGGATCCGGCACAGGGTGATCGCATCAAGCAGGAGTGGGAAGAGGCCTGGCACGCCATCGAGCGCCAGCGTTTCACCCCCGACCTGACCCGGGCACTCAAGGATTTCAAGGGGGCACAGTCACAGGTGTGGGCCCTGGCTCACACCGAAGAGAACCTGCCCGCCCACACCCTGATGCTGCTGGAGGCCGGCCCCCTGGCGGAGTCGGCCCTCGATCAGTTGCAGTCTTTTGCCAATGAAGAGGTGGCAACGCCCCAGGCGACGTTGCCCGGTGACAGGCGCCTGCTGCTCAAGCAGGTGGGGGATGCCTACAACAGCCTGGGCAATGCGCTCTCCGCCCTGCGGGATTTCCTCATCTCGGGGGAGAAGGAGTACCTGGACAAGTATCGGGACTACTACCAGTTCCACCAGCAGCGGGTGGCCGAGCTGAAACAGCAGGAGGCCAACTTCACCGAGGCACAAAAGGGGCTCTGGACGCTCTTTGAAGAGATGTCAGCCCCCTTTGCAGAGCTGGTCGGTCAGGTGATCGAGAAGCGCCAGGCCCCGGACTGGGACAGGGCTAACCACCTGATGGCCACCGAGATAGAGCCCGCCCTGACCCGGCTGGCGGATCAGCTGGCGACCCAGGTGACCCATACCCGTGCCGAGGTGGACAAGATGGCGGGGGAGATGGCGGCCGCCAGTCAGGCCATTCACCGCACCCTGCTGCTGGCCACCACCAGCGTCATCCTGCTGGGCACCCTGGTGGCCCTGCTGTTCAGCCGGCGCCTGACCCGGGACATCGCCAGCCTGGTGAAACGGGCGGGCCTGGTGGCCGATGGCCGCCTCCCCGTCACCCCCTTGCCCGTGCTTCGTCAGGATGAGCTGGGAGGGCTCACGGGCTCCATCAACCGGATGTCGGCACAGTTGCGCGAGCTGGTGGGGGAGATCCAGGGGGCGGTCGGTCAGGTGGAAGGGGCTGGCCGCGAGGTGGGCCAGACCACCAATGCCATCGTGGATGATCTGGCGAGCCAGAATCAACGGCTCGATGCGGTGGCTGCCGCCATCGAGCAGATGTCGGTCAGTACCCGGGATGTGGCGGGCAACATTGCGGACGCGGCGGGAGCGGCTCGCCAGACCGAGCAACAGGCAAGGGAGGGGGAGCAGGCCCTCGCCCGCATGGGGACCACCATGGCGCAGATTGGTGCCATGATTGCCCAGGCAAACCAGGCGATGACGCAGCTCAGCAGCCAGAGCGAGCAGGTGGGGAGGGTCACCGAAGTGATCGCCACCATCGCCGAGCAGACCAACCTGCTGGCACTCAATGCGGCCATCGAGGCGGCGCGGGCCGGTGAGCAGGGACGGGGATTTGCCGTGGTGGCCGATGAAGTGAGGCAGTTGGCCAGCCGCACCAGCGCATCGACCATGGAGATCAACCAGACCATTGCCAGCATCCAGCAGCAGACCCGGGAGACCGCGGATACCGTGGGCAGCGGTACCCTGCTGGTGGAGCAGGGGCGCGGCGCCGTGGCCTCGGTGACCGAGACCCTGGAGTCGATGGCGACGCTGGTGCAGGATCTCAGCGGCCAGCTTGCCGCCATCGCCACCGCCACCGAGCAGCAGTCAAGGGCGGCGCAGGAGGTGGCGGGCACGGTGGAGGAGATTGCCGGGCTCAGCCATCAGTCCAGCGAGCATGGCCAGCAGGGGGAGCAGATCGCCGCCCGCCTGACCCGGGAGACGGGGAGACTGACATCGGCCATCAGCCGCTTCGAACTGGATGCCTGACGCAAGGGAGAGAAAAACGGGGCAGACCTCTGGGTCTGCCCCGTTTTTTTCGGCCCGAAAACCTGGTGGTGGAAGGATGCACGACGCAGGTGCGGTCCTGACCGATCGGGAGCAGAGGAATGGTGTCTTGTGTACTGCCCTGTGGCTCTTTCTGCCGGCAGGACGGGTCACTCCAGGCGGCGGAAGGCCTGGTTTTCGAAGCTGCTGCAGGTCTCCTGGTTGAGCAGGTTGACCAGCAGGATGGCCCGCTTTTCGCCATCCGGCTCCAGATAGATGGCTTCAAACCCGGCGAGTGGGCC
Organism: Aeromonas sp. 62-46; assembly: GCF_001898585.1. Taxonomy (NCBI): domain Bacteria; kingdom Pseudomonadati; phylum Pseudomonadota; class Gammaproteobacteria; order Aeromonadales; family Aeromonadaceae; genus Aeromonas; species Aeromonas sp. 62-46. The sequence continues at coordinate 157,890 of NZ_MKUI01000023.1, read as the reverse complement.
GGATTCGATAAGTACCTTGTCTCCCTGGGTCGGCAGACGGGCATAGCTGGCGCGCGCCTCGTCGCTGTCGTCCCGGCTCATGAGCCGGTAGATCAGCTGGCTGCTGACGGGGGTCCACTCCTTGCCGAAGTGGATGATGCGACTGATGCCCCGGGTCGATTTCAGGGTGACCGGGGTGACCTCTTCCAGATCCACGTAGATGAAGAGATAGTTGGGGAACATGGGCTCGCGCTGGGGCACGCGCTTGCCTCGCCGCAGTTTTTCAATCTCGACCATGGGGTAATAGGATTCAACGCCCTGGGCTGCCAGATGGGCGCGGGCGCGGGCCTCTTCCTTGGGTTTGCAGTAGGCCAGATACCATTTCTTCATTGTTGTTCTGTTTTTCGTGTTGCCGTGCTTCTGGCTATGATAACGGGGGTAAAAAAAAAGGCCACGCTTGACGTGGCCTTTTTTCCAGAGTGAGTGATTACCAACCTTTCACCAGACCGCCCTTGAACAGCTCGGTCCCCTTCTTGAAGACCTCGTCGGTCTGGAAGGACTGAACGAACTCCTTGACCTTCTCGTCGTCCTTGTTGTTCTCGCGAGCAACGATCAGGTTGACGTAGGGGGACTCCTTGTCTTCGACAAACAGGCCGTTCTCGGTCGGGGTCAGACCAATCTGACCGGCGAAGGTGTTGTTGATGATGGCCAGATCCACGTCTTCCAGGGAGCGCGGCAGTTGTGCGGCTTCCAGCTCGACGATCTTGAAGTTGCGCGGGTTGCTGGCGATGTCCAGTACGGTCGCTTCCAGACCGGCACCCTCTTTAAGCTTCAGCAGACCCTGCTTCTCCAGCAGGATCAGGGAGCGACCCAGGTTGGTCGGATCGTTCGGCACCGCGATCTGGGCACCGTCTTTCAGCTCGGACAGGGCCTTGACCTTCTTGGAGTAACCGGCGATCGGGTAGACGAAGGTGTTGCCGACCGGCACCAGCTTGAAGCCGCGATCACGGATCTGGGCATCCAGGTAGGGCTTGTGCTGGAAGGCGTTGACGTCGACGCTGCCGTCGTTCAGGGCCACGTTCGGGGTGACGTAGTCGGAGAAGGTGACCACTTCGACGGTCAGGCCGTATTTTTCCTTGGCCACCTTGGCCGCGGTCTCAACCAGCTCGGTCTCGGGACCGGCGATGGCGCCCACCTTCAGGGTCTTGTTCTCTTCCTTCTGGCCGCAGCCGACCAGTACCAGGGTTGCCAGCAGCGCAGCTGCTGCGGATTTGATGCCCAATTTCATAAAAACCTCCTGTCAGAAATCGACGATTAACGATGATCACATTGTTTGACCAGGCGCTCACCCGCGCTCTGGATGAGTTGAACCAGCACCACCAGAATGACCACGGTGACCAGCATGACGGTGGGATCGAAACGCTGGTAGCCGTAGCGAATACCCACATCACCGAGACCACCGCCTCCGATGGCACCTGCCATGGCGGAGTAGTTCACCAGGGTGACGAGGGTGATGATGACGCTGTTGAGGATCCCCGGCAGGGCCTCGGGCAGCAGCACCTTGGCGATGATTTGCAGGGGCTTGGCCCCCATGGCCTTGGCCGCTTCCAGCAGGCCGTCAGGCACCTCCATCAGGGCCCCTTCCACCAGGCGGGCGATGAAGGGAATGCAGCCCACGGTCAGCGGCACGATGGCGGCGATGGTGCCGATGCTGGTGCCGACGATGAAGCGGGTCAACGGAATGATGGCGACCAGCAGAATGATGAAGGGCACCGAGCGACCGACGTTGACGATGACGCCCAGGACCTTGTTGAGCAGCGGATTGGCCAGGATCTGGCCCGCCTTGGTCACGTGCAGCGCCACGCCGAGCGGCAGGCCGAGCAGGCAGCCGAACAGGGCGGAGGCAAACACCATGATGAGGGTGTCGCCCAGAGCCGAAATCAGCAGATTAATCATTGCTTCGGACATAACCCATTACCTCCAGCTGAATGTGGTTGTCGATGAGGAACTGTTGGGTGGCCTCGCACTGGGCCTCGTCCCCGAACAGTTCCGCCAGCAGGAAGCCGAACTTGACGCCACCGGCGTATTCGATGTCTGCGCTCAGGATGCTGATGTCGATGTTGAAACGGCGGCTCGCCTCGGAAATCAGCGGCGAATCCACCGTGGTCCCGGTAAAGCCGAGCTTCACCAAGGGATAGCTGCCGGGCACCCGGTCGCTACTCATCCGATCCTGATACTCCTGAGGCACTTCCAGGTGGATGGTGGAGTGGATGAAATCCCGGGCCAGCTGGGTCTTGGCATTGCTGAAGAACCAGGCCACTTCCCCCTGCTCGATGAGACGGCCGTCGCTGATGATGGCCACTTCGTCGCAGATCCCCTTCACCACGTCCATTTCGTGGGTGATGAGCAGTATGGTGAGCCCCAGCTTGACGTTGATCTCCTTGAGCAGGGTCAGGATCGAGCGGGTGGTCTGCGGGTCGAGGGCCGAGGTGGCCTCGTCACACAGCAGGACCTTGGGAGCCGGTGCCAGGGCGCGGGCGATGGCGACGCGCTGCTTCTGCCCGCCGGAGAGCTCGGACGGATAGGCGTGGGCACGGGCTTCCAGCCCGACCAGGGCCAGCAGTTCGCTGACCCGGCTCTGGATCTTGTCCTTGCTCCAGCCCGCCAGCTCCAGCGGGAAGGCGATGTTGGCGGAGACGGTGCGAGAGGCCAGCAGGTTGAAGTGCTGGAAGATCATGCCGATCTGGCGGCGAGCCTGAGTCAGATCCCGCTCGCTGAGGGCGACCAGGTCCTGGCCATCGACGATGACCTGCCCCTCGGTGGGGCGCTCCAGCAGGTTGACGCAGCGGATGAGGGTACTCTTGCCGGCACCGGAGGCACCGATCACCCCGAAGATCTTGCCTTGGGGCACATGCAGGCTCACGTCACGCAGGGCGTGCACGGCATCACTGCCTTTACCGTAGACTTTGTTGAGACCGATCAACTTAATCATGGATTCTTCCGTGCTAACAGCCTTAAAGCACAGGGCGCTACAGGCGGGTAAATTGGGCAGAGGTTTCACTGGGTAGCTCTGTCATCATGGAGGATGATGCTAAGATGTCCGGATGGCTGTGTCAACGCATGTTTTTACGTCTAGACGTCTAAAAAATGGATAAGGATTCCCGCCATTTGACTATGGTGTGGAGGTATAACCACCAGCATCAATATAAGATTCCGATTTGATGACATTGGTCCGAATATAAGCTGGTAAATATCTTTTATGTCGTCGATTTGATGTCTCCCCTTCGGACAAGGTGCCCGGTCGTCCGGGCAGCATCGCTGCCGGTTTCCCCTTCCTCCTGCCGTCTCTTTTTCTGTTTTCTTTTCCATCTCCTTGATGCAGAACAATAAATGACCAGTTCGTGGCCGTGTCGACATGCCAGCTCCCTATACTGGCTGCAGGTAGATGCCAGGAGGGAGGCGAGATGCGATTCCAACAGATCAAGGACCTGATGCTCTATCTCGAGGAGCTTCATCATCGGCAAGGGCACATTTACGGGCGCCAGATCCCCCGGGTGGATGCTGAGCGCAGCAGGATGTTGCTGGCCTATTTGCAAGGGCGGGAGGATGCCGCGGCGGCTCATCTGCACGATTATCGCGAGCAGATGGGAAGCGCGGTGAAGGAGACCTGGCTGGATCAGGGATTTGGCGAGGATCTGCTGGCCGAGGGGGATCGTCTGGCGCTGCCCGCCACAACCCAGCCCGCGGAGATAGTGGCCCTGGTGTCACGCCAGGAGGAGAGGCTCATCGGCGAGCTGGAACGTCTGGCCCGGGAGTGCCCCACGCCCGACACGGCGGCGCTGCTGAAAGCCCTGGCCTCCATGGCCCAATCCCGCCTGACCCGTCTGGTACACGGTGCTCATCGCCTCGACGATCTCTGAGCCCGGATGAGAGAGACCCGGCACGGGCCGGGTCTTCTGATGTTGCTGGCGGTCAGCCCCCTTGCCGGGCCGCGCCATAGAGGGCGGCGCCTATGATGCCGGCCTGGTTGAGGTTCGCGGCCGCCACCAGGGGAGCCCGGGTCTCAATCTTGTCGATGAACTTGTCGAGCTTGGCGGCGCTGCCGCCCCCCAGGATGAAGAGGTCGGGGGAGAACAGAAACTCCAGGCGAGCCAGGTATTTGTTGAAACGTTTGCCCCAGCGGCCCCAGGAAAGATCCTCGCGCTTGCGTACCGCATCGGAGCAATAGTGTTCGGCCACCATGCCTTCCAGCATCAGGTGACCCAGCTCGGTATTGGGCAGCAACTGGCCATTGACGAAGATGGCGGTACCGATGCCGGTGCCGACGGTGATGAGAATGATGACGCCCTGGCGATCCTGCCCGGTGCCAAAGCGCATCTCCGCCAGACCAGCCGCATCGGCGTCGTTCAGGACATGGCAGGGCAGGCCGGTCACATCGGCAAACAGGTGGGCGGCATCGGTCTCAATCCAGCTCTTGTCGATGTTGGAGGCATTCTTGGCGATGCCGTTGTGGATGGTGGCGGGAAAACCGCACCCCACGGGACCCTTCCATTCGAAGTGTTCGACCAGCGCCTTGAGGGTGTGTGCCACGGCGGCCGGGGTTGCCGGTTGCGGTGTGGCGATGCGGTGGCGTTCGCCAATCAGCTCCCCGGTTTCGGTGTCGACCAGGCAGCCCTTGATCCCGGACCCCCCAATATCTACTCCCAGCATCTGCATCAGAATCTTCCTTTTATTGTGCCGATGTTCAATGGTCGGCAGAGCATGAAAAAATGGCTGCGATCCGGCAAGGGCCAGATCACTTATGCGTGATCCGGCAGACCTTTTTCGATGCAGCGGATCAGCAATCGTGTCTTTTTATTCTCTTCCTGCTGACGCCTGGCCAGGGTCGCCAGCGCCCACTCGATATGCTCGGCCACCATGGGCCCGGCCTCAGGCAGCGCCTGTTGCAGGGCGGCCAGGACCTCGCTGCTGGCCGGTCCGTTGCCAAGGGCCACCGCCAGGTTGCGGCGCCAGCGCTGATAGCCGATGCGGCGGATGGGGCTGCCTTCCGTGTGCTTGAGAAATTCGGCCTCGCTCCAGCCCCACAAGGTCAAGAGGGGCGGGCGGTGCAGATTGGGGCGCGGGCTGAAGTCGGGCTCCGGGCTGGCATCGGCATAGCGGTTCCAGGGGCAGATGAGCTGGCAGTCGTCACAGCCATAGATGCGATTGCCCATGAGCGGCCTGAACTCCTCGGGAATGGGGCCGTCATTCTCGATGGTGAGATAGGAGATGCAGCGCCGCCCGTCTACCACATAGGGGGCGATGATGGCACCGGTGGGGCAGATGTTGATGCAGGCCACGCACTTGCCACACAGCTCCTTCTCCACCGGGGCATCCACGGGCAGCGGCAGGGCGATGAGCAATTCTCCCAGAAAGAAGAAGGAACCGGCGGACTCGTTGAGCAGCAGCGAGTGCTTGCCCACCCAGCCAAGGCCGGCCTTGGCCGCTAGCGGCCTTTCCAGAATAGGGGCCGAGTCGACGAAGGGGCGCCACTCGCCCAGGGTTTGTCCCGCAGCCTGCAACAGGGTTTCGCACCGCAGCTCGATGCGCTCCCCCAACTGTTTGAGCCGGTTGCGCAGCATCTTGTGGTAGTCGCGGCCGAGGGCATAGCGGCTGATGTAGCCGAGGGTGGGATCGCGCAGGGTGGCGGCAAAGCCCGCCTCGAACGGGAGGTAGTTCATCCGCACCGAGATGACCCGCAAGGTACCCGGCAACAGCTCGTGGGGGCGGGCCCTCATCATGCCGTGGCGCGCCATGTAGTCCATGGTGCCGTGATAACCGGCATCCAGCCAGGCCTGCAACCTCGGCTCTTCCAGGGTGAGATCGGTGTCGGCGATGCCGACCTGGTCAAATCCTAGCTCCCTTGCCCAGAGCTTGATATCGTGGGCCAGTTGCGCAAGTTCGGCAGCCGTCATGCAGCATCCCCCCTCTGCCTGCAGGAGTGTGGCAGGCGCAGGGCGGCAATATGGCGTGCCAGTTGCCGGGTCATGGGATGATGAAACGTGGGGGCCGTCATGGTAGAGGTGTTCGGGGACGCTATCCGCAAAAATGAGTGGGAGAGTCTAGCACAACCCCTGTGGCGGGCCGAGCAGATCCGCAGCATGGAACGGCGCTGGGCCGAGCAGGAGGGGCTTCCCCTCTATGTGCTGATGGAGCGGGCCGGGAGTGCGCTGTGCAACTATGCCTGTCACCACTGGCCCGACAGCCGCCAGTGGTGGATCTTCGTCGGCCCTGGCAACAACGGCGGTGACGGCTACGTGCTGGCCCGCCTTGCCCGGCGCATCGGCCTCGAGCCTTTGGTGATTGCCGCCCGGGCTCCCGGTCTGCTGAGGGGAGATGCCAGGCGGGCTGCCGAAGAGTGGCTCGCATCGGGGGGGAGCGTGACCATGGCCGAGGATCTGCTGCCCGCCACGCTGCCGCCGCCGGATCTGGTCATAGACGCACTGCTCGGTACCGGCGTCCAGCTTCCCCTCTCCTCGTCAATGACAAAGATCGTCGCAACAATCAATGGCTTGAACGCGCCCGTGCTGGCGGTGGATCTCCCCTCCGGTCTCAATGCCGACACCGGCCGCGCCATGGGCGCACTGGTGCGCGCCACCCGCACCCTCACTTTCATCGGCATCAAGCAGGGCATGCTCACCGCCGACGGGGTGGACGGAGTCGGCCACCTCGACCGGGATCCCCTGGGAGTGACGCCGGGGGAGGAACGGGTTCCCGCTGCCGAGCGGATCGATTATCCCAGCCTCAAGGGGTTGCTGACCCCGCGCAGGCGCTCGGCTCACAAGGGACACAGCGGCAAGGTACTGCTGACGGGGGGGAACCTCGGCATGCAGGGAGCGATCCTGCTGGCGGGTCAGGCCTGTCTGCGGGCGGGGGCGGGATTGGTACGCCTGCGCCAGCACCCAGATTGCCCGGCGGCCAGCCTGGTTCAACCCGAGCTGATGGGATGCCCGGCGGACATGGATGAAGGGTGGGCATCTGTGCAGGTACTGGGCCCCGGGCTCGGTCAGGATGAGTGGGGCCGGGCCCGGTTCGAACAGGGCATCGGAGCCGCCGTGCCACTGGTATTGGACGCCGATGGATTGAATTGGCTGGCGCAGGCCCCCCGTCATCAGGATAATTGGGTGCTCACGCCCCACCCCGGGGAGGCGGCTCGCCTGCTGGGCTGCACCATCGCCGAGATCGAGGGGGACAGGTTTGCGGCCGTCTCGCGACTGCAACAGCGCTACGGTGGTGTGGTGTTGCTCAAGGGGGCGGGGTCGCTCATCTGCGACGGCAGGCGCATTTCCCTGTGCGACGAGGGTAACCCCGGCATGGCCAGTGGCGGCATGGGTGACCTCTTGTCTGGTATAATCGCCGCCCTTCTGGCTCAGGGCTGGTCTGCGGGCATGGCCACCCGACTCGGGGCCGTGATCCACGCAGAGGCCGCCGATCTGGCCGCTGCCGAGGGTGAGAGGGGCATGCTGGCATCGGATCTGCTGCCCTGGATCCGTCGTCTGGTCAATCCGACACAGTAACAAGTAACAAGAAGAACATGGCAAAAACCTTGATGATGACACTGCCGGACGAGGCAGCAACAGTGGCACTGGGTGGCCGTCTGGCAAAGGCGTGCCAACAGGCCACCACGGTATTTCTGCACGGTGCCCTCGGGGCCGGCAAAACCACCCTGACCCGAGGCTGGGTGCAGGGACTGGGTCATGAGGGCAAGGTCAAGAGTCCGACCTATACCCTGGTGGAGCCCTATGAGCTTGCCCAGTGGCAGGTCTATCACTTCGATCTCTATCGACTGGCGGACCCGGAAGAGCTGGAGTTCATGGGCATTCGCGACTATTTCGCCGCCGATACCCTCTGCCTGGTGGAGTGGCCACAGAAGGGCGAGGGCTGGCTGCCAGCCCCGGATCTCGAGATCACCCTGAGTTATGCAAACGAGCAGCGCGAGGTGCAGATTGATGCCCGCACTGCTATCGGCGAAGCCATTCTGGAACGGTTGTCATCTCAGTGCGCGTGATCCTTGTCTTTGTTCTCTCCCTGATGGCGTTGCCCACCTGGGCCAATCAGCTCAAGAGTGTGCGGGTGTGGCCATCACCGGACAACACCCGGGTGGTGCTCGACATGAGCAGCGCCCCCAATTTCAACTACTTCACCCTGACCGGTCCGAACCGTCTGGTCATCGACCTGAAAGGGGCGAGCAACGCCACCAACCTGGCCCGCATCGAGAACAAGAGCGAGCTGGTGCGCAAGATCCGCGAGAGCACGCCGCTGGAGAAGGGCGGCCTGCGACTGGTGCTGGATCTCGGCTCTGCCATCAAGCCGGTGGTCTTCCCGCTGGCGCCAGCAGGTCCCTATGGCCACCGTCTTGTGATCGATCTTCCCTATGAAGAGAAGGGGAGCGCTGCGGCGCAGCCCGCTCCCGTCGGGGGGCACGGCAAGGCCATCGTCATCGCCATCGATCCTGGTCACGGCGGGGAAGACCCGGGCTCCATCGGCCCGCGCCGCACCTACGAGAAGCGGGTGACCCTGGCGGTCTCCCAGAAGCTGGCGGCCCTCATCGACCGGGAGCCCGGCATGCGAGCCGTGCTGACCCGCCGTGGCGACTACTTCGTCGATCTCAACAAACGCTCCGAAATCGCCCGCAAGGCCAAGGCAGACCTGCTGGTGTCGGTGCATGCCGACAGCTTCCACAACTCGACTCCTCGCGGTGCCTCCGTCTGGGTGCTGTCGACCAACCGCGCCAACCGCGAGATGGGTAGCTGGCTCGAGAAGCAGGAGAAGCAGGGGGAGCTGCTGGGGGGCGTTGGCAAGGTATTGGCCGAGTCTGATCCCAACCCCTATCTGGCGCAGACCTTCCTGGATCTCTCCATGGACAAGTCCAGGGCCGAAGGCTATGACGTCAGCCGCCAGATCCTACGCTCGCTCGGCCGGGTGGCCAGATTGCACAAGAAGGCGCCGGAACATGCGAGCCTGGCGGTGCTGAAGGCGCCGGACATACCCTCGGTACTGGTGGAGACGGGCTTTATCTCGAACCACGCCGAGGAGAAGCTGCTGGCCACCGCCAGCTATCAGGATCAGCTGGCCCGGGCCATCTTCGAGGGGATCCGCAACTATTACCGCAGCCATCCGACCAAGGGGCCCATGCTCACCGGCAAGGGCCAGGTTGCCGCCCCGCCGCGTCAGGCGCCTGCCAGCAAGCCGGTCGCCGTCAGCAAGCCGGTTGCCCAGCCAACGCAGCAGGTCGTGACCAACCGGATGCCGGCGAGCGAGCCCTATCGCGTTGGTGAGGGCGGCGCCCCGGTCAGCAGCGTCGGCAGCGCCTCCGGTGCCGGCGTGATCAAACCTTACAAGGTCGCAGCCCAGGAGCCGAGTGCGCCGGTAGCCAGCGTGCAGAGCAACGACAAGTCCAACATGATCCGCCACGTGGTCACCCGTGGCCAGAGTCTCTCCCGTCTCGCCGAGAAACATGGGGTGAGTCAGGCGCGACTGGTGGAGATCAACAAGCTCAAGTCACGGGACATCCAGATAGGGCAGGTGCTCTATATTCCGCGAAAATAGCGCGGGCTGAAGAACGCTGCCCTTCTCTGCCGATGGCAGGGAGGGGCGGTGAGCGTTGATGGCGCCAGGTCCACCTCTTCCCCTTTTTCATCTGCAGGAGCAAGCGATGCCAATCCGTATATTGCCGCCGATTCTGGCCAACCAGATTGCTGCCGGTGAGGTCGTGGAGCGGCCCTCCTCCGTGGTGAAGGAACTGGTGGAAAACAGCCTGGATGCGGGGGCTGACCGGGTCGAGATCGACATCGACAAGGGAGGCGCCAAGCTTATCCGCATTCGTGACAACGGCTGCGGTGTCGCCAGGGATGAGCTGGTGCTGGCGCTGTCGCGCCACGCCACCTCCAAGGTGGCGACCCTGGACGATCTGGAAGGGATCAACAGCCTGGGCTTTCGCGGGGAGGCGCTCGCCTCCATCAGCTCCGTCTCCCGCCTCACCTTCACCTCCCGCACGGCAGAGCAGAGCGAGGCCTGGCAGGCCCAGGCGGAAGGGCGTGAGATGAGCGTCACCGTCAAGCCGGCAGCCCACCCGGTGGGCACCACGGTGGAGGTGGTGGATCTCTTCTTCAACACCCCGGCGCGGCGCAAGTTCATGCGCAGCGAAAAGACCGAATTTGCCCACATCGACGAACTGGTGCGCCGCATCGCGCTCTCCCGCTTCGACGCTACCCTGATCCTGCGCCACAACGGCAAGGTGGTGCGCCAGTACAAGGCGGCCAACACGGTGGCGGAGCAGGAGCGCCGCCTCGCCGCCGTCTGCGGTTCCTCCTTCATGCACCATGCCCTGGCGGTATCGAGCGAACACAGCGACGTGCGGTTGTGGGGCTGGCTGGCCACCCCGGCAGGAGCCAGGCCGCAGAACGACCTGCAATACACCTATGTCAATGGCCGCATGATGCGGGACAAGCTCATCAATCATGCCATTCGCCAGGCCTATGACGAGCTGCTGTCCGCCGATCGCTTCGCGGCCTATGTGCTCTATATCGAGCTGGATCCCCGCCAGGTGGATGTCAACGTCCATCCGGCCAAGCACGAAGTGCGTTTCCATCAGGCGCGTCTCATCCACGATTTCATCTTCCAGGCGCTGTTTACCGCACTGCGCCAGGACGGGGCAGGGAGCGCCACCGATGCCCCCCTGGCCGAGACCCAGGTCGAGCTGCCGGGCAGCCCGGAGGTCACCTATCCGGGTCAGGCGCCGCGCACCGAGTGGTACGGTGCCGAACACGGCTATCGGGCTCCTGCCCCTGCGCGAGATGGCGACGGCGTGCGGGAAGGCAGTGGTGGCAGGGGAGGACACTACCAGCCTCCCGAACCCCCGAGCCGGGCCGCCATGCGAGGCATGGGCGCCTTGCTCACCACCCTGCCCGAGGTGGCGATGCCGGCATCCCGGCCCGTAGCCGAGAGCGGTGCCGTCGAGACGCCTGCCCGAACGGGGGTGTGGCGTGCCCTGAGCCTGGTCGAGCAGGCCTATCTGCTGATGGAGCGTCAGGGGCAACTGGCGCTGCTCTCCCTGGTACGTGCCGAGCGTCTGTTGTTGCGCCACTGGCTGCTGGATGCCTGGGGCCAGGGGCTGGCGGCCCAGCCTCTGTTGCTGCCGGTCTCCTTCAAGCTGCCGAAAAACCTGGTTGCCCTGGTGGAGGAGCGGGAACGTCTGCTCAAACGCATGGGGCTGGAGTTGAAAAGCGGGGGACGCGACACCATGATCCTGACTCGGGTGCCTGCCCTGCTGCGCCAGACCGATCTGGCCCGCCTCTTACCCGAATTGTTGCAGCTGGTCGAGAGCGGATCTGACAGTGATGCCGATGCGCAGGCTGGAGTACTATGCCAGTGGTTGGTGGAGCAAGGCATAAGTGCCGAAAAAATATACGATTTTGCCACTGCCACCCGGTTGTTGACGGAACTTGTTGCCGATTTCAGTGACCAACTGGCAGACGTTCGCATGGTGCGTCCGTTGCCGCTGGCGAACGTGCTGGCCGAGTTTGCCGATGGCAACTGACGGCGTCTCGTCGTCTGTTGCATCCATATGACCAGTTTTATGCCGGTTCGCCCGTGAAGGGGCGGCCGAAGGGAGTGTTTAACGTGGCTGACTTGCCGACTGCAATTTTTCTGATGGGGCCGACGGCCTCCGGCAAGACGGATCTCGCCATTGAACTGTGCCAGGCCCTGCCCTGCGACATCATCAGCGTGGACTCCGCGCTCATCTATCGCGGCATGGACATAGGCACCGCCAAGCCGACGCCAGCCGAGCTGGCGCAGGCCCCGCACCGGCTGATCGACATCCTGGATCCCGCCATGAGTTATTCGGCGGCGGATTTTTGCAAGGATGCCCTGCGGGAGATGAAAGAGATCGCCGACCGTGGTCGCATTCCGCTGCTGGTGGGCGGCACCATGCTCTATTTCAAGGCGCTGCTGGAGGGGCTTTCTCCGCTGCCTTCCGCCGATCCCGCCATTCGGGCCGGCATCGAGGAAGAGGCTGCCCGCCTCGGCTGGCAGGCGCTCCATGACGAACTGGTGCGCATCGACCCGGTGGCCGGTGCCCGCATCCACCCCAACGATCCCCAGCGCCTGTGCCGGGCGCTCGAGGTTTACCGCATCAGCGGCAAGACCCTCACCGAGCTGACCCAGGTACAGGGAGAGGGGCTGCCCTACCGGGCGCTGCAGTTTGCCATCGCGCCGAGGGATCGGGCCGTGCTGCACCAGCGCATCGAACAGCGGTTTGACAAGATGCTGGGCAGCGGCTTCGAGCAGGAGGTCAGGGCGCTTTACGAGCGGGGGGATCTCACCCCGGATCTTCCCTCCATTCGCTGCGTGGGATACCGCCAAATGTGGGACTACCTGGCGGGGGAAGTGGAGTATGATGAGATGCGTTATCGCGGCATTGTTGCCACCCGCCAGTTGGCCAAGCGTCAGATGACCTGGTTGCGCGGTTGGCCTGATGTGACCTGGTTGGAATCTGGTGAGTCTGGCAATCTGGCCAGGGTCGTCGCCCAAGCTGGTCCGGCTTGACACTCCTGTATAATCAGGTTGTTATATTGAATATCCGGTGTTTAAAAACAACAAACTATAAGGAAAAGAAAGATGGCTAAGGGGCAATCTCTCCAAGACCCGTTTTTGAATGCGCTGCGCCGTGAGCGTATTCCTGTTTCTATCTATTTGGTGAACGGCATCAAACTGCAGGGTCAGATCGAATCGTTTGACCAGTTTGTCATTCTGCTGAAGAACACCGTGAGCCAGATGGTCTACAAGCACGCCATTTCCACCGTGGTGCCGGCCCGTGCCGTCAACCATCACCAGCACGCCCCGGGCGCCGCCGGTGAAGAGCAGGGTGAAGCCGAGGCGTGATATCCTGCGGCGAGTTCACTCGCCAACTCAGATCCATCATGATACCTGTCAAGGAGCAAGCGCTTGTTTGACCGTTACGAAGCTGGTGAACAGGCCGTTCTGGTACATGTCAACTTCAGCGATGAGGGCGAGCGGGAGGATCTGGACGAGCTCAAGATGCTGGTGAGCTCGGCCGGGGTCAATGCACTGGGGGTGATCACCACCAGTCGCAGCGCACCCAGCGCCAAATTTTTTGTCGGCAGCGGCAAGGCGGAAGAGATCGCGTCCCAGGTCCAGATGCTGGACGCCGACGTGGTCATCTTCAACCATGCCCTGACCCCTGCCCAGGAGCGCAACCTGGAGCGTCTGTTCCAGTGCCGGGTCGTGGACAGGACTGGCCTTATCCTCGATATCTTCGCCCAGCGTGCCCGTACTCACGAAGGCAAGTTGCAGGTCGAACTTGCCCAGTTGCGCCATCTTTCCACTCGTCTGGTGCGAGGCTGGACCCACCTTGAGCGACAAAAGGGGGGGATCGGTCTGCGCGGCCCGGGTGAAACCCAGCTCGAAACCGACCGACGCCTGCTGCGTGAGCGCATCAAGGCCATTTTGCGCCGCCTCGACAAGGTGGCCAAGCAGCGGGAGCAGGGGCGCCGTGCCCGCAACCGCAACGAAGTGCCGACCGTTTCTCTGGTGGGGTATACCAACGCCGGAAAATCCACTTTGTTCAACCAACTTACAGATGCCAGCGTGTATGCTGCCGACCAATTGTTCGCAACCCTGGACCCCACCCTGCGTAAATTGGTGATCCAGGATGTGGGTGATGTGATCCTGGCGGATACAGTTGGATTTATTCGGCACTTGCCCCATGATCTGGTCGCGGCCTTCAAGGCGACGCTGCAGGAGACCCGCGAAGCGGATCTGCTGCTGCACGTGGTGGACTGCGCCGACGAACAGATGCAGGAGAATATCGACTCGGTCCAGCAAGTGCTGGCCGAGATCGAGGCGGATGATCGCCCCCAGCTGATGATCTGCAACAAGATCGACAAGCTGAGCGATCGTCCTGCCGGCCTGGAGCGTGACGAGGCGGGTCGCCCGGTGCGAGTCTGGCTGTCGGCCCAGACCGGTGAAGGCAGCGAATACCTCTTCCTGGCCCTGACCGAACTGCTGGCCGGTTCCATGGTCCATCACACCCTGCAGTTGCCGCCGTCGGCCGCCAGATTGCGCAGTGCGCTCTATCGGCTGAAGGGCATCGAGCAGGAAGGTTTCAGCGAGGAGGGGGATTTCGTCCTGGAAGTCCGCCTGCAACTGGCCGACTGGAACCGCCTCATGAAACAAGAAGGTGAGAGTTTACAACGCTTTATCAGGCATTGATTCGTCGATGACGATGAATGTTTACAGGTTTCATCGACGAGAGATGGCCCGATAGAGATGATATCCATCCGCATGTATTAATGGAGACGCTGATGGCTTGGAATGAGCCTGGTAACAATGGCAAAGACCGTGACCCCTGGGGGAACAACGGCAAGAATCAGGGCCCCCCTGATCTGGACGAGATGCTGCGCAAGGTGAGTCGTCGTTTCGGCGGTCTGCTCGGTGGAGGCAAATCCGGTGGTGGTGACGTGGGCAAGTTTGGCCTCTCCATCGCCCTGGTGGTGGCCGTGGTGGTGTGGGTCGTCAGCGGCTTCTACACCATTCGCGAAGCCGAGCGGGGCGTGGTGCTGCGCTTTGGCGAGTACTCCCACAACGTGGATCCGGGCCTGCGCTGGAAGCCGACCTTCATCGATCGGGTGATCCCGGTGGATGTGGAGTCCGTGCGCTCTCTGCCGGCCTCCGGCTTCATGCTGACCCAGGACGAGAACGTGGTGCGGGTCGAGATGGACGTGCAGTATCGCGTGGTCGATCCCGAGCAGTACCTGTTCAGCGTGACCAATGCCGACGAGAGCCTGAGCCAGGCGACCGACAGCGCCCTGCGCTATGTGGTGGGTCACACCAAGATGGACGACGTGCTGACCACGGGTCGTGAGAAGGTGCGCCAGGAGACCTGGCAGGTGATCGACAGCATCATCGAGCCCTACCACATGGGTCTGCAGATCGTGGACGTCAACTTCCTGCCGGCTCGTCCGCCGGAAGAGGTGAAGGATGCGTTTGATGACGCCATCTCCGCTCAGGAAGATGAACAGCGCTTCATTCGTGAGGCGGAAGCCTATGCCCGTGAAGTGGAGCCCAAGGCCCGCGGCCAGGTCAAGCGCCTGGAGCAGGAGGCCGAAGCCTACAAGTCCCAGATCGTGCTGAAGGCCAAGGGTGAGGTCGCTCGCTTCAACGAGCTGCTGCCCCAGTATCAGGCTGCCCCGGAGCTGACCCGCGATCGTATCTACCTGGAAACCATGGAAGAGCTCTATCAGCAGGCCAACAAGGTCCTGGTGGACATGCCGGCTGGCAACAACAGCATGATCTACCTGCCGCTCGACAAGCTCTCTGGCAAGGCGAATGCCGTGCAACCGGCACGTCCTGCGGGCACCCCGGCAGTCGAGGCGGCCCAGCCGTCCAACGAAGGGGCCAACTCCACTCCGACCCCGCTGCGTGGCGGTGATCGTTTCAGCACAGGGAGAAACTGATAGATGAAAAAGCTAGCTATTGGTGTCATCGCTGTGGCCGCCATGGTCTGCTTCTCTTCCATCTTCATCGTCGATGAAGGACAGAAGGGGATCGTGGTGCAGTTTGGCAAGGTGAAACGGGTCGACTCCGGTGAACCGCGCCTGTACGAGCCGGGTCTGCACTTCAAGGTGCCGCTCATCGACCAGGTACGCAAGATGGATGCCCGCATCCAGACTCTGGAAGGCCAGGCGGATCGCTTCGTTACGTCCGAGAAGAAGGACCTCATCATCGACTCCTACGTGAAGTGGAAGATCGAGGACTTCTCCAAGTACTACCTGGCGACCGGTGGTGGCAACAAGATCCAGGCTGAAGACCTGCTCAAGCGCAAGATCAACAACGGCCTGCGTTCCGAGATCGGTAACCGCACCATCAAGGACATCGTCTCCGGCGAGCGCAGTACCGTGATGGAAGATGCCCTGATGAAGATGGCGCGCTCCTCCGAGCTCGGCATCAAGGTGGTGGATGTGCGCATCAAGCAGATCAACCTGCCGGTGGAAGTTTCCAGTTCCATCTATCAGCGGATGCGTGCCGAGCGGACCGCGGTTGCCCGTGAACACCGTTCACAGGGCCGCGAGCAGGCCGAGATCCTGCGTGCCGACATCGACCGCAAGGTGACCGTGATGATCGCCGACGCCGAGAGTAATGCCCGTCAACTGCGTGGTGAAGGGGATGCCGAAGCCGCCAGGATCTATGCCGACAGCTACAAGAAGGACCCGGAGTTCTTCAGTTTCGTGCGCAGCATGGAGGCCTATCGCAAGAGCTTCGCCGGTGGCAACGACCTCATGGTCCTGAAACCGGACAGCGAGTTCTTCCGCTACCTCAAGTCGCCGCACGGCAACAAGCAGTAAACATGTGTTGATATGACCCAAGGGCCTGATGATTCAGGCCCTTTTGTTTGCCGGTCACAGACCGGCAGGGGAACAGGGATAGGGAGAGGTGATGCTGACATCCATGTTGATGGGGCTGGGGTTGCTGCTGCTCTTCGAAGGATTGGGGCCCTTGCTCGCTCCCAGGGCATGGCAGCAGATGCTGCGCCTGCTCGGGGAGTTGCCGCCGGAACAGCTGCGCCGCATCGGCGGCTGTCTGGTGGTGGCAGGTGGTGTCATCTTGTGGGCGTTGGCCCGTTAGAGCCTGTGTTGATACGACAGTGGCACGGGGAATTCGGACAATAAAAAAGAGGCCCTCTGGCCTCTTTTTTATTGTCCGCCGGCTGGCATCAGGCGCTGCGCTGCACCGCCATGTGGGCCAGGGTCTCCAGCGCTTGCTTGTGCCGGGAGTCCGGCAAGATGGCGAGGGCGGCGATGGCCTTGTCAGCCTCTTCCCGAGCCCGCTGGCGGGAGTATTCGAGAGCTCCGGTGCGATCCAGGATGCCCAGAATACGCTCCAGGTGATCCATACCGTTGCGGTGCTCTATGGCATCGCGCACCAGTTGACGCTCTTCCGGGGTACCCACTTCCATGGCACGCAACAGCGGCAGGGTCGGCTTGCCTTCGGCCAGATCGTCACCCACGTTCTTGCCCATCTCCTCGCTCTGGGAGCAGTAGTCCATCACGTCGTCGATGATCTGGAACGCGGTACCCAGGTACTTGCCGTAGTCGGTCATGGCCTGCTCGACGGGCTCGGGCTGATGGGTCAGCACGGCGGCGAGTCGGGTCGCGGCTTCAAACAGCTTGGCGGTCTTGCAGTAGATGACCGTCATGTAGCTCTCTTCCGTGGTATCCGGATCGTTGCAGTTCATCAGCTGCAGCACTTCTCCTTCGGCGATGGTGTTGGTGGCATCGGAGAGGATCTCCATCACCTTCAGGTTGGAGAGTTCGCTCATCATCTGGAAGGAGCGGCTATAGAGGTAGTCACCCACCAGAACGCTGGCGGCGTTGCCAAACAGGGCGTTGGCGGTTTCCCGGCCGCGGCGCAGGTCGGATTCGTCGACCACGTCGTCGTGCAGCAGGGTGGAGGTGTGAATGAACTCGATGATGGCGGCCAGTTTCAGGTGATCTTCACCCTCATAGCCCAGTGCGCGTGCGGCCATCACGGTCAGCATGGGGCGCATCCGTTTTCCGCCCGCACTGACAATATAGAAACCCAGCTGGTTGATCAGGCTGACATCGGACTGGAGTCTCGCCAGGATCAGTTCATTGACCGCCGTCATGTCGGCGGCACAGAGCGCACGGATAGTCTGTTGGTCCATAAGTCTCGTAACGTGACGGCAGCATTTACTGCGTTTTTAGCAATGGCGGGGATTCTACACGATTTCACAATGGGTTACAGTTAGGCGTTTATTCACGGGGGCAGATATGCGCACAAAATAAACTTTTTGCTAAATTGGCCTTGCCTCGGCAAATCGTTCTGCGTAGAATGCCCGCCCATTGTTATAGGTTTTTGTGCGTGTCTGGCCTTGAGCAAAAGACACGCCTTTACGGAGTTAATCAAATGTACGCGGTATTCCAAAGCGGCGGAAAACAACACCGTGTGGCCGAAGGTCAAATCGTTCGTCTGGAAAAGCTGAACGTTGAGACTGGCGCTACCATCGACTTCAACGAAGTGCTGATGGTTGCTGCAGGCGACACTTTCAAAGTAGGTGCTCCTTTCGTTGAAGGTGGCAAGGTTGTGGCTGAAGTTGTGGCTCACGGCCGTGGCGAGAAAGTGACTATCGTCAAGTTCCGTCGTCGTAAGCACCACCGTAAGCAAGCGGGCCACCGTCAGTGGTTCACTGAAGTCAAAATCACTGGCATCAGCGCTTAATTAGAGGAGTCCGATAGATGGCACACAAAAAAGCTGGCGGTTCATCCCGCAACGGTCGCGATTCTGAAGCTAAACGCCTGGGCGTGAAGCGTTTCGGCGGCGAAACAGTTCTGGCTGGCAGCATCATCGTTCGTCAGCGCGGCACCAAGTTCCACGCTGGTGAGAACGTTGGTCTGGGCAAGGACCACACTCTGTTCGCTACCGCGAACGGTAAAGTGCAGTTCGAAGTTAAAGGTCCGCAGAATCGTAAGTACGTCAGCATCGTTGCTGAGTAATTACGGACCGCAAGGATCCGAAGCCCCGCCAACCTGGCGGGGCTTTTGTTTTTCTGATGAGTTTGACGAAAAAACGGCACGCGGATGAGCCGGCGCTGACAGCCCTCATCGGCCAGATGCGCCTCGCCCGAAGGGGCCCGTATCACTATAATTGCGTATCGGTTTTTCGAATTAAGGTGACGGTTACCTATGAAGTTTGTTGATGAAGTCCAGATTCGAGTCGATGCCGGTGACGGTGGTAACGGTTGTGTGAGCTTCCGCCGCGAGAAGTACATCCCGAACGGCGGCCCGGACGGCGGTGACGGCGGTGATGGTGGCGACGTGTATCTGGTGGCCGATGAAAACCTGAACACCCTGATCGACTACCGTTTCGAGCGCTTCCACGCCGCCGAGCGTGGCGAGAACGGCCAGAGTGCCAACTGTACCGGTCGTCGCGGCAAGGACAAGATCCTGCGAGTACCGGTCGGCACCCGCGCCACCGATGAAGACACCGGCGAACTGCTGGGAGATTTGACCAGTCACGATCAGAAGCTGCTGGTTGCCAAGGGCGGCTTCCACGGCCTTGGCAACACCCGCTTCAAGAGCTCGGTCAACCGGGCGCCGCGCCAGAAGAGCAACGGCACCCCGGGTGAAGTGCGTACCCTGAGGCTGGAGCTGCTGCTGCTGGCGGATGTCGGCATGCTGGGTCTGCCCAACACAGGCAAGTCCACCTTCATTCGCGCCGTTTCTGCGGCCCGTCCGAAAGTGGCAGACTACCCCTTCACCACCCTGGTACCGAACCTGGGCGTGGTGCGTGGCGAGAACTCCCGCTCCTTCGTCATTGCCGACATTCCCGGCCTCATCGAAGGGGCTGCCGAGGGGGCAGGCCTGGGGATCCGCTTCCTCAAGCACCTGGAGCGTTGCCGCGTCCTGATCCACCTGGTGGATATCTGCCCGGTGGATGGCTCCGATCCTGCCGAGAACGCCGTGACCATCGTCCGGGAGCTGGAAAAATACAGCCCCGAGCTTGCGGGCAAGCCGCGCTGGCTGGTGTTCAACAAGATGGACCTGATCCTGGAAGAAGAGGCTCAGGAAGTGATGGACAGAGTCAAGGCAGCCCTCAACCACGAAGGTCCGGTCTACGCCATCACCGCCATCAGCAAGGAAGGCACCAAGAAGGTGTGCTACGACATCCTGGATCTGCTGGACACCATGCCCCGTCAGCTGGCGGAAGATGCCAGAGACGCCATCGAGAAGGTGGAGTTCAAGTGGGACGACTATCACAAGAACCAGCTTGCCAAGGCGGAAGCCGATGCCCTGGCGGCGTCCAAGGCCTTCGATGATGGCTTGGACGATGACGACTGGGACGATGAGGACGACGACGGCGTCGAAGTCATTTACGTTCGCGATTGAGCATCATGTTCGTGACAAGACCGGAGCCAGACAGGCTCCGGTTTTTTTATGGGAGGATCGACGGGGTCACCCTATAGATATATTTTTCATGTCTCTTATTGCCTGACAGTGGCTGCGGATTATACTGCGCACCTGAATGTAACCTGTATGAAACATTATGCTAACCATTCAAATTGAATCGATATGCATGACTGTTTTGGTTTGTTCTTATGGATGGTTCGCCTGATAAAATATTTATGCTTGAAATGATCAATTAACGGCTTGTTTGTGCAGTTTTTTGGGTTATTCTTGCGCCCGTTTTCCGGGCGAGGGCATGAGTATGCAGGCGGCCCGGCTGAAGGAAAAGTCACATTTAAGGCTGTTTATATGTTGGAAAAGACCCTGGAAGCACCGGCAATCCGTACTCGCCGCAACGTGCTGATGTTTTTGATCCCGTCACTGATCGGGATCCTGCTGTTCATGACCCCGGTCATCTATGACGGCAATGTCACCATTCCCGTCGCCGTGTTGGCGAAGCTGGTTCAAACGGTGTTTGCCGATCATCTGGTGGCCATGGTCAGCGCCATCATCACCACCACCATGCTGATGACCCTGATCGCCTGGCTGTTCAAACCGGCGATCCTGGTAAAACGGCCCTTCCTCAACAGCCTGTTCAACGTCTCCCCCTTCTGGGCGTGCGTGCGGGTGCTGGGCGGGGTCTTCGTGCTGTTGACCTTCTTTGAAGCCGGTCCCGAGGTGCTGCGCTCAGGGGCGACCGGCGGCCTGGTGCTGCATGATCTGTTGCCGGTACTGTTCTCCGTCTTCATCTTTGCGGGCCTGCTGCTGCCCTTGCTGCTGGATTTTGGTCTGCTGGAGTTTGTCGGTACCATGATGACCCGGATCATGCGTCCGGTGTTCCGTCTGCCGGGTCGTTCTGCGGTGGACTGCTTCGCCTCCTGGCTCGGTGATGGCAGCGTCGGGATCCTGCTGACCAGCAAGCAGTATGAAGGCAAGTTCTACACCCAGCGGGAAGCGGCCGTCATCGGTACCACCTTCTCCGCCGTCTCCATCACCTTCTGTCTGGTGGTGATCTCCCAGGTGAAGCTGGAGCACATGTTCGTCCCCTTCTACCTGACCGTCTGCCTGGCCGGTGTGGTGGCCGCCATCGTGGTACCGCGCCTGCCGCCGCTCTCCTGGAAGAAGGATGTCTACAGCGACGGTACTCCCCTGTGCCGCAAGCAGGAGGCCATCCCCCATCAGCACAGCGTACTGAGCTACGGCTACCATCGTGCCCTGACCAAGGCCGACAGCATGACGGATCTCGGCGCCGTGGCGCGTGAAGGGGTGAAAAACGCCCTGGACATGGTATTTGGCGTGCTGCCGGTGGTGATGGCCGTCGGGACCTGTGCCCTGATGCTGGCGGAGCACACCCCGGTGTTCAACTGGCTGGGGGCGCCCTTCGTGCCTTTGCTCGAGCTGCTGCAACTGCCGGAGGCGGAAGCCGCTTCCAAGACCATCATGGTGGGCTTCGCCGACATGTTCATCCCGGCGGTGCTGGCCTCCACTATCGAGAGCGACATCACCCGCTTCGTGATCGCCGCCATGTCGGTCACCCAGCTCATCTACATGTCGGAAGTGGGCGCTCTGTTGCTGGGCAGCAAGATCCCGGTCAAGTTGTGGGAGCTGTTCGTCATCTTCCTGCTGCGCACCCTGGTCACCCTGCCGGTGATTGCCGGTGTGGCGCACCTGCTGTTCTAAGGGGCGAAGTGGAACGAAAAACGGTCAACCCGGGTTGACCGTTTTTTTATGGGCGAGTGCCGGCGGAAGGTCAGTGTGATCCTGCCAGCAGGGCCTGACATTCGAGCTCGTCCAGCTGCTCGGGGGCGAGGAAGCGTCTGGCGTAGTCCCGCCAGATGCCGCTCTCGATGAAGAGGGCAAACAGGGCCGGGTCTATGTGCTGTTCCTGCACCATCTTCACCATGATGGTCAGGGACTGGGAGACCGTTTTGCCAGACTTGTAGGGGCGATCGCTCGCCGTCAGCGCCTCGAAGATGTCCGCAATGGCCATGATGCGGGCTGGAATGCTCATCTGCCCCCCTTGCAACTGGCGCGGATAGCCCGTGCCGTCCATCCGCTCGTGATGGCCCCCCGCAATCTCCGGCACCTTGCGCAAATGGCGGGGGAAAGGAAGCTTCTCCAGCATGCGTATGGTCTGGATGATGTGATCGTTGATCTTGTAGCGCTCCTCTTCGGTGAGGGTGCCGCGGCCGATGGCGAGGTTGTAGCGCTCCCCCCGGTTGTAGAGGTGGGTGGGCACCCGCACCTTGAAGCCCCATGGGTTGTGTCGGGCGAGATTGTCGTGCTCGGGGCGAGGGATGAGATGGACCGCCTTGTCGGCGAGCAGCGACTCGCGGCAGGGGAGGGGAGAGGGTGCCTCCTGGTGGCGCTTGCGCTCCTCCTGACTGATGCCGAGCCGATCGTCCAGAGTGCGCAACCAGGTGCGGCTGGCAATGGCATCCAGCCTGGCGAGCTTCTCCGGCGCCATCCACTCGCCCCCCAGATTGCACTCGGCCACGAAGGCGAACTCCTGATCCAGGGTGTGCCAGAGGGGGGTTACAGCCTCGAGGGCGGCCTGCTGCCCGGATGGGGGCAGCAGGCCGCAGAGCGCCTCGATGTGGGCATCCCGCTTGAGCACCTCGAAGCGGGTGCGGATCTCGTGGATCCTGTCGTAGATGGTCTCGAGCTTGGTCGCCTTGTCCACCACGAACTCCGGGGTAGTGACCTTGCCGCAGTCGTGCAGCCAGCTCGCGATATGGATGGCCTCCCACTCCTCTTCGTTGAGCCGGAAATCGGCAAAGGGCCCCGTCTGCTGTGAGCAGGCAGCCTGGGTCAGCATCCTGGCCAGTTCCGGCACCCGCTGGCAGTGGCCGCCGGTGTAGGGGCTCTTGGCATCGATGGCACCGGCGATGAGCTCGATGAAGGCTTCCAGCAGTTGCTTCTGCTCCTCCAGCAGGCGCTGGTTTTCGATGGCGGAGGAGGAGGTGCCCGCCAGTGCCTCGATGAGGCTGATGCGCGAGGCCAGTTCGCGGGCCGAGCAGTCTGGCAGGATCAGCAGCAGGCAGCCGATCAGCTCCTGACGGTGGTTGTGAAGGGGCTCGACCAGCAGTTGGCAGGCACCGGGGAAGGGGCCCCAGTCGGTGAGGTAGCGGGCCCACTGTGCCTCGTCGAGGGGCAGGCAGAGGCGCTCCGTGTGGTAGAGACCGCCGAGCAGCGCCGCCTGCCACTGTACCTGTTCGCACGCCAGCGGCTGCCCCTGCCAGATGGCGTGAACGGCCTGCATCTCGCTCTCCTGGGCCAGGAAGAGGCAGCCGCCCTCGGCCTGGGCAGCCGCCACCGTCTCGTGCAGGATGCGGCTGAGCAATGAATCGAAGCGATGCTCTGCCGCCAGCGCCCGGCCCATGTTCATGAAATTGCCGAGGGTCAGGCGCATGCTGGACATGGCGCGGGCGAGGTCGTCAATTTCGCGGATCGCCGAATCCGGCCCCGGGCTTTCGCCAAAGTCGAAGTGCTGGATCCGCTCAGCCTCCCCGGTCAATACCAGCAAAGGGGCGGCAGTGCGCCGGGCTGCCAGCCAGATGACGGGTAGCAGGAGCAGCAGACCGGCAAGGGCCCAGGCGAGATTGTGCAGCGCATCCTGGCGCGCCGGGGCGGTGAGCACCTCGGTGGGCACCAGGAGGGCGAGATAAAACGGGGATTCTTCCCCGAGGGAGGAGAGGTTGACCAGCCACTCATGACCCTGAACCGTTGCCAGGGTCAGCTCGGCGGGGTGATGCAGCAGGGCAGGCCGCGCAGCCATCTCCTGTTGCAGCCTGGAGAGAATGGGGTGATTGAGGGCCGACAGCATGGGCAGGCGGCTCAGTTGCTCGAAGCTTGGAAGGCGCTCGGGATCCGTGGCCAGCAGGGTCCCGACCTCGTCAAACAGCACCAGCTGGCTGTGACCGGGCAGGGGCAACTCGCCGATGAGGGAAGAGAGCCCCTCCACGCCCGCATCGAGCCCGATCACCGCCCGGCGATCGTCGCTCTCCACCGCCAGTGTCATGCCTGGCTCCCGGGTAGTGAAGAAGAGGTAGGGGTGGGTCACTATGATGCCCGTGCTCCAGCGCGCCTCCTTGTACCAGCCCCGATCTCGCGGATCGAAACGGTAGTCCGGCATGGGGCGCCGCTCCAGCAGCCGCAGCCGCTGGTCGAAATAGAGGAACTCTCCCTGTCCCTGATGCAGGCTCTGGACCAGCAGGCGGCTCTCGGGCGCAGGCGCCTCCAGCGCCCCTCTCGCCCGTTCGGTCAGCTTGCGTACCAGAAAGAAATCGCCGTCCTCGTAACCGGCATAGATGGCGCCGTAACTGGTACTGTTGGCCAGTACTTCCGCCAGCTGGGGCAGGAAGGCGAGCCGCGTCTCGAGGTCTGTCATGGCGGACAGCTGGCCGCTGCGCAGCAGATTCAGGGACATGCGGGCCGGTCGCTGGTTCAGCTTGATGGCGAGGGCAAGCTGCTCCCGGTATTGCTGGAAGCTCTGACGTTCGTGCTCCAGCCCCTGCTGCATGCCCTGCTGGAACTGCAGCACGATGAGGGCGCCCCCAGCAAGGAGAAGAGCAGGATGAAAAGGGTGGCAATGTGTACGTAAAAGGGTCTGCGACTGAGACTTGCGTTTGTCATGGACGGATCCTTGTCCCCTGGCGATCGCCGTATTGGTCACCTAACAGTGTGCTTGCTGGATGACAAAAAGCCTAGGACTCGATCTTGCGCTCTTCGGCCCGAAATCAACAGTCGGCCTCCGGGCTGCCCCCTTGCTCTGTGGTGAGATGATTCGTCCAGATATCTCGTGCTACATTGCTCCCCTGATAAACGCCCTGTGAACCAATGGAGTGTCCCATGTCTGTCGTCCCCTATTCCGTGCTGGATCTGGTGCCCGTTCCCGAAGGTGGTCTGCCGGCCGAGTCGTTTCGCCACTCGCTGGATCTGGCTCGCCATGCGGAGCGCTGGGGTTACCACCGCTACTGGCTGGCGGAGCACCACAACATGCCGGGCATTGCCAGCGCCGCCACAGCGGTGCTGATTGGCCACCTGGCCGGGGGCACCACGACGTTGCGGCTCGGAGCTGGCGGCATCATGTTGCCGAACCACTCCCCCCTGGTCATTGCGGAGCAGTTCGGCACGCTGAGTTCCCTCTATCCGGATCGCATCGATCTCGGCCTGGGCCGCGCCCCTGGCAGCGATCAGCGCACCATGCAGGCGCTGCGCCGCCAGCGCAGCGGCGAGGTGGATGACTTCCCGGCGGATGTACGCGAACTGTTGAGTTATTTCGGCGACGAGGTCGGTGCCGTGCAGGCGGTGCCGGGTCAGGGACTCCATGTGCCCATCTGGCTGCTGGGCTCCAGCCTCTACAGTGCCCAACTGGCTGCGGCCATGGGGTTGCCGTTCGGCTTTGCTTCCCACTTCGCTCCCGCCATGTTGCTGCAGGCGCTGGAGATCTACCGCACCCAATACCGCCCCTCTGCCCGCTGGCCCAAACCCCATGCGGTGGTGTGCGTGAATCTGATCGCCGCCGACACCGACCGTGAGGCCCGCTTCCTGTTCACCACCCTGCAGCAGCAGTTCCTGCGTCTCTACCGGGGGGATGCCGGCAAGCTGCCACTGCCGGTGCAGACGCTGGGGGATGAGTGGTCTCCCCGCGAATTGATGGCGATGGAGCAGACCCTGGCTCGCTCCCTGGTGGGGGAGCCGGATCGGGTACGCCACGGCCTCAAGGCTCTGCTGGCAGAGACCGGAGCGGACGAGCTGATGTTCAACGGCCCCATCGTCGATCATCAGGCGCGCCTGCGCTCCTTCGAGATTGGTGCCGAGCTGATGCAGGGGTTGTAACCCCCGCGACGCCTGGCCGCCAGCGGCACGCCAAGCCTGGCTGCCCGGGGCGCAAAAGCCACGATTGCGTGGTAGTAACTTTATGATTTTTAAAGGAAGTCAGGTGAGTGTCGGCCATCTGTCGTGTCGCCTCTCATCCCCTTCCCCTATGCTGGCCCTGTCAATCACCACAAGGAGCGCAAGATGATCGTCAGGAAGTTGAGATTGCAACGGGGATGGTCCCAAGAACAGCTGGCGACCCTCACTGGCCTGAGCGTTCGCACCATTCAGCGAATAGAGCAGGGCCAGCAACCCGGACTGGAATCCCTCAAGGCCCTGGCCGCCGTCTTCGAGCTCGATGTGACCCAACTGCAGGAGAGCGAGATGAAAGGGAATGAGGGCGAAGGTCGGGGACGCGTGCAGGTGGCGCGGGATGAGCGGGAGGCGATGAAGTTCGTGGAGGGGCTCAGGGGCTTCTACGGCCACCTCATGAGCTATGTGCTGGTGATAGGGGGGCTGTTCATCATCAACTACCTGAGCAACCCGGATTATATCTGGGCCTGGTGGCCCATGCTGGGCTGGGGGTTGGGGCTGGCTTCTCACGCCATCAACCTGTTCCAGCCCTTCAAGCTGTTTGGCCCGGAATGGGAGCGGCGTCAGGTCGAGAAACGGCTGGGGCGCAGGCTCTGATCCGCTCATCATGAAAAAACGGGCCCGGCATTGCCGGGCCCGTTCTGTTTTCAGCTCCATTTGGTGGTGGAGGGCATTGCTATCCTCTCAACGGCGGATCATTTCCTTGTTCCGCAGAGAGCCGCTCTACTTGGCATAGGCCGGGCAGGGGGTGGCGATCAGGGCGTCGTCCTCGTAGCGCCACAGGGTGAGGCTGTTGCCCCAGACACACCCGGTGTCGAGTCCCTTGATATCTGATTTGCCGGTGTTGCCCATCAGGGCCGCCCAGTGGCCGAAGACCAGGATGGGGTCATCCACATGGTGCTCGCGCTGCTCGAACCAGGGGCGCAGGCCCGGGGTCGATTCGGTGGGGCCCTTCTTGCATTTGAAGTCGAGGCGCCCGTCGAAGTAGCAAAAGCGCATCCGGGTGAAGCTGTTGATGATGTAGCGGTAACGCTCTATGCCCAGCAGGTTGTCGTTCCAGCTGTCGGGCTGATCGCCATACATGTTGTGCAGCAGCCAGCTGTACTGATCCCCGCGCAGCAGGCTCTCCACCTCCCGGGCGCAACTGCGGGCGGTGTGGGCGTCCCAGGCGGGGGAGAGGCCCGCATGCACCATCATGATGGGCAGGTCGGGGTGTTCTGCCAGCAGGGGACGGTGACGCAGCCACTCCAGCAGCTCGTCCCGATCCGGCGCCTCCATCAGCGCCTGCAGCTTGTCTTTCTTCTTGAGCGGGGCGACCCCGTGGGCTACCGCCAGCAGATGCAGGTCGTGGTTGCCGAGCACGGTGACGGCCTGCTGCCCCAGTGATTTGACGAAACGCAGGGTGTTGAGGGAGTCCGGCCCCCGGGCGACGAGATCGCCGCACAGCCAGAGCGTGTCGTTATCGAAGTCGAACTCGGCAAGATCCAGCAGACGGCGCAAATCGTCGTAGCAGCCCTGGATATCACCGACGAAACAGTTCGCCATGAAACCTCAGTTGATTATGTTGGGGACGGCCAGCGTGAAGGGGGCGATGGGGGCTTCGAATTGTTGCCCCGATTCATCCTGCAGGATGTAGCTGCCTTCCATCACGCCAAGCGGTGTGGCGAGGGGAACGCCACTCTGGTAGGAAAAGGTCTCGCCGGGGGCGATAAGGGGTTGTTCACCGACCACGCCGGGACCTTCCACTTCCAGCATCTTGCCATTGGCATCCGTAATGAGCCAGCGTCGATGCAGCAGTTGCACCGTGCCCGGACCCAGGTTCTCAATCTCGATGCGATAGAGAAAATGGTAGGGATCTGCGGTTCCCGCCACATAGCTGGGGTGGGGGCGGACCACTATCCGGGCTTGGGTCATGGGATCAGGCCTGTTGCTGGTCGGCCAGCCAGTTGGCGATCGTGACGAACTGCTCGAGGGAGAGATTCTCCGGGCGCAGGTTGCCATCGATGCCAAGCTCGGTCAGCTGGGCGTCGGTGATGAAGTTGGAGAAGCTGTTGCGAATGGTCTTGCGACGCTGGCCGAAGCCTTCGGTGCAGACCCGGTTCAGGCAACGAATGTCTTTGGCGACGATAGTCGGGTTCTTGTGCGGGATCAGACGCACCACGGCGGAATCCACCTTCGGCGCCGGCTTGAAGGCGCCCGGGCCCACTTCCAGCACCGGCACTACCTGACAGTAGTACTGGGTCATCACGCTCAGACGGCCATAGGCCTTGCTGCCCGGGCCGGCGGCCAGACGCAGCACCACTTCCTTTTGCAGCATGAAGTGCATGTCCTCCACCCGGTCGGCAAATTCGCACAGGTGGAAGATGAGGGGGGTGGAGATGTTGTAGGGCAGGTTGCCGAAGATGCGCAGTGGCCCCTTGCCTTCCCCCATCAGGGTGCTGAAGTCAAAGCGCATGGCATCGGCTTCGATGACGGTCAGCTTCTCTTTCAGGGTGGGGTGTTCGCGCAGACGTGCCGCCAGATCACGGTCCAGCTCGACCACGGTCATCTTGTCCATCTGGGCGGCGACCGGCTCGGTGAGCGCAGCCAGACCCGGGCCGATCTCCACCAGATTCTGACCCGGTTGCGGGTTGATGGCGGCCACTATCTGGTCGATCACATACCGGTCGTGCAAGAAGTTCTGACCGAAACGCTTACGGGCCGTGTGGCCCATGTGCACCTTACTGCTCATATCTTTTTTTCTCTACCATCTGGATGGCGTGGTTGATCGCGGTGGTGAGGCTGCCGGGGTCTGCCAGGTTCTTGCCTGCCAGATCCAGCGCTGTGCCGTGGTCCACCGAGGTACGGATGAAGGGAAGTCCGAGGGTGATGTTGACCGAGTTGCCAAAGCCCTTGTACTTGAGCACGGGCAGCCCCTGATCGTGGTACATGGCGAGTACCGCATCCGCATCCTTGAGGTATTTGTCCTGGAACAGGGTATCGGCCGGCAGCGGGCCGACCAGAT
Source organism: Aeromonas sp. 62-46 (assembly GCF_001898585.1). Lineage (NCBI taxonomy): Bacteria > Pseudomonadati > Pseudomonadota > Gammaproteobacteria > Aeromonadales > Aeromonadaceae > Aeromonas > Aeromonas sp. 62-46. The sequence continues at coordinate 128,970 of NZ_MKUI01000023.1, read as the reverse complement.
CGATCCCTTCCTGGCGCAGGGCGGCCAGGGCGGGTTCGATGACATCGATCTCTTCACGGCCCAGATGACCCCCTTCCCCGGCATGGGGATTGAGGCCGCAGACATAGATCCTGGGGTGTTCGATGCCGAACTTGCGCTTGAGATCCGCATCCAGGATGCGGATCACCTTGCCAAGGCGATCCTCGGTGATGGCCTTGGCCACATAGGCAAGGGGAATATGGGTGGTCGCGAGGGCCACTCTCAGTCCTTCGGTGGCCAGCAGCATCACCACATCGGCGGTGTCGGACTGCTGGGCGAAGAACTCGGTGTGACCGCTGAACGAGACGCCCGCCTGGTTGATGATCCCCTTGTGCACCGGCCCGGTCACCACGGCGGCAAATTCGCCGCTCAGGTTGCCGTCGCAGGCGCGCTGCAAGGTGGCCAGCACATAGGCGCCGTTGCCCTCATCCAGCTTGCCTGGCACCACGGGGGCGCCGAGCGGCACGGGGCAGACGGTCAGAGTCCCCGCCCGCTGCGGACGGGTGGGGGCGCTTTCGTCATAGGGTTCAAGCTCGACGGGCAGCCCCAGCAGGGCGGCCCGTTCGCGCAACAGGGCGGGATCGGCGATCACCACCAGCTGGTGGGGCCAATCCTGCTGGGCAATCTGCAGTACCAGATCCGGGCCTATGCCAGCCGGTTCACCCGGGGTGATGGCAAGCCGGTGGCAGCTCAGCTGTGCCTCGGCGTGCCCTGGATGCGCCTTGTTCATCTGCTTGTCGCCCATCAATTGGGTTCGATCTGGATGTAGGCTTCGTCGCGCAGCTCATCCAGCCAGGCCTGGGACTCTTCGGCGAAGCGGCGGTTGAAGATGAGCTGGTAGGCGCGTTGCTCCTGGGCCTTACCGGTGGCGTCCTGGCTGCGGCGATCCTCGAGCTGCACGATGTGCCAGCCGTGGCTGGTGCGGAAGGGTTCGCTGATCTGGCCCGGTTGCAGGCGACCCAGCATGTCGCGGAATTCCGGTACATAGACGTTGGGATCAGACCAGCCCAGCTCGCCACCCTGCACCGCAGAGCCCGGATCCTCGGAGTATTTCTCTGCCATGCTGGCAAAGCTGGCCTTGCCGCTCTTGATGTCGTGCAGGATGCCGTCCAGGGTGCCCTTGGCCTTCTCCTCGCTCAGGATGATGGAGGGCTTGATCAGGATGTGGCGCGCCTTGACCTCGGTCTGCATGACCTGTTGCTGGCCCTTGGTGTCGAAGATCTTGATGATGTGCAGACCGGCGCCGGAGCGCAGCGGGCCGACGATGTCACCCTTGCCGGCCCCTTGCACGGCTTCCGCCATCAGGGTGGGCATCTCCTGCGGGCTCAACCAGCCCCAGTCACCCCCTTCCAGCGCCTTGGGACCGTTACTCTCGGCAATGGCCAGCTTGCGGAAGTCTGCCCCCTCTTTCAGGGACGTCAGAATGCGCTCGATCTTGGCCTTGGCAGCGTTGAGCTGCTCGGCATTCGGGTTGTCCGGCAGCGCGACCTGGATATGGCCGATATGATATGACGTCTGCTGCTGGCCCTGTTTGCTCAGGGCCTCGACCACCTGCTTAACCTCCTGATCGGAGATGTTGATGCGACGGCGGACCTGGCTGCGGCGCACCTCGTTCATCAGGATTTCGCGGCGCACCTCCTCACGGTACTGGGCGTAGGTCAGGCCTTCCCGCTCCAGCTGGGCGCGCAGTTGCTCCAGGTTCATCTTGTTGTCGGCGGCGATGCTCTGAATGGCCTGTTCCAGCTGGGTGTCACTGATCTTGAGCCCCTGGCGCTCCGCCAGTTGCAGTTGCAGGCTCTCCTGGATCAGGCGATCCAGCGCCTGCTTGCGCAGGGTGACGTCATCGGGCAGGGACTGGCCGCTCTCCTGGGCAGAGGCCTTGACCTTTTGCACCAGGGCCTCCTGCTGACTGGCCAGCACCACATCCTTGTTGACCACGGCCAGCACCTTGTCCATCAGCTCGGGGGCGGCGAGGGCACCCTGGCTCATGACTCCGAACAGGCCTGCGGTCAGCAGGGAAATCAACGTCTTCTTCATATCCATCTCTCAAGGCGTTTGCCAGACCGGTTACTGGTCTCGCAGGTTAAACGGACGAATGTAAGGCAGTGCTTCGGTGTCCAGGGAGGTGCCCTTGGAGCCGGTACCCACGCTACCCAATCCTTTCATTTCAAATTGAATGCCGAGGCTGCGCTCGGACGTCGGGGTCAGGTTCACGTTGTCTGGCGTGTTGACCCATTCCAGGTTGAAGTTGATGCTCCAGCAGCAGGAGTCGTATTTCAGACCCACCTTGCGGTCCACTTTGACGTTCTGGTTGAGCTCCTGATAGTAGCCGCCATAAAGGTGCCAGCGATCGTCCAGCGGGGTGGTCAGCAGCAGGCCGATCTGGTTGAGATCCGTCACCTGCCCCTTGTGGTCGAGGTCGTAGTTGGCATCCCGCACGAAGCGGTGGTTCAACTGGCTGATCAACTTCTCGTGACGGTATTCCAGGGCGCTGTTGGCAGAGCTTATCTGGCGCTGTTCCATATCATATTGTGCCCCCGCATGGGCATACCACTGCTCGTTGATCTTGGCGTCCCCCTCGAACGACAGCGGGGAGCGGGTATTGGTGCTCAGCTCATCGCTGCTGTAAAGCTTGACCCTGGGCGCAACGAAGTCGAAGGCTTGGGCAACGGCCAACCGGATTCGTTCATCCCCGGCCGGATCATAAATGCGGGTGGTGACCCCCAAGGAGAGCCGGTTGGAGTCACTGATGCGGTCCAGACCGGCGAAGCGACGATCGCTGAACAGGCTGTAGTAGTCCTGGCGCATGGTGGTGGAGTCATAGACACCGATGTTGTCCTGATCTTTGTAGGGCACATAGAGGTACTGGAATTCAGGCTCCAGTGTCTGGTTGGCTCCCTCGCCAAACCACTGCTGATCCCGCTCGAAGGTCATGCCGCCCTTGAGACGGAACGAGGGCAGTACCCGGGTGATGGTCCCCTCTTCCAGGGTGACGTCGCCGCCCTCTCTCGGGGTGAAACGATTGGTGAAGGTGCTGCTCATCTGGTCAGGCACCGTCTGGTCGTAACGGGTGTACATCAGCTTGTATTGGCTGTCGAGGAAGTAGCCTGCCTCGTCAACGAGGGGGATGGTCAGGGTGGGGGCCGTGTAGACCCGGGTGCCGGTGTAGGCTTCCCCCTTGTTCTGCTCGATGGCCTGATCGTTGTTGTAGCCGAAGTTGGTCAGCTCGGTATTCCATGCCAGATCGTACCAGTTGCCCTGCTGGTAGTAGTTGTGGTTGATGCGCGGCATCAGCTCGTGGGGTTGCTGGGCGCTGGCCAGCAGGATCTGGTAGGTCCGTACCTCGGCATCGAGGTTCCAGTTCTGCTGGTAGTAACCTGCCTTCAGGGATTGCTGCAACTGGTTGTCGACCTGGGTCCCCACCTTGGGGGTGAAGTCGTTGAAGTAGTTGTAGTCCTGGTCCCGTACCTTGGTGTAGTCCACCGACACCCGCATGGCGTTGTCGATGAACATGGAGGTGTGGCGGGCACTCAGCAGGTAGCGGTGACCGTCAGAGAGATGCTGATTGAGGCTGGCCGTCTCGTCGTACTGCTTGTCGTCTGCCAGGTTCTCGAAGTAGAGGCTCCCCACGTGGGCCGGGTCCGGCATGTAGCGGAACTCGACCTGTTCCATCAGGCCCCGTCTGTCCATGAAGCGTGAGGTGATGGTGGCATCGTAGTTGGGGGCTATGTTCCAGTAGAACGGCTGGGTGATGTCCATACCGTTCTTGGAGCTTTGGGTATAGCCCGGGTAGAGCAGACCGGTCTTGCGCTCATCCTTGATGGGGAAGTTGATATAGGGGAAGTAGAAGACCGGATAGTCATAGAGCCAGAGGCTGGCGTTCCAGGCCTCCCCAAATACCTCGGACTGATCGATGTCGATGCTGCCGGCCTTCAGGGTCCAGGCCTCCTGGCCCGGTGGGCAGGTGGTGTACTGGGCCCCTTCCAGAGTGATGTTCTGGTTGTTGTTGGTCATGGTCACCTTTTCGGCGAAGCCGCGCACCGGTGAGCCATGGACCTGATATTTGCCCTCTTCCAGCTCGGAGTTCTTGGTGTCCAGGTTGGATTTCAGGGTCTTGTCGCTGGTGACCGTGATCTGGCCATCGTTGTAATAGATGTTGCCGATGGCGATGACATCCCGGCTCTTCTGGTCGAGCTGGGCATAGTCGGAGTCGAACTTGCGCACGCCCTGGCGCACCTTGACGTCACCCTCGTAGACGGCGGTACCGCCCTGCTTGGCCTCCAGGCGATCGGCATCCACCTCGACGGGCTGGGCATTGGCGTCCTGGTCCGCACTGGGCTTCTCTATCTTGGGAACATAGTCATAGCAGAGGCTGTCGAGGATCCCGGTAGCGGGTGGCGCATTGAGTGGCGCTGCCTGGGCCATGAGCGGACTCAGGGCAGGAACAAGGCTGATGGTCAGGGCGATGGGACAGGAGTATCCCAGTGTCCATTTTGTCATGTGAAAGGCTCGCGCAATCCGTAGTAAAAACGGTGGATTCAGGGCATGCATTTTATGTCAGGATCCATCGAGTTGACATTGCATGTCATTGCTTTATGTTAGCCGGCAATGATAAAGCATTATTGCGGCCAGGGCTAACAGCCAAGTGCTGCTTTCCAATTTGGTTCCCGACTCATGCACGATCGCGCTTCCCTGCTTTTGCAATGGGCTCGCCGGATTTCCGGTGACGCCAACCTCTCGTTGACGCTTATTTCCGGTGACGCCAGTTTCCGCCGCTACTTCCGGGGTGGCGGTCTGGTGTGGGTGGATGCTAATCCGAAAACCGAAAAAAATCATGAATTCGTTCGCAATGCGGCCGCCCTGCACGATGCGGGGCTGCTGGCCCCCGAGGTAAAGGGGGTCGACTACGAGCAGGGATTGCTGGTGGTGACAGACCTGGGGGATACCCAGCTTATCGGCTGCCTCAACGAAGAGAGTGTACTGGCCTGGTATGGCAAGGCCATCGCCCTGCTGCCAAGGCTCGGCGCCGTGGCGCTCGAGCTCGAGCCCTTCGATGAGGCCTTCATGGCCCGGGAAAATGCCATCTTCCCCGAGTGGTTGCTGGGACATCACTTGCAACTGGCTCTGAGTGATGAAGAGCAGCAGTTGCTGGCGGAGACCTTCGCCTGCCTCACGGCGAGCAACCTGGCCCAGCCACAAGGAGTGATGCACCGGGACTTCCACAGCCGCAACCTGATGGTGTGCGGCGGGACGAACCCGAAGGAGAGCGACCTCGCCCTTATCGACTTCCAGGACATGGTCATCGGGCCGCTGAGCTATGACCTGGTCTCCCTGCTCAAAGATTGCTACGTGCGCTGGCCGGACGTGGTGATCGAGCAGGGCATGCGACTTGGCTTCGACACCCTGCAAGGGGCCGGTCTGCTCGGCAATCTGGACTATGCCGCGTTTCGTCGCGCAGCCGATCTCACCGGCATGCAGCGCCACCTCAAGGCGGCGGGGATCTTCACCCGCCTCTATCACCGCGATGGCAAGGCCGGCTACCTCAAGGACATTCCCCGTACCCTCGGCTACGTCGTTGATGTCTGTCGCAGCCATGGCGCCGCCTATCCGGTGCTGGCCCGCTTCGGCCAGTGGCTGGAGCAGGTGGTGCTGCCCGGATTGGCGCGCACCGGGGTGACACCATGAAGGCGATGATCCTGGCCGCCGGGCGCGGCGAGCGGATGCGTCCGCTCACCGATCTGCTGCCCAAGCCGCTGCTGGCGGCGGGGGGCAAGCCGCTCATCGTGCACCATATCGAAAAACTCAAGGCAGCCGGCGTGACCACACTTGTCATCAACCACGCCTGGCTCGGACACAAGCTGGTGGCGGCCCTCGGCGATGGCAGTGCGCTCGGGGTATCCATCCACTGGTCGGCCGAAGAGAGCGCGCTCGAGACCGCCGGCGGCATCGTGCAGGCGCTGCCTCTGCTGGGCAGCGAACCCTTTCTGGTGATCAACGGCGATACCTGGCTCGACCTGGATTATCGCGCTCTGGTGAACCAGCCGCTTGGGGACGATCTCGCCCACCTCTGGCTGGTGCCCAACCCTCCCCAGCATCCGCAAGGGGACTTCTCCCTGCAAGCGGGTCGGGTGCTGGACACCCCGGCCCTCACCTTCAGCGGCGTCGGCCTCTATCACCCCGCCGCCTTTGCCGGCTTGCCCTGCGGGGCGCGCAAGCTGGCCCCCCTGCTGCGCGACTGGATGGCGCTGGGACGGGTGGGTGGCAGCCTGCTGGCTGGCGAGTGGCGCGACATCGGCACAGTGGATCGGCTGCGCGAGCTGGACGAGCAACTGCTCGCCGGCACCCATTAACATCACGAGGTCTTGAACCATGCGTATTTGGGGCAAGGTGCTTGGCACCTTCTTCGGTTTTCTGCTCGGCAACATCTTCGGTGCCCTGCTGGGCCTGTGGATCGGCCATCGCTTCGATCGGGGCATGGGGATCCGCGGGGCCTTCCAGCGGGCACCCAGCCAGCAGCAACAGGCCGTCTTTTTCCATGCCACCTTCGCCGTCATGGGCCACATCGCCAAGGCGAGCGGCCAGGTCACCGAGCACGAAATACGGGTCGCGTCCAACCTGATGGACAGGATGCGTCTGGCCGGAGAGCAGCGGGTACGGGCCCAGGAGTCGTTCCGCCTTGGCAAGGAGGCGGACTTCCCCCTGCGCGAGACCCTGGCGGAGTTTCGCCAGGCGAGCCTGGGGCAGCGCGACATCCTGCGCTTCTTCCTCGAGGTCCAGCTGCAGGCCGCCTTCGCCGACGGTCAGGTGGAGGCGAACGAGCGGGCTATCCTGCAAACCATCGCCGACGAGCTGGGGTTCAGTCGCATCGAGCTGGCTCGCATTCTGGCAATGGCCGAGGCCCAGATGAACTTCTTCCACCGCCAGCAACAGCAGGGCAGTGGCCAGGGGCAGCAATACCGCCAGGAGGCCCCCTCCCGGGATCGCCTCAAGGATGCCTATCAGTTGCTCGGGGTGAACGAGAGCGACAGCGATCAGGAGATCAAGCGTGCCTATCGCAAGGAGATGAGCAAGCATCACCCTGACAAGCTGGCCGCCAAGGGATTGCCCCCCGAGATGATGGAGATGGCCAAGGAGAAGACCCAGGAGATCCAGCAGGCCTGGGAGTGGATCCGTGAGGCCCGCGGCATTCGCTGAGCCCTGTACCCGCCATAAAAAAATGCCCGTCGATGACGGGCATTTTTGTTTTCAGAGTCTGGTTTTCTTTCCATGGAAGAAAAATCAGTGGGCATCGACCCAGACAAACTTGAGGACGAAGAGCAGGGCCACCACCAGCACGCAGGGGTTGATCTCACGCCAGCGGCCGGTGCCCGCCTTCATCACGCAGTAGGAGATGAAGCCCACGGCGATCCCCTCGGTGATGGAGAAGCTGAACGGCATCATCACCGCGGTCATGAAGGCCGGCACCGCTTCGGTCAGGTCTTCCCACTTTACCCGGGTCAGCTCGGAGCACATCAGCACGCCCACGTAGATGAGAGCCCCCGCTGCGGCATACGCCGGTACCATGGCGGCGACCGGAGAGAAGAAGATGGCCAGCAGGAACAGGATGCCCACCACGATGGCGGTCAGGCCGGTGCGACCGCCGACGGCGACGCCGGAGCTGCTCTCGATGTAGGCCGTCACGGACGAGGTCCCCATGAAGGCGCCGCCGACGGAGCTGACGCTGTCCACCACCAGGGCCTGCTTCATGCGCGGGAAGTGCCCCTTGTCATCGGCCAGCTTGGCGCGGTTGGTCACGCCGATCAGGGTGCCGGAAGAGTCGAACAGGTTGACCAGCATGAAGGAGAAGATGATCCCGGCGAGGCTGATGTCCAGCGATCCCATCAGGTCCAGCTGGCCGAAGACCGGTGCAATGCTCGGCGGCACGGAGACGAAGCCCTTGAAGGTGACGTCGCCGAACAGCCAGCCCAGGGTGGTGGTCACCACGATGGCGATGAGCACGGCGGAGTGGACGCCGCGGGCGGAGAAGATGCAGATGAGGAAGAAGCCGAGCAGCCCCAGCAGGCAGGGCAGGGAGGTGAGGTTGCCCACGGTCACCATGGTGGCGGGGCTCGCGACCACGATGCCGGCATTGTGCAGGCCGAGCAGGGCGATGAGCAGACCGATGCCGGCGGTGATGCCGACCCGAAGTGTCAGAGGAATGTTGGCGATGAGCCAGTAGCGTACCCGCAGCAGGGTCAGGATCAGCAGGCCCAGCGCACCCCAGAAGATGGTGCCCATGCCCACTTGCCAGGAGTAGCCCATGCCGGCCACCACCACGAAGGCGAAGAAGGCGTTGAGGCCCATGGCGGGAGCCAGGGCGATGGGCAGGTTCGCCAGCAGACCCATCAGGATGCTGCCGATGCCGGCGATGAGGCAGGTGGTAACGAACACGGCCTGGGTATCCATGCCTGCCGCAGAGAGGATCTGCGGGTTGACGAAGACGATGTAGACCATGGTCAGGAAGGTGGTGATGCCGGCGATCACCTCGGTGCGGGCCGTGGTGCCATGACCGCGCAGGGCAAACAGGCGCTCGAGCAATCCCTGCCCGGCAGCCGGGCTGGCGGTCTGCCCGGTAGCGTGATGTGGTTGATTCATGTTGGATTCCAATGGGTGACGTGAAATAGGCAGCAGGGGGCCCGGCCCATCCATGCGGGGCGACGGATCCTGATTCTGGCGGTGAAGTGACCAGACTCGTCCTGATACCGTGACAGCGCGCACATTTTCACACAGGCGGCCAGGTTTACAAACCCCGGATGTGCGAGGCGGATCAATGAATAGAGTAAAAATTCAAACGTTTTCCCTCAGAGGCAGGGGAAAGGGGACCAATAGAGCCCCGTTTCCACATCGGGATCAACGGTTTTTCTGGTAGCGTTCGATAAGCTGGCTCAGCACGGCATCGCTCTGCTCCAGCAAGGGATCGAGGGCCAACCCCATGCGTTGCAGCAGCAGGGTGGCCTGGGTTTCACTCAAGGGGCGGCCATCAAGGAAGTAGGCCTGCTCGGCCAGTTGCTTGTCATGGCGGGGCAGCAGCACCCAGTGCACCCGTCGGGGTTCGATGGCGGCGAGGATCCGGTTGGCGGCCGCGCAGAAGGTATCGATGTGCTGCTTGCCATCCGGCCCCAGGCAGCCGGGTTCGAGCCGGATCTGGATGGTGAGTCTGGTGGTGGAGGCTTGGGTCATGGGTCGCTATCGCTGGGGTAGAGGTGGAGATTGTAAGTCAGAAGAGGCAAAAAAGGGGAGCCCCGGCTCCCCTTGTGACGTCATGCCTGGCGGCGCGGCTGTTGCCTCGCCTTACTTGGCAATGCGCTTGTACTTGGCGCGGCGCGGCTGGATAGCCTCGGCACCGTAGGTCTTCTTCTTCCACTCTTCGTATTCGGTGAAGTTGCCTTCAAAGAATTCGATCTTGCCCTCGTCCTGGTAGTCCAGGATGTGGGTGGCGATGCGGTCGAGGAACCAGCGGTCGTGGGAGATGACCATGGCGCAACCCGGGAACTCCAGCAGGGCGTTCTCGAGGGCGCGCAGGGTTTCGATGTCCAGATCGTTGGTCGGTTCATCCAGCAGCAGCACGTTGCCGCCGGTCTGCAGCAGCTTGGCCAGGTGCAGACGGCCACGTTCACCACCGGAGAGCTCGCCGACCCGCTTCTGCTGGTCGGAACCCTTGAAGTTGAAGCGGCCGATGTAGGCGCGGCTCGGGAACTCGTAGTTGCCGATGCGCAGGATGTCCTGGCCGTCGGCGACTTCCTCGAACACCGTCTTCTTGTCGTTCATGCTGTCGCGGAACTGATCCACGGAGGCCAGCACCACGGTGTCACCCAGGGTGATGGAACCGGAATCCGGCTGCTCCTGACCCGACATCATGCGGAACAGGGTCGATTTACCGGCACCGTTCGGACCGATGATGCCGACGATGGCACCCTTCGGAATGGAGAAGGAGAGATCGTCGATCAGCTGGCGGTCGCCATAGGACTTGCAGAGGTTGGCCACCTCCACCACCTTGTCGCCCAGGCGCGGTCCGGGCGGAATGAACAGCTCGTTGGTCTCGTTGCGCTTCTGGTAGTCGTTGGTGTTGAGCTCTTCGAAGCGAGCCATACGAGCCTTGGATTTGGCCTGACGGCCTTTCGGGTTCTGACGAACCCACTCCAGTTCCTTCTCGATGGACTTGCGACGGGCGGCCTCGGAACTCGCTTCCTGGGCCAGACGGGCATCTTTTTGCTCCAGCCAGGAGGAGTAGTTGCCTTCCCAGGGGATGCCTTCGCCGCGGTCCAGCTCCAGAATCCAGCCCGCCACGTTGTCGAGGAAGTAGCGGTCGTGGGTGATGGCCACGACGGTACCTTCGTAGTCGTGCAGGAAGCGCTCCAGCCAGGCCACGGATTCCGCATCCAGGTGGTTGGTCGGTTCGTCCAGCAGCAGCATGTCCGGCTTTTCCAGCAGCAGGCGGCACAGGGCCACGCGGCGGCGCTCACCACCGGAGAGGTGCTTGATCTGGGCATCCCAGGCCGGCAGGCGCAGGGCGTCGGCTGCGCGCTCCAGCTGGTTTTCCATGTTGTGGCCGCCCTGGGCGGCGATGATGGCTTCCAGCTCGCCCTGTTCGCGGGCCAGCTTGTCAAAATCCGCATCCGGGTCGGCGTAGGCTGCATAGACCTCGTCGAGGCGCGCCATGGCGCGTTTGACGTCGCCGACCGCCTCTTCGACCGCTTCGCGTACGGTCTGCTCCGGATCCAGCTTCGGCTCCTGGGGCAGGTAGCCAATCTTGATGCCGGGCTGCGGACGGGCTTCCCCTTCGATCTCGGTGTCGATGCCCGCCATGATGCGCAGCAGGGTCGATTTCCCGGCGCCGTTCAGACCCAGCACGCCTATTTTGGCCCCCGGGAAGAAGGAGAGGGAGATGTTCTTGAGAATATGACGCTTGGGTGGCACGACCTTGCCAACCCTGTTCATGGTGTAAATAAATTGAGCCATTGGCTAATTCTCTTTAATTTACAGGTTGTTATTGTGTTGCTGTGAAATCTTGGGGCTGTATTGGGGCCAAATCAGAAAAGCTGGCCCCAAGCCTGCCCCAAACCCTGTCCGCTTCGTCGCGGTCTTGTTCGGGGATCCATTTGCCATAGACTGTTCGCACCATGGTGCTGTCCTCGTGCCCAAGGTAAGACGCAACCCATTCAGGGTTTGCGCCCGCGGTTAGCATCCAGCAAGCAAATGTATGGCGCATATGGTATTGGGTTCGGCGGCGAATGCCAGCCCTCTTTATCAACCTGTCCCATTTGTCGCCCAAGGTGAAGGCTGTGTAGCAGATACTGAGCCCGGGCGTCTTGCTGGTGACGTCTGGACTAAATACAAACGTGACCTTCTCGTCGACCTGCCGGCGGTCCCTCAACGTCTTCTTGATGTAATGGGACTGGCGCATGGCTGTCATTGGCCGCATGCGCTTCAGCGCCTCGATTGCAGGGGGCAGGAGTACAATGGTTCGCTCATGTCCGGTCTTCGGTACCTTGAAGTTGCGGGCCTGGGTGATGTTGCGGCGGATTTGGAGCTCCCCGCGCTCCAGGTCAACATCCTCCCATGCTAGGGAGCAGAGCTCCCCAGTACGCATGCCTGTCCAGCATGCGAGCTGGATCCACATCGCATCCATATCGTGCCGAGCTGCTTCCTGCATGCGCCGGAACTCATCTTGATCAAAAGGGTCTGGTTTATCCCGGATCACTTCCACCTTGGTCAGCACTGAAGAAAGGTCCTGGTGGGTGTAGCCGTTCTGCTTGGCGAAGTTGAACAGCCCAGCGGCGACCATCATGTAGTAGTTGACCGATCTCGGAGCCAAGGGCTTGCTGGTTCTGTTCCGCGGCTCGGTCATCAGGTACCGGCGCCATTGTTGCAGGTCTTCGGTCCGGAAGGTGCTGACGATCCGGGTGTGGTCCAGGTCGGCGGCCATCATCCCCAGAATGGAGCGATAGCGACCACGGGCGTTATCGCCGATGTCCACATCCTTGATCTTCAGGTAGTGCTCCACTAGGTCACCTAGCGAAATGTCACGGCTTGCGGTCGTGCCAGCGAACCGGTGGGCGTTCTTGCTGTCTGGGAAGTGTTTGGCGTAGTCGAAGACACCGATGGCGATCTCGTGCAGGATGGCCCCCCGTTTTCGGGAGGCGTGCTTGATGTTGGCTTTAGTGGCCGGCATGTTGAGCGTTTCCCGGCACCGCTTGCCGTGGAATCGGAAGTCGATGCGAAGACTCTTGCCGTGCAGTTCGACACCTGGCGTTTCAGCAACGATGTCGATCAGTTCTTGGTTCCGGTCAGCCAATCCTCATATCTCCGCCAGTGATAGACATACTTCCCATCCGGGGCCAATTTGTAGTGGACCCCCTCAATAAGCTGGCCCTTCTTACGCTTCTCGCTGATGGCCTTCTCAGTGTACCCGAACATCTCCTCCAAAACTCGAGGCAGCACCCAGCTGGGACGTTCCATCACAACCACTTTCTGATGCATATTCATATCTCCTGTACGCCTCACGGCGAGAAGAGCGGCCCACGGGGCCACTGTCTTTCGTTGGCCTAGAATGGCAGATCGTCGTCGTACTCGATCGGTGGTTCGTTGCTGGCCGGCGCCTGCACCGGTTGTGGAGTTGGCCTTGGCTGGCTGCTTGCTCCTTGCTGTTTCCCTCCTCCATTCCCTCCCAACATCTGCATCACACCGGTGAAGTTGTCCACAAGCACCTCGGTGGTGTAACGCTCCTGTCCGCTCTGGTCCTGCCATTTGCGAGTCTGCAGTTTCCCCTCCACGTAGACCTGGGAACCCTTCTTCAGGTGCTTCCCTGCCACTTCAGCCAACATCCCAATGAACACGACTCTGTGCCATTCGGTGCGCTCCCTCTGCTCGCCGGTCTGCTTATCGCGCCAGGTGTCGGAGGTCGCCAAGGTGATGTTGGTGACAGCGTTCCCGCCGGGCATGTAGCGCACTTCCGGATCCTGACCCAGGTTGCCGATCAGGATGACCTTGTTGATACCGCGGCTGGCCATCAGCGATGCTCCTGGGCTTGATAGAGCTGCTGGAACTTGGTGTTGACCTGCTTCCATTGGGGGTCCTTCGCCTGCTTGAGGCAGTGGATGCGGCGAGCCATCGCGAACCTGGCCTTCTCCAGCATGTTGGCACTGGTGGCATGGTGCTGGGCTTTCTTGTAGGAGAGGGCTGCATCATGGTGGTTGCCGGCATGCTCCTGCAGGATGGCCTGTTTGAGATCATCCCGATAATTGCGCTGGTAAAGTTTGATATGCATCGTGTCCTCCCGGACAGTCGTGGTTCGTTACACCCAGGCCAGCATGACCGGGCATTCAATTCAGAGGTGATTCAATCTCCTGGTACTCCAGTTCGTTGAAGTTCAGATACTGAGCCGGGGCCCTGTCGATGGCGGCCAGCCGGATCTGTTGGTGGGTCATCGGGTGGTGCGCCTCGATGGTCCCGGTCAGGCGATCCGGTGTTGCCCCCAGTTCGGTGGCCGCATTCAGGGTGTAGCTATAGCGGTGCATTGGCCTGCTCCTTTGGTTGTGTCGATCTGCCAGCGGTAGCCGCCGTGTTGTTTCTGCTGGCCAGCAAGACAGCGGGTGATGCCTACCCTGACAAAGCCGCCCTTGGTCTCGGCATCCGTGACGCTGTCGAACCGCACGATCTGATCCCCATTGATGCCGACCACCGGGGTCTTGCGCCACTGTGGCGGTTTGACTGCGTCAACGAAGAGGCGGCGGGTATGGCGCCCGCGACCGTTATCCCCAACCATGCAGAAGTGTTCAATACGGGTGGTGAAGCGGGACTCTCTGTGGATCTGGCCCATCACTATGCTGGCCTCACTGACAGTGAGGGAGAACTCGGCGGACACCTCGGCACTGATGGCGCCGCCGGTTCGGGCATGAATCCACTCGGCAATGTCCTGTACAATGCTCATACGCTTCCCGCCTCGATTTGCGCCAGTACCAGCTCGGCTTCCTCCCGCACACCCAGCTCATCGCCGTCGAACGTCTTGATGTAGGCGTGGATCCCATGCCAACGTGAGCTGAGAGAGGCCTCGCTCACCTTGGCTATGGCGTCCAGCGCCAAGTGGTGTTTTTGTCCTTTGGTATCGGTGACCGTGATCATGCTGCGTCCCCCTTACATCAGTGCCAGCGCAATGAGCGCGGCCAGAGTGTTGAGCATCAGGATGGTGATCCCGGCGGCTTGCTGCTTGGTCATGCTGCCCTCCTAGCTTGCAGGTGCTTGTACGGGTTGTTGGCTCTGGCGATGGCCGCCATCGGCGGCGGGCTGACGCTGTTGCCGACCATCAGCACTTGATCGGTGATGGAGAGCGGGGTGCCGTCGTGACCGCGGTCATGGATGTAGTGGCGCGGCATGCCTTGGCAGCCATACAGCTCCTTCGGTACCAGCATGCGCAGGCCGATATCCACGATCACCCAGGTGTTGCCGCACCAGGTCACGGTCACCAGTGCCAGCCTGTCCTTGGTGGTGATGGTGTGCATCGGGTCGGTGACGGCCCCCCACTGCCCACCGCTCGAGTAGTAGCGCATCAGGAAGGCGCTGACCCGCAGGGCCCCGGCCTCTTGCTCCGGTGTCAGACCGAACTCACCCGGTCTCGCCATCACGGTCTGCACCATGGCGTGGTGCTGGCCCGCTGAAACGATGGTGGGCAGCTGGCTCTCCGGAGTGCTCGGCGGCAGGTTCTTGCGCAGGTGCACCATGAAGGCGGAGACCAGCTGTTGCTGGCTACCGCTCGAAGTGATGACGCTGCAAGGGTCACTCACGGATCTGGCTGGCACGGTGTTGAACCCGCCGTTGGCCTGCACCATCAAGGGGGCCGCCAGCATGGACTTGCCACCGCCGCCGGCCATGATGGCCGCAGCGGGTTCATCCACCCCGTGCTCGCCTCCTTTACCAAAGTGGCGCACCACCAGAGGGGCCAGACTCGGGTTGCAGATGGCAAACGCGCCACCCTTGGGCCAGCCAGTGATGGTGCGCAGCGGGGCATCAACCGAATCGACACCGCGCCCTGACCAGTTGGCCAGCTCGATGACGAAGGGCTTGGGGTTGGTCAGCACCTCGCGGATCACCCCGATAGCCACGCGCTCCAGGGTGGCATCGGCCAGCGGGCGTTTGACGTTCAGGCCCTGTGCCTTGGCTTCTTCCTTGGTGAGGAAGATGCTGGGGCAGGGGATAGACCAGTCGATGTGATCCGCCGTTACCCGATACGGCTTGAGGTGGCTGCCAGGTGCCGGGGCCTTGCAATGAGTCGGGGCGGGCCAGCAAACGGGTTCTCCGTCCCGGCGGGCAACGAGGTAGAGGCGCTGGCGACTGGTGGCCGCACCATAGTCCGCGGCGTTCAGGACAGTGTGGTCGACCACATATCCCAGACGTTTGATGCTGGCCAGAAAGCGGCGCCAAGTTTGGCCGACGCGCTTGGGATCCGGCACCAGATACTGTTGCTGGCGTGGCACTCGCTCCCCTGGCTCTGCGATATGGTGCTCAATCTTGGTTTTCTTGCCGCGCTGAACTTCGACCAGCTTGATCACCCGACCGGTGGCCTTGTCCCGCTTGGCGACGAGGGGCCCCCAGGTGCGCATCTGCTTGACGTTCTCCATGGAGAGCACTGCAGGTTTGCCTAACGCCAACCACTTGGTGATCACCCAGGCGAGGCTGCGGATCTCCTGCTTGCGCGGCTGTCCGCCAGCGGCTTGGGAGTGGTGGGTGCAATCCGGGCTGGCATGCAGCCAACCGACCGAGCGCCCCGCAAGTACAGCCGCTGGATCCACGGCCCAAACATCCTCAAGTAGGTGCAGGGCTTCCGGGTGGTTTGCCTGGTGCATTGAGAGTGCCTTGGGGTTGTGGTTGTTGGCGAGATGTACCGGGCGACTGAGCCCACGCTCGAGCCCGGTGCTGGCGCCACCGCCGCCAGCGAACAGATCCACGTTGATGGCAGACTCCAGGTTGAGCGGGGCCCCGGTCACCTTGGCCCTGACGGCGCGGGACCGGCGAAGTGATTTGCTCATGCCATCACCTCATTCACTCGGGTAATGGCGTTGATCATCACGCTCTTCTGCGTGACGGGGCTGAGGGTCGGCTCGTTATGCAGGGCGTTCAGTAAGGCGATGACGGCCTCCTGGCGATGCAGGTCGAGCATGGTGAAGGCCTCTGTGAAGTTGTATCCCTCAACCTGCTTCAGAGTGGAGACAGCCTTGCGCAGCAGCGCCTTGGTTTCCTCGTCCAGGGTGGTGTATTCGTCCATGAGCTGCTCGTCGCTGACCGAGATGGCGATAGCTACCTCCCGGGCGGTGTAGTGCTCCTTGGCGCCGTAGAGCACGGTCAACACGGCGACGAAGCACGACCACTCGGCGCCGCCAAGATTGAGCTCGTCGTTCTGGTAGTCGAAGGCCCAGTCTTCCAGGGGCTTGATGTTGGGGGCCTCGTCTTGTTGGTGGCTATCCGGTTCTGGCTCAGACAACAGCTCGAGCTGCAGTCCGCTCTGCACAGGTTCGGCACTCTGCGCCAACAGATCGGCGGCCTTGGCGGTGGCCTGTTCCAGCAAATTGCCGGGGGCGGTCAGGTTGTCGATGATCCAGGCGGCCAGCTCGGCGGTCTTGGCCGGGGTCAGGATGTCGGCATCGTCGATCTGGTAGATGACGCCCTTCACTGCGGGGTGGCGTTGCCAGTGGGGTAGGGTAGGGGAACGACTATCTTCTGCGATAAAGCCCTGATGGATAGGTTTGCCGGCCAGCAGGTTTGCGACGGCTAGATCGAGCCGATAGAAGATCTCGGAGAGTGGATAAGGCTCGTCCAGCCAACCCTGCACATAGCCCCTGGCCGTGGCCAGCTTTTCTTCGCCCAGGTCGGCACACTCGAGCTGTTTGCCCATGATGCTCTCGGCATCGGCATAGCCCTGTTCGGCCAGTTGGAGCTTCAGCGTCTGCGATTGTTCGCCCAGTTGCAAACTCTCGGATGACAACTGGTCTTTCGGCATGATCAGGCGGCTCCAAGACCAGCCGCACTTGGTGGCTTCGGTGAGGGCCTCTTCGGCAGAACTGCAACCACCAACCCCCGCCACTTCTTCGCCATGAATCCGGTATTTGGCTGCCCACTGGCCGGATTCTGTCTGGAAAATGTGGAGCTCGGAGGTAGCCTCGAGCTGGACAGGCTTCACCTGCTGGGCAACCAGGGTCAACTCCGTGGCCTGACGGTGGATCATGTCGAGGATGAGCTGGCCGGTGGTGATGAGGTCGTCCCGGCGCAGGCGTGCCTCGGGGCGGCGCTCACCCTGCCAGCTTGCATCGAAGATCGCCACGGCAGAGGCGAAGCCGCTGGCGCTTGGCTTGTCCTTCTTCGGGTCGCGGGGTACGTACCAGCTCGGTACCTCAAAGCCGATGCGGCCGCTGATGAACTGGATAAAGTCGGCATCCTCCGGCCACCAGGTTTCACTGGTGGCGGCCTTGATGAGCAGCATGATCTTGGCGCCTAGTGCCCGCTGCTCGCGGCAGTAGTTGAGGATGGCCTCCATCCCGGTGATGGGGTTGCCCTCGCTATCCGCGCAGGGGCGGGAGTAGGGCGGGTTGCCAAAGGCGGCGCCACCGAGGCGGCGCAGGTCGGCGGCCAGCTCCTGGGTGAGGGCGTTGTCTTCGGCGTCGTAGTAGTCCGGCACCAAGGCGTTGCAGTCATCGGCGAACATGTCGAGCACCACCGGCCCCAGGGTGGGGGCGAACTGGTGGAACAGGCCCCAAGCCAATGCCTTGGGGGTCTGCCACTGGTCGCCTATCTGCTTGAGTTCGTGGTCAGGATGGGCCTGCAGTTCGGCCAGCGCTTGGGCGTAGTGGTTCATGCTGCACTCTCCACACAAAACGCTTCTGAAAGGCGAACAACCGCCTTGCGCAAACCTGACGCTGCACCTGCGGCTCCACCTTTGAGGCGCGAGGTATTGGTTTCACTACTCAACTCATCCAGAACATCCGCTGTACTTTTGATGAACTCGATGAGAGCGGTCTGTTCTTCTTTAACCCGCTGCAGTTCATCGGTCAGCCCGATCCGGCCTTGAAGAATGGCCTCCTTGATGGTGTTGTACTCCCAGCAATGGGTCTGGGCATCGACATAGACTCGGATGCCTTTGCGGTAGTCATGCCGCTTGCGCTCGATGAACGCCTCAGCTGCATCCTTGGTGAAGTGGCTGTTTACGTGCTCCCACTTTTCGTCCCATCCCACAACGCTGTGGTCGTCAATCTCATCGAGCAGGTCCCATTGGTCGCTCTCATCAAGCCCAAGGAAATCGCACTCGTGCGATTGCTGAACCACCTGATTGAGCCGTGACTGCTGCTCGTCATCGAGGTCCTCCCAGTATTCCAGTGGGCTGAACCAGGTGGAGTCATCACAAATCACCGCTTGCTTGTCGGTGTAGGCGCGGTCTATCCCGTAAATAATCACGCGGGCCTCGACCTTGAAGATGGCATCAGCGGTGTAGTGGTCATGAACGCCTTTACCCACGCAGTCGTGGCGCAGTCTTGCCACGAAGTCAGACCATGAGTCGCTGCTCAGCGGTGCTCCGCGAGCAAGTGATGCCGGCAAATCCGCTTTCTGGCTTTCGTTGATCATGATTTTTCCCTCACTCGTTGCGACCCGCTCCCCGGATCAGGGCTTGGCCTTCTTTGCAACCCTGGCTACTGCACGGGCCGCCTTGAGGCATTCATCGAACACCTTCCCCTTGGCGAAGCTGGGCGTCCGGTCGAAGTAGGTGGTGGCCTCTCTCACCCCCAACGAGACCGCATGGGGGGGGGAATTCCTCCTTCTCCAGCGTTGCCTTGATGTGCTTGGCAATGAACTCGCGTGGGTGCATGGATGCTTCCGCTATTTCTGAAATTGGTCTCATCACACAAGCGACAGGCAATAGGAGGTCGTGACCCGCTGTTGGGCCGCTATCGCTTGTGGGATAAGGGCCCCGTTGCCGGGGCCAGGAGAGAACAACTCGGGCTGATTGGTCAGGGCCCGGAGCCCTGTGCCAGCGTGGGCGGTTGTGCTGCCCTTGATGGCGCCGTCAGGTGGGTGACGGCTGGTATTGCAAGTTGGTCAGCTGCCAGCCCGAGCAGCCAGATCAACATCAGGAGTAGTAACCACATGCGTTGCACCTGTGGTGGTGGCTTGAGCACTTCACAGTGAGTCAGCCGTTCTTGCTATCGGTACCGGTGCGCCCTCACGGGCAGACCTACCTATCGAAACTGTCGCCTCTCGGCGAGGGCCTGGGTGGCGCTTCACAGCGGGACCAGGCGACCGCGTAACCCTGCGGTGGGAGATATGATCACCTCCTTGGGGTGGTCAAATCGGTTTGCTGTGGCGGCCTACGATTGCACTTCCTATCGGCACCTCCCGGCTGCATGCAGCGGATGGGATGGCTGTCACCACAACTGGGGTTGCACTGGCCGCGCCCCAAGCCAATTTGCGCCATCACCGGGGTGGGATATTTGGCACCAATGCAACCTCAGTTGTGTCCCGGCCTTTCACCGGGTGGGTGGCTGGGGAGTCAGACCCGCCACTCGCTTCGTTCGCTATCACTTCAACTGCGCTGTCTTTCCAGCTGCCAGCCGGTCACTGATTTGAATTTCCGTTCACCTTGGTCGGCACGCATTCCAGCCTTGCCAAGGGAGCGCGGGGAGGTGAATCAGCCCGGTTGCCGGTGTTATGTCCCCAAGCGGTTTGTTACCACCGCTGCCAGTGTTGTGCTGGCCCTCCGGCTGGGGTCGTCTTTCGCAAATTGGTTTCTGTTTGTGATTTCATGGTAATCATGGGTTTCCTTGCGGTCAACCTGTGGTTTCTGTTTTTTTGTGTTTTTTTGTCATGTGCCAGGAACTGGTTGGTGGGGACGTGATGCGGCAGCCCGCTGTGGGGCTGGGATTAGTGGGGCGTAGAGCTTATTCGCTTCGAGGAGAGTGGGTAATGCTGAGCTGTTTGAATGGAAACTGGGGGAGGGGGGGAGTTGGCGTTGTGGGTTGCTAGCAGAACGCCGTTACATTGGACCATGAAGGCTGCAAGGGAAAAAGCAAGGCGCCAGAGGCGCCCTTACTCTTCTTGCACTGCGCAGCGAACTACGCCACAGATGACGACCTCTTCGGTCACCGGGATCATCCTGTACTGGGGGTTGAGCGGCTTCAGGTACCACTGGCCCGCATCGCGTACCAGCTCTTTGAAGGTGGTCTCGTCACCGATGCGTGCCACGACCCGTTTGCCAGCATCTGGATGAACATCCGGGTCTACAATCAGCACGGTGCCTTCCGGATAGGATCGGCCCCCATCGCGAGACACCATGGAATCACCTTTGACCCGAACGGCATAGGCTCGGCCGCCAACCCGGACCGGGCTGGGGATCCGCTCATCTACTTCCTCGGGGAGCGGAATGTCGCCGTTACTGCAAAACGCCCCTGCCTGCACCCAAGAAAGTATCGGCACCAGCCCAACCTGGTCAGAAAACTCCTCCACGTTACCGTCTTCACCGGTTAGCATCCATTGCACTGACTTGCCGATGATCTGGGAGATCTCGCCCAAGCGCTTCACTTCTGGCAGGTTCTCGCCCGAAAGCCATTTGCGTACGGCAACGATTGATGGCGCATCACGTAACATGCTCCTCAATTTGCCTGCTCGGCCACGTTCGCTAATCCCTTGAGCCTCTAAGGCTTCATTCAGGCGTTTGGCAAAAGCTATCTTGTCGGCCTCGTAGCGTGCCATGTCATTGTTTCTCTTCTGCATAACGAATTCCTTCTATTGTCCCTGCCTTCATTGGAAACTTTCAGTTGCCATAAAAAGAAATCCTCGGTTACCATTTGTCTGTGATAGATGGATAGGATGCTGCAATGAACGTATTACTCGAGCGATTCAAGAACAAAGCTGCGCTGGCAAAAGCGTTGCAAGTGAGCCCCCCTGCCGTAATGCGTGCATTCAAACGCAATGTTGTACCGGCCACCTGGGTACCGAAATTACTGAGGCAAGGCCTAAGCCAGCAGGAGATTGCTGCTTTACCCCTTGCGACAAGGGCAGCCGATATTCTGTCGGCTTTGCAGCCGCAGGATGGCCATGGAGCTGATCATGACGCAAATAACCGAAACCTCCACGTTAAGTAAACCAATGGTTTCGCGTCCGGATGTTTTGTGGTCAGCCTACTTGTTTGGCAAGCACCACAACATCAGCGAGCTGGCTCGTCTGTTGGGCAAGGGGCCGACTGTGCTGGCTAACAAGTTCAACCCGGAGTGCGATGCCCATCACCTGAACCTGGGTGAGGCTGTCGCGGTCACCGAACTGACCGGCGACAACCGTATCCTCGAGGCCTGGGCGGTTAGCCGCGGCAAGGTGCTGGTTGACCTGCCCGCTGGGGTGGTGAGCGATGACGACCTGGTTGAGCAGGTGCTGCTGGCGCAGGCGGTGTTCGGCAAGCTCATGCAGGCCATTCACGACGCCAGGGCGGACGGGGTCATAGACCGGATGGAGCAGGGGCAAATCGAGCGCATCGGCACCCAGGCCGCGGAGCATGTGCTGGGGCTGATCCGCAGCACCGGCGCGAACGTGCGAACTCTGCCCATGGCGCCATCCGGTGGTGCCCAGTGAGTTGAGCAAGCAGGGCATATCAACCTGGTGCCAGCAGTGTGTCTGGTGGAACTCGAAGGAGATCGTGATGAGTAAACAGGGTAGCGATGACAACCGGCAACAGCTGGAAGGGGAGCGCAAAGAGACCTATCGCAATCTGCGCCGGCGCCTTCAAGGCGCACTGGGTGTGCTGCAAGGGCGCGCTGACAACGTGGGGAATGCTTCGCTCTCACTGTGCCACCCCTTTACCCCCGGCTGCCAGCATCGGGTTGAACGGCTCGCCCAAGAACAGCTGCTGCTGGTGCTGACCAGCTTAATCAAGGCGGTTCCCCGTGCCGTGATGGACGAGATCATGGCGGACTCCGAGCACGTGCTGTGCGACACCCGGTTCGCGGTGATCCCAGGGCAAGAAGAGGCGGCCAAGCAGATGAGAGAGCGTGCCAGAGCCAATCTGGCACGCCTCAATGGCCTTCTCTGAAGGTTCGCACGTGGTGCACTCAGCGAGTGGTTTTCTGCCAGGCAATGATCGCCCCGAGGTCGGTATCTTCAAACCCTTCTGTCTCTGGGGGCATCAGCTCTGGCTCTGAGAAGAACAGGTCTGCAATGTCTTGGCCTTTGCCGGAGAGGTGCAACTTAGAGCCTGCTGGGGAATGGGTGATCAGGCGCACCAGATGGTACTCGCCCCCATCCACGAGCTGGATAACATCGCCGATTTGGAGGGGATGGTGAAACTGGACGGGGCCTTCAGGGATGAGTTCTGAGTCGTACTGGGTCAAAAACTGGATGTAGTAGTCGTAGGTCATGGCCTTCTCCTTGTGAGGTGGGACTCTTGCAAAGCCACTGTAGCACAAGGGGGAGGCCCCAAAAGGGCGGCCCCGCGCTGCGTCAACAGCCGGGGCCATGGTTCAGTCATCGTGCGGAGATGAGAACATGAAAAAGCATACGAAATCAGCAGGGGTAGGGCAAGTGCAGCGCATATGCCCGTGGCACATCACCGAGTGGAAACCTGTCGGTCACGCTGGATGGATGTCCCTGCAGGATTGTGGTCGTGCAGTGTGTTCACTGGAGTCGGCTATTGAGGGTGGCAGCAAGTTGCTCTTGACTCGTCAGGAAATGGGCCGAGGCCAGCAGCGTTTTGGCGAGGGTAATCGCTTGGTTCGCGGTCAACGCATAGCACGGGGCGAGAAAGAGATCCTCGATCGGCTGTTGAGGGGAAGTGCGGCAATCCAGCTGGACTGCAATGCGGTTGTTGCTGTGTGGGCTGATATACCAGCCACAGATGGGGATCAGCGTTTCGTCGTCTTTGTCCGTCATGCAAGTTCCTATGTCGGGTGTCAGTCACGAAATATAACCATAGCACCTGAAGAAAATATGACTCAGTCAGGTCGCAATCCGGCGTTAAGGGCACTGCTTTCATTTGCCAGTGAATTGACCTTGTTGGTAAACCAGAGTTATGCTGTGGGTGCTGCGGCAAAATCCGCAGCCGGGATTGGAACCCCGAGAACAACTTTGGAGCCGACCCACGCTCCCATCGCGTGGTTTTTTGTCGGCACTCGACCCCCATTTACTTGGGTGCTGATCGCCTACCCGGCAGCCGGCATCTACAGCGTTATGGTGGCTCGGGCGGGGCAGCCTTCGGGCTGGTCGGTTTCCAAGGTTGCCGATAGTTCCAACCCCGTTCGGGCTACCACCATGAGATTGGAACCTCAGGTTGGTAGTGACAATCTATCAACCTTGGAGGCTGCCATCATGGCTACTGTCCCCACCCCTCTTACACCCGTCGTTCGGGTGATCGACGGTCAGGCCGTTACCACGTCCCTTGATCTGGCCGAGTGCTTCGGTAAGCAGCACAAGAACGTTATTGCCAAGATCGAAAATCTCGAATGTTCCCTCGAATTCACTGAGCTCAATTTTAAGCTCAGTCGATATACCGACCCCACTGGCCGTTCTCTCCCCTGTTATCTACTGACCCGCGATGCCTTTGTGTTCGTGGCGATGGGCTTTACCGGGCGCCGTGCTGCCGAGTTCAAGGAGGCCTATATCGCGGCCTTCAATGCCATGGAGCAGCGGCTCCGCCTCCCTGACTACCTTGCCCAGCTCGACCATGCCCACCTGCGTGATGCGGTGTCGGCCACCCTGCAACATCTGGCGGTGATCCGGCAGGCGTGGGACGAGCAGCTTTATCCGGGGCTCAAGGCGCTGGGCTCGCCGCTGGCGGTCTCTTTGCACGACCGGGTGCACCTGGCTTGCTGGTCGTTACAAACGATTGCCAAGCACAGCGGCTGCGAGTTGACGATGAGTGAGGCGCTGGCGATGACCCGGCCACCGATGTTCCCCCGTGCCCAGGCGGGCGGCCTGCGTGCGGGCTCGGTGGGCGGCCGTGGCCGCCAAGGGGGGCGCGATGAATAAGCCCAAGGTGTTGCCCTACCTGAAGTGGGTGAACGGTTATCAGCTGGTGGTGATGGGGGTGGCCCTGCCCATCACGCCGGCACAGGCCAAGGCGGTCTTTTCCCAACTGCAGCGATTGGAGGTGGGTCATGGGTGAGGTGATCAGACTGGCGGCCCCGGTGGCCGCCCCAGCCCGAAAGAAGGTGTGCAACATGAGTGACAACCGTCGCAGCGGCTATGTGGTGTGCTGGCGCTCGTTGCTACAGGCAGAGTGGGCCCGCAATGCCACCAAGCTGGCGGCCTGGATGCGCTTGATCAGCATGGCGGCCTATGAGGCAGGGCCGGTGCGCTACAAGGGGCGTGACTGGCACCTGTTGCGGGGCCAGCTGGTGATCAGTGCCACCGAGCTGGGCCAGCAGCTTCGCGACGAGCGGGGCCGCGGGCTCGACAAGAAGGGAACAGAGCGCATGCTGGCCTGGTTCGCCAAGGAGGGGATGATTGAGCTGCATGGCACCCCCTGGGGGACCATCATCGAGATTTGCCACTACGACGACTATCAGGCCGCCGTGCAGCCGGTCACGAGCAATTGCGAATCGTTCGCAACAGAGCAGTTTGAGGGCGCGACAAACGGGGCGCCCATCGGGGTACCGACCGGGGCGCCGAGTGTCCCGCCCAATCCCTTGTCTGGCGCGGGTTTGAATGGGGGTGATGGGGCGCCCACTGTCCCGCCCATCGGGGCCCCGACCGTCGCGACAACAGAACAAGAAGTAAAAGAAAAGGAAACTACAGAAGATCTTAAACAGATCTCTTGTCCGGTTTCTGGCGAAACCGAACGCGACCGGAAGGGCACCGCCTCGCTGGCCGTCAGCATGGATGCCAAGACCGTGTTGGCACACTTCAACGCGGTCGCCGATCGCCGTTATCAGGCCAAGCCCACCGCCCTGCAGAACATCAACGCCCGGCTGGCCGACGGCTACTCGGTTGCCGACTTGCTGCTCGTGGTGGACTTCAAAACCGCGCACTGGGCTGGTGACCTCAAGATGAGCGAGTACCTGCGCCCGATGACGGTCTTCGCCCCGCAGAAGTTTGACGGGTATCTGGCTGCGGCCAAGCGATGGGATGCCATCGGCCGCCCGCGCTGCGTGAACGGGGAGTGGGAGGGCTTCGAGCGCAAGCGGCCCTTGTCCAATCTGGCGCAGGCTCAGCAGCAGGCCCAGGCCATCATGGCCGCCACGGGAGGGGTCGGCTATGACGATAACACCATCCTCTGACGTGGTTGTGCTGCATCAAGGTGAGCTGCCAGCCGCACAGCGCACTGCCGACCCGATCGCCTTGTTCCTAGCCAACGAGTTGTTCCCGATGATGATCGCGTTCTGGCCCGCCAGTGCCAATCAGTTGGATAGCAACGTCGCTGGCACAGCCAAGGCGTGGGCCCTGACCATCAAGGGCTTTCCTGTCGGTCTGGTGCGTGAAGCGGTGCTGCAGCTTGCGGATGACGTCGATCGTCAATTTGCTCCGCGCCCGGCCGAAGTGAAGGCCCTGGTGGTGCGCATGATGCAGGCAGCCCAGCCAGTCGCCCCGACCGGGCAAACCCTGTCGATTCGGGCCTGCGAGATGATCGCCGAGGTCAGGGTGTTGAAACGCGACGGCGCGGCACCGGCTGAACGGGTGGCAGCCGAGCTGGCCAGCCTGCAGGCCGAGCTGCGTCAGCGTGGCGTCACTGTGACAGGGAGGATGGTGTGATGGCCAGTCAGTTCAACGCGAACGCCGAGCGTGATGTGCGTGAGGCGCAGTTCTGCCGGGTGGCCATCTATCCGCCGGTGCGGGGTTGGGTGGGCGAGCGGGTGCACCTGGAGGTGTCGAACTCGCTGGATACCTTGGGCAAGACCGATGCGGCCACTGGCGCCGGGTATTACCTGGTGTGGGATGGGGCCGAGGAGGCGCGAGCAGAGGCGGCGCGGATCCGGGGCCAGGCGGTGGAGCTGGTGAGGGTAGTGGCATGATGCACTACTACGCCCAGCACACCCCGACCCGGGACTGGCAGGCTCCGCTGCTGGGCATCGAGGAGGTATTGCGAGCGCGTGATGCCGGGATCCCCATCTTTGTAGCGCTCTATCTGATTGGGGAGTCGGGATTTGATTCGGTGGCTGAGCAAGCTGCCTATGTTGTTGGGCATGCGCTGTCTCGCGCTGCCCGTTACACCACCACCGGGAGGGGGAGGAGCTGATGAGTCTTGGATGGTTGTTTGTGGGATTGGCGTTGGCCTGGTTCGCCATGCTGGGGCTGTGCGTGCTCACCTTGCGCCAGTGGATGGCAGAGGAAGTGGGGCCGGACCTGGAGGGTGATGGGGCCGAGGATGAGCCGCGGCTGGTGTCGGCGTGCCGTGAGCTCTCCGAGTTGGCGGCGAAGACCAAGGAGGCCAGCCATGGCTAAGGCCTTCTTCGTGCTGATGTACCTGTTCGTGGCGCTGTTTGTGCTGGCCATGGTGCCTTATGAGGGGGGTATGGGCTGGCAGATGCTGCAGGCGCCGGTGGTGTGGGTGATCCTCGCGGGCTGGGTGTTGGTGATGTTCCCGTGCCCTGTGGTGCGCCTGCTGCTGGCGCCGCTGCGGGCCATCCTGTTGCTGCTGGTGTGGTTGGGCACACTGCTGCTGGCGATCACCAAGGTGGCGCTGGTGGCGCTCAACCGTGTGAATCGCGATCTGGCCGGGGAGGCCCATCATGACCGTTGAACCGAAAGAACTGAATGAGCGTGGCCTGATCGACCTGGCCGGGGTGAAGGTGTATGTCGCGGGGCCGATGACAGGCCTACCGCAGTTAAACCGGCCCGCGTTCTTCGCCGCTGAGGCCTACCTGCAGGGGCAGGGGGCCAGGGTGATGAACCCCGCCGTGCTGCCGGATGGCTGGGAGCATGACGCCTATATGCGGATCGCCATCCCCATGCTGATGGAGTGCGAGGCGGTGGCGTTTCTGCCCGGCTGGCAGCAGAGCAAGGGGGCGCGGCAGGAGTTCACCCGGGCGCACGCCTTCGGCCTGGTGCTGCTGCAACTGGATTTTGCGGCTCTCGATTGCAGGGAGGTTGTCTGCCAACATCTGCCGTTGATGGTGTAGGTCATATCACGCCGTGAGAACCTAACGAACGGTGATTGATGGCTGTATAAATAAACAGTATCTTTTGGGGCTAAACCAAGGACATGACAATCGGGAGAGTGACATGGGGAATGGTGGTAATGCAGTGGTGATGTTCAGTAATGAGCAGTTCGGGTCAATCCGCATCGAACAAGAAGATGATGTTTTGTGGTTCATCGCGTCTGATGTGGCGCGTGCCTTGGGCTATTCCCAGACCAGCAACATGAACAAGCTGATCGATGACGAGGATAAGCGCAAGCGTACCATCCAAAATGGAGTAAACCATGTAAATCAGTCTCTTATCACCGAGGCTGGGCTGTATCAGGCCATCATGGCGAGTACCTTGCCAGCTGCCAAGGCATTCAAACGCTGGGTGATGAGTGAGGTGTTGCCTTCGATTCGCAAAACTGGCCAGTACCAGGTCGTTCCACGCCAGGCTGTGCATGTGGAGGCGGTGCAGGCTGAACTGCTGTTCGCCGAGACCGCGGCCCGCATGCTGAACGTGAGCAACTCCGGCAAGCTGGGCATGTTGCAGACCATCCAGCGCCAGCATGGCCTGCCAAACTTGCTGCCCTCTTACGCCGTCGATGCGCCGAGCGATGCCACCGATGGCAGTTCGCGGCCGACCTTCTCGGCCACCGAGGGGCTGAAGCAGCACGGGGTGAGCATGGGAGTGCGCTACTTCAACGCCCTGCTCGAGTCGAATGGGTTGCTGACCAAGATGCGCCGCCCCTCCACCAAGTCGCCTGGCAAGGAGAAGGAGTTCTGGGCGATCACGCCAAAAGGGTTGTTGTATGGCAAAAACATCGTGGATACGCGCTGCCAGCGCGAGACGCAGCCGCACTGGTACCAGAGCCGGTTCGCCGAGCTGCTCGCCAAGGTCGGGCTGGGGAAGGTGGCGGTATGACACTGACAATTCAACCGAGGAGTATGCAGTATGAGTAGTAACCCGAGCCTGGTCGCTGTCGTGGATATCGAGACCCTCGGCCAAGGCCAAGATGCTGTGATCGGCACCATCGGGATCGTCATTGTCGATGTGGCACAGCTGCGTACCGTGGATGAGTTCTACTGCCGGGTCGATCTGGCGCAGGGCCGCCAGCGTGACGACGACACCCTGGCGTTCTGGGAACGGCAGAAGGTGGAAAGCCCGGCCGCCTGGGAGGAAATGTTCGGCAATGCCGGCCGCCTGTTCCTGGTGGATGCGCTGCGGGCGTTGGCCAACTTCCTTGGTCGTCATTTCGAGAAGGTGGCGGCGGTCGAGTTGATGGGCAATGGCAGTGAATTCGACAACGTGCTGCTGACGCATGCCTATCAGCAGTGGGGAGTTGAGAAGCCCTGGTGGTTTCGTGGCAACCAGAGCCTTCGCACTGTGGTCTGGATGGGTCGGCAGCTGCTGGGCATTGACCCCAAGTATCAGCTGCCGTTCGAGGGTACCCGCCACCATGCGCTGCACGATGCCCGCCATGAAGCCGCATACCTGATCCACATACTGAACGCCTTCAAGCAGGGGCTGACAGGGGGAGTGAGCACTGGCCATGACATTCAATCTGGCGCTGCTACCTGATGAGGAGCGTCAGCGAATAGAGTTGGATAAGCAGGCGGCGTTTCTGGTTTGGCAGTGCCGCCGCAACCTGGCAACCCGAGAGGATGTTGCCAAGGCAATCATCAATCAGCCCGTGGAGAACCAGGCGTATTTCCGCGATCGGCTGAACCACTACCGTGAGGTAAAGGGGTCACATGAGCAAGTTTACTAGCCGCAGTGCGGCCAGAGTACAGCACCTGCAGCAGCAGGCCAGCAACCCGGCAGGGGCCGCCATCAATGCCAGTGCCGAGCTGTTCCGTTCCATTGACACCGCCTGCCCGGGCATGACCGCCGCCGAGGCCGCCCGCCGGGTCATTGCCTCTGAATCTCTCGCCCTGCGCCGCACCGCCAGCTATCAGTTGCTTGCCCGCCTGGGCCCGCTGCTCGACAAGCTCGAGATGGTGGAAAAGCTGGGATGATCCCGACCCATCCGGTCTTTGTGCCGGAGATGGGGATGGTGCTGCTGAAGGTGGGGGAGGGGCTGGCACAGCTTCGCACCTCCCTGGCCAACCGCCCGGCGGTACTGGTTCCTGCCCCAGATGGTGGCGACCTGCTGACCCAGTTCCCGGAGCTGGCCAGTGCTCTTCTCAACCCTGCCATCGTCAACGCCGCCGGCGGCGAGCTGGCCTTGCGCAACGTGGGCCAGTGCCTGATCGGCCATGGCTGTATCGGGGAGTCGGTCACCACCGAGATGGGGGGTCTGCCGCTCCCCCTGTGCTGGCACCATGACAACGCATACCGGGATGGCCAGCTGCCGTTCAACCAGGGAGAGCATGCAGCGGCGATCGCCCGGGCACTGTTGACCCGGGTAGCGGGTTGGTGCGGGGTTGCCCTGGCCCAGTTGCAGGCGCGGGATCTCTGCTGGTGGGCCAGCGTGTTCAAGGTGCAGCAGCATCTGCCGATCGCCGTGGTGCGCCACGCCTGTCGCTTGCCACCGCTGGAGCCAGAGCGGTTGCTGGTGCCAGGGCGCGGCTATCGCGAGACGGATGCCCGCTATCGGGTGAATCGCACCGAGCTGCTGGAGCAGGATCCGCTGGCCGAGCTGCGCGGCCGGCTGCGTATCAAGCCAGCGGTGAAGGCCATCGACCCGGAGCCGCCGATGTTGCATATCCCCCGCCCCAAGATGCGGCGCTGGGAGTCGGCCAACTATCTGGCGTTCGTCCGCCAGTTGCCGTGCGTAGTGACCGGCCAGACCGATGGCATCGAGGCGCACCACGTGGTGGGGCACGGGCTCAGCGTGATGGGCAGCAAGACCCATGACCTGATGACCTTTCCGCTCTGCCACCAGGCACACATGGAATTGCACAACAAGGGCTGGCAGCAGTGGGAGCAGACCCACGGCAGCCAGCTGGATCACGTCGTGATGACGTTGAACAAGGCTGCAGGCCTGGGAGTGTTTGGATGACGCCATATAGTGGAAGTGGGGTGAAGGCGCGGGCCCGCCCGCAGCCGGTACCGGGATCCATGAACAAGACCGAGGAGGCCTATGCCGCCCACCTGCGCACGCTGATGCTGGCGGGGGAGGTGCTGCACTACGAGTTTGAACCGCTCAAGCTGCGGTTGGCCGACAAGACCTTCTACACCCCGGACTTCATGGTGGTGCGCCGGGATGGGCTGATCGAGCTGCACGAGGTGAAGGGGTTCTGGGAGGATGACGCCAGGGTGAAGATCAAGGTGGCCGCCAAGCAGCACTGGATGTTCACCTTCGTCGGGGTTCAGCGCAAAGGCGCCCACTGGTCACTGGAGGCATTCTGATGCGACTCGAATATGCACTGTCGATAGGGCAACCCCGCTCGGCGATGATCCAGACCATCCAGTCCCGCTCTACCGGGCCTTCTCACCTGACGCAGGCCGATGTGCTGGGGGCGCTGGGGCTGGTGCAGAAATATGAAGGGGTGGGCTTGGCACTGATGATGGCCCGCTACACCAAGGACAAGGAGAGTCATCGCAAGGCGGTGATCGGGGTGATGGCAGAGTGCAGCAAGCTGGCGCCCAAGTATGTGGGGGCCATCAAGGAGCGCAGCCAGGGAATGGCCCTGAAGGCGATCGCTGCGCTGGCGGTGCAGCACTATAGCCGCACGGTGGACACTCCTGGGGCAGCCTGTCACCCGCAGTTCTGTCATGGGCGAGGGGTGATCCGCGATCTGGAGCTGAGTCGCCTGCACGGCAAGGCCGTCGACAAGGTATGCCTGCGCTGTGGCGGTACCGGACTGCGGCCCATCCCCGGCACCCTGGTGCGCCGCGCCATCGAGCCGCTGTTGGGCACCCTGACCCGTGGCGAGTGGGAGCGGCAGTGGTACCCGCTCTATCAAGCGGTGCTGGCCTGGTGCCATGTGCAGGAGAGCGAGGTGGCTGCGTTCTATAAGAAGGTGACGGCGGCTTGAGCCGCCTTGTGGTGTGTCTACTGCATGGTTTCCCTTCATTAGTCGAACATAATGGTGCAGTTGGGGGGACCTTAGATAAAGATGCGGCTACTGTCATTGATCCCAGTCTTCGGTTTTCTGAATCTCCTTTTGACGTTCTGCTGGTAGAACCGAGATTAAGTTAGAGAGGGCCACCTGGTGTGCCACTGCATGTGGTAAGGCATTAAGGAAGGGTTCAAACCCGAACATGTACTTGCTCAGGCTGCCAAAAGTACCGACGACATCGGAACCCAACATGAAACGGGTTGGGTAACGTGATACCAGATCGAGCCAAGCTGGATCCGGAATGCCCAACTCATCGACCAGATAAGGATGCAGCACACTCCAGGACAGATCGATGTAGAGATTAGGATATTTGCCAAGTAGCTGTTCAACCGTTGGCAACAGGAACGCCATCTTACCTTGAGTCCGATATATTTCCATGCTTGTGCCTGCGTGCGCCCAGATGAAACGCACATCAGGGTTGGTACGTAGGGCCTCTTCAAACTCATTGAGATAAAGCGGGTTGCGCTCTCGTTTGGAGGTGATATTGGAATGTAGCAGGATCGGGAGATCATACTCTGCGGCTACCCGATAAACCTTTGCCAGAGCCTTGCTGTTGGCGCGAGGTGCTTTGCCATAAATCAGTGCCGTCAGATAGTCATGGCGGGTGAACACTTCCCCAATTCCCTGCCATAGCCCGGGGTCACGGTTCAGCATGTCCTTGATCCGGGCTGCTGCGTTCATGTCGTTGGGATTGAAACCAGAAATGAATGGATGAAAGCGAGTTTTTGCCTCTGCCGGCAACTGCTTGTAGGCATGGGCGATCAGGGTGTCGGTGGCGCTGTACCAGTAGGCTTTAGCATCGTCTCCGGCGTAGTAACGGGGCTGTACGGGCTCGTTTTCATCCCATTCTTTCGCGACCGAAATACCAGTGAACACGGCATGCTCAATCTTGGCTGATGCAACCCCTTCGAGTAGCTTGGTGATGCCTGCACTTTCCTGAAAAAAATCTACGTAGTGCAGATGAATGTCGCTGTAACGGAAGTTATGGGCTCGTACACCGGTTGCCGGGAGGGCAATGAGTAGAGCCCAAAAGAGCATTTTGAAATACATCTGATGGCCTTTTCAGCGTAGCAACCCATGTCCCCAGAGTTCGATAGACCTAGAGGGTTTTTGAGGCGGGCGGGGTATTTCATTCTGAAAAGGCCGCCAAGTTGCGTGCTGCACAACATGGCGGCCATTGTGAGTGATTGGTAGCACGCTCACTTAGCAAAGGGCGTGCTCAAGATCAAATCACCCGTTTGATGCTGGCATAGTCACCCTGAGTTCGAAGGGTAACCGTGACCGGCTGATCGGTGCGGTTACGCCAGAACCAGCCGTGCTTGCCATCAAATGCAGCTTCCAGCACACCCGATTCTTCCGGTGTGGCGCGGCCCTTGCCGTAACCGTGGTAGAACCCTTTCGGTGCGTTGATGGGATCACCGTGAGTGTCGTAGTTCACCACGCCACCGTTGGCTGTCCAGAGGAAGTTAACCTTTGCACCTTGTTTCATTTCCAGCTTCACTTCAGCGCCCTGGTTGGGTTTGAGGGTGATGCTCATCTCATGCTGCTGGCCAGTGGCTTGAGGTGCTGCCGCTGTTTGTGGGGCTGGGGTTGGCACAGTTTTAGCGGGGGCAGGTTGAGCCGATACCACTGTTGGAGCAGGGGCTGTCGTAGGGGAGGGGATCACCGCTGCAGTCATGGCGGCGCTTTGAGCCGCGGCTTCATCAGCACGGGCTTCTTCCGCCAGCTGTAACTTGACCTCCCCCATCTGGGTCAGGCCGAGTGCGCGGCCGACACCGGTTGGGTCGACGGCGTATTCCGACGGCATGACGACGGTGACCAACAACACGGCTGCGGTGATCATGGCGAGCACTGTTGAGCGCAGCAGTTGAGCGGATGTCGGGAGGTCATTGAAGGTCGGGACATTGGTATTGAACATGATTGAAATCCTTACTGAGAAATGATGAGACCGGTGATCTGATAGCCCATGAGCAGGAAGCCTGCGCTCATCATGGCTACGTTGGCGGTATAGGCGTGGCGCCAGAAGCTGTTCGTGCGCCGCCAGTAACCCATCACTATGAGAATGGTGCCGAGGGCCAAGAGCTGGCCGAGTTCAACGCCGACATTGAAGGCGATCAGGTTGGGGATAAGACCGTCCGGGGAGATCTCGAATTCCTGGATCTTGGTGGCCAGGCCGAAGCCGTGCAGCAGGCCGAAAATCAAGGTGGCTGCGCGCGTATCCGGTTGGTGGCCAAACCAGCGTTGGAAAGCGCCGAGGTTATCGAGCGCCTTGTAGACCACCGAGAAACCGATGATCGCGTCGATGACGTAGGAGCTGATGCTGATGTTGCTCAATACCCCGAGCAGCAGGGTAACCGAGTGACCGACGGCGAAGAGGGTGACATAGAGCCCAACATCCTTCATCCGATAGAGGAAGAAGATGACGCCGAAGAGGAACAGCAGGTGGTCGTAGCCGGTGATCATGTGCTTGGCGCCCATGTAGATAAACGGCATCAACAGTACGCCAGTACTTTCCTGGATAAAGCCCTTGTCACCTTCTGGCACGCCATGGGCGAGTGCATCCGGTGCGATGGCCCACAGCACCATGACTGCGAGCAGAAGGAAAAACGATTGGCGCAGACGCGCAAGCAGTGCGTCTGCTCCGCTCAACGTGAGCGAGTGCATAGAAATACTCCTGGTTCAAAAGGTCTGGAGCCGCAATGCGGCAGGTGTCAGAACTAGAGCCAGAAACGGGGTGGGCGTTCGATGCGAGATACTGGGCCATTGGGCAGCACAGTGTCGGGATACAGAACGGGAGCAATGCGATCAGGTTGGAAAGTCAGTACGAGCTGGGCACTCGGGTGCGGGGGCTCATGTACATGGTCAGCAATGAAAGAGGTATGGAAGTGACCCGCGAATAACTGGGCAGCACCGGGATCCGGCGTCGCCTCATCGTCATGGGAATGAGAGTGTTCTGCACTGCTAGGGGTGTGCTGGTTGGTGGGTGTGAACAATGCGGACGTGTGCCCGACCCAGGCCATCAACATGGTCAGGAGCAATGCGAATACAACGTTGTTGATGACAGATCTGCTGAACATTCTGAACTACCAGCACACACCAATTAGGGATTTATTGATTTGACTGTATCCCCCCGGGGGGGATACGATTCTGGCTCGGATATTAACCTGAGCACTGAGTAATGAGCAAGCACGAACATGGCCACCACCATCAAAGTCATGCCGCAGTCAGTAAGAGATTGAAGCGAGCAGAGGGGCACCTGCGCAGCATTCTCACCATGATTGAAGAGGGCCGTACCTGTGTGGATATCGCCCAGCAACTTCACGCCGTGGAAAAAGCCGTGTGCCAGGCCAAACGCACCCTGATCCAGGATCA
This sequence comes from Aeromonas sp. 62-46, assembly GCF_001898585.1. NCBI lineage: Bacteria > Pseudomonadati > Pseudomonadota > Gammaproteobacteria > Aeromonadales > Aeromonadaceae > Aeromonas > Aeromonas sp. 62-46. Next base: position 94,396 of record NZ_MKUI01000023.1, on the reverse strand, counting down.
CATCGATCATTGCTTGGAGCATGCCGTCGAGGGGCTCACCGGCGGCGATCATGATGCGCTGGAAGAATTCAAACAAATCACCAAATACCTCTGAGGTTTACAATGTCTAGCTTCGCTGAGTTGCTACAACAGGGGCCGGCCCACGCCTGGCTCTATTTCCCAAGCGCGATCCTCTTGGGAGCGCTACATGGCCTGGAGCCGGGTCACTCAAAAACGATGATGGCAGCCTTCATCGTGGCGGTACGCGGCACGGTGAAACAGGCGATCTTATTGGGCCTGGCTGCGACAGTGTCGCATACAGCAGTCGTCTGGTTGATCGCGCTGGGCGGTATGTACCTGGGGCAGGGGCTAGATGCCGAGACCACCGAGCCTTATTTCCAACTTGCTTCAGCGGCGATCATCATCGCCATTGCCTTGTGGATGCTGTGGCGAACTTGGCGTGGTGAACAGATGTGGCGCTTCGAGCAAGGCGATGATCATCACCATGATCATGGCCACCATCACGAGCACGATGAGCATCACCATGATGAGACCCGGCGCATCGATACCGGCCATGGTCGGGTTGAGCTGTCGATCTTCGAGGAAGGGGTCCCGCCACGTTGGCGTTTGCATCCCCTGAGCGGTCATGTTTGGGGGGCTGATGAGGTGGTATTACACACCACACGCGCAGATGGGCAGGTGCAGAGTTTCACCTTTGCACAACACGGTGGATATCTGGAGTCAGTGGATGAGATCCCCGAGCCCCATGAATTCAACGTGCGGTTGAGCTTGGGCCATGATCATCACAGCCACGATTACGATTTAGACTTCAGTGAGCATGGTCACTCCCACTCCGAGCTGGAGGGGTTGGAGCTGTCCGTTGATGGTTACCAAGATGCTCACGAGCGTGCTCATGCCAATGATATTCGCCGACGCTTTAGCAACCGGAACGTGACGACAGGGCAGATCATTCTCTTTGGTCTCACGGGGGGGTTGATCCCATGTCCAGCGGCAATCACCGTGCTGTTACTCTGTTTGCAGGTGCAAGAGGTGTCTCTGGGCGCCGTGTTGGTGCTGTGTTTCAGTATCGGTCTGGCAATAACGTTGGTCAGTGTCGGCGCCGCGGCGGCCATCGGTGCCCGGCAAGCTTCCAACCGTTGGCCCTGGCTGGGAACTGTGGCGCGCCGAGCCCCTTACTTGTCTAGTCTGCTGATCATCGGTGTGGGGATCTACGTCGGTATGCATGGCTGGATGGGTCTAAGCACGTAAGCTGTTTGGCATGGGGAAGTGTCTTCAAGCGGTGAGCGGGCTGCGTGGCAACATCACCCTTTTTGGCGTTGTTGTTGTTCTTGCCTTGCTCACCGTCCGCCACGCCGAGACCACCGGGCCCAAAAAAGATGTTCAGATCAGCGTCCAACGAGGGGACACCCGGCTCTTTGTGGTGATGTCCGGAAGTGAGCAGGTTGTCCTTGGTATCCCGACTGTGCAGCAAGATGATGCGAAGGCTCGCTGCGGCATTCGAAGCCTGAAGCTCACCAATAATGCCGCCAGTCGAGAGCGCTCGACGGAAGTCAGCCAATTGCAGCGCTATGCTGGTGAGTACAACCAGCTGATGCTGTCCCACTGCACCAAAAAGGCTATTGGGAAAGGCTGAGTTGCTCAATAAGTTCCTCCCAGCAAATGAACAATCAACCCCACAAGAGCACAGCTAAACAGAACCTGGATCACACTGCGTTTGAACCGGAACAGCGCAATCGCTGCCGCCAGGGCAATCAATGCTGAAGGCCAATCAAAATGACCGGTAAAGCCTTGTGGCCACAACACGTGATAGCTAAAGAACAAGGCCAAGTTGAGAACCACACCGACCACCGCAGCGGTAATGGCTGTCAAAGGCGCGGTGAATTTTAGCTCGTTATGGGTCGATTCGACCAAAGGCCCCCCGGCGAGAATAAACAAAAAGGAGGGCAAGAAAGTGAACCAGGTAACCAAACTGGCTGCGACTGCGCCGGCCAAGAATAGGTGCTCAGCGCCCAGCACTTGTTGCACATAAGCTCCAACAAATCCCACGAAAGCGACCACCATGATGAGTGGCCCTGGTGTCGTCTCACCCAGTGCCAGGCCGTCGATCATCTGGGTCGGGGTTAACCACCCATAGTGGCTGACTGCCCCTTGATATACATAAGGTAAAACTGCATAGGCGCCACCAAAGGTCAGCAATGCGGCTTTGGTGAAGAACCAGCCCATCTGAGTAAAAGTCCCATTCCAACCGAACATTAGGAACAAGATGCTCATGGGAAGCACCCAGAGCATGGTGCCGACCATCAGTAATAATGCCAGGCGTGACCAGCGGAAAGTTGCGTGCTCTGGTGTCGGGGTGTCATCGTCAATCAGGGCACGCCCATAAGATTGCTGTTTCGCATTATGGCCACCCCCTGTGACGAATCTGTCGGGGGCGAAACGCCCTCCCAGATAACCGAGGACAGCGGCACTCAGAACGATCAGTGGGAATGGAATATTGAGCGCGAAAATGGCAACGAACGCCGCAGCTGCAATTGTCCACAGCCAGCTGTTTTTCAAGGCTCGAGAACCGATACGGTGTGCTGCCTGTACGACGATAGCAGTGACGGCTGGCTTGATACCATAGAAGAGACCTGCAACCACAGGCATCTCACCAAATGCAATGTAGAGCCATGAGAGCATGATCAAGATGAATAGGGATGGCAGTACAAACAGAGCCCCCGCCACGATCCCTCCCCAGGTGCGATGCATTAACCAACCAATGTAAGTGGCTAGCTGTTGGGCTTCAGGGCCGGGCAACAACATGCAGTAATTGAGAGCATGCAGGAATCGCTTCTCGGAGAGCCAACGACGACGTTCAACCAACTCTTGGTGCATGATCGATATTTGCCCCGCCGGGCCACCGAAGCTGATAAACCCGAGTTTTAACCAGAACCAAAATGATTCGCGCAGACTAACGGGTTGGACATCTTGGCCACCACTCTCAGTCAGTTGTGGGGGTATTTTATTCATGAGGGTTCTCTTCTATGAATGCAGCCAGAAGTCCATCGAAGATGACGCTGGCTGCGGCCAGTAAGTGGTCATCATTTGGGATGTTTTCACGCAGACCTGCCAAGACTCGCTCTATCCCTGCCGCCTCAATTGGTTGGGTTCCGCCGACATCAAGGTAATGCACCTGTGCGGCTAAACGCTCCAACCCAGGTTTATTAATGGCAAAGCTCGCTTGTAGCGTTTCGAAGGTCACCAGATTGCCAATATGGCAGAATTGCGCTCCGTCGAAATCAAACCCGATGGCATCATCAGGGCAGTCATCGGGAGAGTTCAGCCACAGGATACGGGCTGAAGGATCGATAAATCGCAGAATGAGCCATGCACTTGCCAACCGATCAACCCAGGGACGGCGGCGAGTGGCCCAGATACGGCCCTGATAGTCACTGTGTTTGCACAAAGTGATGGGCTGGTTGTAGCTACTGGGTTCGTCAGCCGACAAGGCACGGTTCACCGCAGTCTCCAATCTTTGCAGATCTGCCTCTGTTTGCTGTCTGGCTATCTCAGGGAAAAAATCGATACCAGATAACTGCGCAAAACTCTTACGAAGCTTTCGAATCTGCCTGGTTGTAGCTAAGGCATTTTCGGTCGTCAGTTGAGCATGACACTCCGCAATCTCACTCCGTAATTTGGCGTACTCCTCGCCACGGTTGAACAACGGGATGAAGCGTTGGCCGTTTGGGTCGTGGATTGGTAGCAAGCAAGCCGTACCGTTGAGAGCCAGAATGTCTCTTTCGACCTCTTGGAGCGCGGTCTGGCAATCAGGATTGGCCGGGAGCAAGTAGGCTCCATCGCGTAGCACCGCAGCACCACTGGCCTTGAGAGCCCGCCAGGCACGCATACGGGCAGTAGCATTTGCAGTGGGTAAACCAATAATGAGCACCAACCATTTATTCATAGAGGTAGTTACATTTTAAGTAGACTTCTCTACATTATACGTGTTCCCGAATTTAAGAAAGCAGAATGTTATCTATCAGTTAACACACTGTGTGGTGATTCTTTTTGAGCAGGTATCGTCATCTAAATTAGTGTTTCAAATGAAGTGGTCCAGGGCGGGTTGAGGAGGGGGTTTACTCGAGCTGCAATTTTGTGTAGGCTGAATATCAATGATGGAGGACTGTACCCGAAAGGGTTCAGTCCTTTTTATTTTCTCTTCCAAACCCCGGCCTTGCCGGGGTTTTTCATTTCAGAGGCCCTGCGGGGTGGTGGGTATGAAGATGCCTGATAAAGACCTTGGCCTGTTGGCCTGGCTGTTGGCGTGGGCCGACACTCACTGGCCCGCACTATATGGTTTCATTCTGTCCGTGGTGATCTCCTGGCTGCGGGTGACTTACTCCGGCGGCGGTGTTAGACAGCGGCTACTCGAGTCGTTGTTGTGTGGCGCCATTTCCCTCTCAGTGATGTCTGGGATGGAGCTGTTCGGGATTGCGGCCACTGCATCCGGGTTTGTCGGCGGTTCGATCGGGTTCCTCGGGGTCGAGAAGATCCGTGAGTTTGCCGGTCGCGTGTTGGATAGGAGGTTTGGCAATGGTCCGAGTTGAGCGCACATCACCGCACGGCATCAGCCTTATGCACTACTTCGAGACCTGCAAGTTGAGGGCCTACCCAGACCCTGGCAGCAAGAATGGGGAGCCGTGGACTATCGGGTGGGGGCACACCGGGCCGGAGGTGAGGCCCGGGCTGGAGTGGACGCAACAACAGGCTGATAGCGTGTTCGTTGATGACCTTCGCCGCTTTGAGCGAGATGTGCTGTCGCTGGTCAAGGTACCACTGACTCAAGGCCAGTTCGATGCGCTGGTGTCGTTCGCCTACAACGTTGGGTCTGACATCGATGCTGACACTATTCCGGAAGGGTTGGGGGACTCGACGTTGCTGCGCAAGCTGAACGCCGGTGATTACGATGGCGCAGCCCGTGAGTTTCGGAAGTGGAACAAGAACGATGGCAAGGTGATGCGCGGGCTGACCCGCCGGCGTGTCGCAGAGGAATGCCTATTCAGGGGTATGGATGCCGCTGCGGCCATCAAAAATGGGGTAGCTGCAGCATGAGCCCCGTCAGGCAGTTCCTCGATGCGCATCCCGTGGTGTGGTTCTTCGCTCGCCTGACCGCGGTAGCGCTGCTGGTGTGGTGGATTCACCACTCAGGATACAGCTCCGGAGCTCATGACAAGGGGCTTGAGTGGTCAGCGAAATGGAACAAACAGGCGGCCGAACTGGCCTCTGCACGAGCTGATGCGGTAACCGCTGCGCGAGAGGTTGAACAGCGTCGTCAAGCGGACATAGAGAGGGTGAGACAGGATGCAGAACAAGAGATTGCCCGGGCTGAGAGTGACGCTGCTGCTGCCAGTGCTGTTGCTGCTGGGTTGCACGAGCAAGCCCGCCGCTTGGCAGCACGAGCAAATCAGTGCGCCAGCCATACCGGCGTTGCCCAGCCAAGCGAAACAGCCAGACAGCCCGCCGTGGTGCTTGCCGACCTGCTCAGCCGGGCTGATGCGCGAGCGGGAGAGTTGGCAAGAGCGTATGACCGAGCTCGAGCATCTGGTCTGGCCTGCGAAAGAGCCTACCACTCCCTAATTTCCCAGCAGTAACCGAATAGCCGCACCGGGTCACTCTCCCATCTGGCGGGTCGTCCCGCGTTAATGTGTGCCGGTGCGGCAACAACCAGGTAGCAGCCATGCCTCCACGAGTTCCCAAGGTGTGCAGAGAGCGCACCTGCCATCAGTTGACCACCGAGCGGCATGGCTACTGCCCAGCCCATGTACATCTGCTTGATGGGTGGAAGAAGGTCGCCAAGACCAGCGCCGATGACCGCGGGTATGACTGGGCGTGGCGCAAGCGGCGTAAGCGGATACTGGTGAGGGATAGCTACCTGTGCCAAGTGTGCCTTGCTCTTGGCATTGTGACACCAGCGACTCAAGTCGATCACATCGTCAACAAGGCCGCTGGCGGCACCGATGATGACGATAACTTGCAGAGTATCTGCGACCCTTGCCACGCCACAAAGACGCGGGCAGAGGCGCTGGCATCGCGCCGGGGGGGGCTGGTGAGGGGGTAGGGGGGATCAAATCCTCCCAGCTTTTCGACCTCACCACTGCTCCGCCCCGCGAAATTTTTATACCCGCGAAATTAAAAATTTAAATGGAGGGCGCGATGGGCGGTGCAGCTACCGTGCCCGGGCGCGGTAGGAAGCCCAAGCCGACCGCACTGAAGCGCTTGGGGGGCAATGCCGGCAAGCGGGCACTGAATAAAGACGAACCCACCTTCACCCCTTTGATCGGGGTCGCCTGCCCTGAGTGGTTGGCAGAGGATCCATGGGCCCCCACACTGTGGGATATGGTGATCAAAGAACTGTGCGCCGCTGAGGTGCTGTGCATCACCGACCTGCACAACCTGGAGGCGTTCTGCGCCGCTTACTCCCGCTGGCGCCGCGCTGAGAAAGAGATCTCGAAGCACGGCCTGGTGGTTGAAGGGGCCACGGGTGGTCCAGTCAAGAATCCGGCCTGTACCGTCGCCAACGAATCACTCAAGCAAATGACCACATACGGGGCCCTGCTCGGGCTGGACCCTTCCAGCCGCTCGCGCCTGATCGGCGGCAACAAGAAGAAGGGAGGAGGCAACCCGTTCGCTGCTTTGTAGGGATGGACTATGGCCGCACGCAAAAGCTATCCCTACGTCAACGTGGCCAATGGCTACGCCCGCGATGTGGTGCGTGGCAACATCCCAGCCTGCCGCTACGTGATCCAGGCATGCCAGCGTCATCTCGATGATCTGGCCAAAGAGAAGTCGGCCAAGTTCCGGTTTCGTTTCGACAAGGACAAAGCCGAGCGGGCTGCCAAGTTCGTTCAGCTCATGCCCCACACCAAGGGGGAATGGGCCTTCAAGCGCCAGACCCTGAACCTTGAGCCGTGGCAGCTGTTCATCATCTGCTGCGTGTTTGGCTGGGTGCGCAAAGGAAGCGGCCTGCGGCGCTTTCGCGAGGTTTACAACGAGATCCCCCGCAAGAACGGCAAGTCGGCGCTCTCCGCCCCGGTTGGCCTCTACTGCTTCGCGGCGGATAACGAATTTGGCGCCGAGGTTTACTCCGGCGCCACCACTGAAAAACAGGCGTGGGAGGTATTCCGCCCCGCCCGCTTGATGGCCAAGCGCACCCAGGACTTCCTCGACAATTACGGGGTTGAAGTCAACGCCAGCAACCTAAACATCCCTGCTGACGGCGCTCGCTTTGAGCCGCTGATTGGCAACCCGGGTGACGGCCAGTCGCCATCCTGCGCCATCGTGGACGAATACCACGAGCATGACAGCGACGACCTCTACACCACCATGATCACCGGTATGGGCGCCCGCCGCCAACCGCTGATGTGGGTCATCACCACCGCGGGCTACAACATCGACGGCCCCTGCTACGACAAGCGGCGGGAGGTGATCGAGATGTTGGCCGGCACGGTCCCGGACGACGAGCTGTTCGGGATCATCTACACCATTGACGAGGGTGATGACTGGGCGGATCCGGCAGTGCTGGCCAAGGCTAACCCCAATATGGGGGTTTCTGTTTACTCCGAGTATCTGCTGGCCAGGCAGGCCAAGGCCATCAAATCGGCCCGCTTTGCCAACATATTCAAGACAAAGCATCTCAACGTCTGGGTCTCGGCCAAGACGGCGTTCTACAACATGCAGCGCTGGGCGGCCTGTGAGGACAAGAGCCTCACCCTGGAGCAGTTTGCCGGTGACGAGTGCATTCTCGGCTTCGACCTAGCCCGCAAGCTCGACATGAACTCCATGGCCCGCCTGTTCTGGCGCGATATCGACGGCAAGCGCCACTACTACTCCGTAGCCCCCCGATTCTGGGTGCCGGAAGATACCGTGTTCGATAACGACAACCGACGTCTGGCGGAGCGATACCAGAAGTGGGTCAACCTGGGTGAGCTCAGTACCACCGACGGCGCGGAGATCGACTACCGCGAGATCTTCGAAGAGGCCAAAGAGGCCAACCTCGACAACAAGGTGCTGGAAACACCCCTCGACCCGGCGGGCGCCATCGCTCTCTCACATTCACTGGCGGACGAAGGGATGACCCCCATCACTATCACCCAGAACTATCAGAACATGTCCGGCGCCATGAAGGAGCTGGAGGCGGCCATCACGGCAGGCCGCTTCCACCACGACGGCAACAGCTTGATGACCTGGTGCATTGGCAACGTGATCGGCAAGTATCTGCCCGGTAACGATGACATGGTGCGCCCGGTCAAGGAGAGCGCCGATCAGAAGATAGACGGTGCAGTCGCGCTGATGATGGCCATCGGTCGGGCCATGGTGCCGGGCCGTGAAGATGAGCGCTCCATCTACGAAACCTCGGACGTTTTATGCTGAAACAACTTTCAATTTTCATCGTGGGTCTGCTGGGGGCTGCGGCACTGGCCTATGGCGCCAGTCTCTACTCACCGCCCCTTGGCTGGGTCGTCGGTGGCCTGCTCTGCCTCGCCTGGTCATTTCTGATGAGCCGGGCAGTGGCGGCCGCCGAGTTTGCCAAACGCAACAAGGGGGATAGCTGATGTTCCTGCCAATGATGTTCGGCAGCGGGCGCAAGGGCGGCAACTTCAGTCAGTGGATCAGCAGCATGGCCGGGAAGACGACCAAGGCTGGGGTGCTGGTGACGCCGGAGACTGCCTTGGCACAAGGCGTCGTGCGTGCCTGTGTCACCCTGCTGGCGGAGTCGGTGGCCCAGCTCCCTTGCGAGCTCTACCGCCGTGACGATGACAAGCGGCTTCGTGCCACCGACCACCCCCTTTACGACCTGATCCACAACCAGCCGAACCAGAAAGACACGGCGTTCGAGTATAACGAACAACGCATGGGCCACCTGGGCCTGCGGGGTAACAGCTACAGCCTGATCGACCGGGATGGGCGGGGTTTCATCACCGAACTCATTCCCATCAACCCGGACAAGGTAGCTGTGCTTAAGGGGCCGGATGGGTTGCCCTACTACCAGTTGTTGGATGGCAGCAACCAGATCCTGCCGATGCGGATGGTGCACCACGTCAAGGCGTTCAGTCTTGACGGCTACCTGGGATTGTCACCAATCCAGACCAACCCGGACACCATCGGACTTGCGATGGCGGTGGATGAGCATGCGGGACGGGTGTTTGCCAACGGCACCACGCTCTCCGGAGTCATCGAGAGCCCGAAGGATGGCGCCAAGTTCGACTCACAGGCCAAGGTGGATGCGTTCCTCGGCAAGTTTGTAGAGCGCCACTCCGGGCTGCGCAACGCCTTCTCGGTCGCATTACTGCAGGAGGGAATGCAGTACAAGCAGCTCGCCATGAATAACGAGCAGGCGCAGCTGCTGGAGTCCCGCAAGTATGGCGCCAACGAGATCTGCCGGCTCTACAAGGTGCCGCCGCACATGATCGGCGAACTGGAGCGGGCGACGAACAACAACATCGAGCACCAGGGGCTGCAGTTTGTCATCTACACCCTGCTGGCATGGGTCAAGCGGATCGAAGGCGCCATGATGCGCGACCTGCTGTTGCCAGCGGAGCGAAAGAACCTCTACATCGAGTTCAACGTCTCCGGGTTGCTACGGGCAGATCAGAAGTCCCGCTACGAGGCGTATGCCCTCGGCCGCCAATGGGGCTGGCTAAGCGTCAACGATATCCGCCGGTTGGAGAACCTGCCGCCGGTAGCAGGTGGAGAAATCTACCTGACCCCGCTCAACATGGTGAGCACCGGTTCCCTCCCGCCAGGCATTACCAAAGCCAGTGCCGAACAACTCAACGAGATCGAGGCCATCCTATGCCGAAGCTGATCAATTACCCCCATCTGGCCAGCATGGCGTTTGGCCAACCCCTCTATGCCACCCAGGATGTTCTGGCCGGGGTGAAGAGCCTGCTGCTGCCACGGATGCTAGGCAACCAGCGAGACATCATGGCCGCCGACGAGTTGCCGGACGGGTTAGAGCCTGCGCCGCTGGAGGCCAGGGGCGAGTTCAAGAACCGCATCGGCGGGTTGGCTGTGATCCCAGTGCACGGCATCCTGATGGCGCGGCGTGGTCACATCGATGCCACCTGCACCGAGCTGACCAGTTACGAGTGGGTGAGGATGCAGATCGCCACTGCGCTGACCGACGAGCGGGTCAAGGAGATCGTGCTCGACATCAACTCCGGCGGCGGCATGGCGGTGGGCTGCAAGGAGCTGGCGGAGTACATCTATTCCAAGCGCAGCGTCAAACAGATCACCGCCCTGGTCAACTTCGCCGCCTACTCGGCTGCCTACTTCATCGCGGCCGCTTGCACCAGGGTGGTGGTGAGCGAGACCGGCGGCTGCGGCTCGGTGGGCGTCATCATGGAGCACATGGAGGTGAGCAAGTGGGAGCAGGAAGTGGGTCTCACCTTCACCACCTTCTACCGCGGCGAGCGCAAGAAAGACGGCACTCCACACGAGCCCCTTTCCGAGGGGGCGATGGCCGCCATCGATCACCGGATGGATCAGGCCTACGAGCTGTTCGTGAGCTCCGTCGCCCGCTATCGCGACCTGCCGGTAGAGGAAGTGAAGGCCACCGAGGCAGCCCTCTTCAGCGGCAGTGAAGCCGTGGCCAATGGCCTGGCCGACGAGCTGGCCAATCCCCAGGATTATCTCAACGCCCTCGCCGCCAGCGTGGCCAACCAGGGTAAGCCCCAGCAGACCGTAGGCCTGCGGGCCAAAGCCATCGAATTGCAGAACCAGCTCTAGCCCTGCGGCGGAGCCCATCCCAATAAGCCCCATCAGGGGCTTTTTTTATACCCAAAGGAAACCACTCGATGAAAACTATCGAAACCCTCCGCCGCGAGCGTGGCGAAATCGTCGCCCAGATCACCGCCCTGGCTGACATTGAGAAACAGGGCGGGGCTCTGAGTGCCGAGCAGTTGGCCGAGTTCACTTCGCTCGAGAGCAAAGTCGCGGAAATCAGTGCCCAGATCACCCGCATGGAAACTGCAGAGCGGCTGGCTGCTCAGCAGGCAGTACCGGTTGTGGCTTCTGGCGCGATGACTGGCTCCCCTGCTGTTCATGTGAAACAAGAGCTCAAGCAGTACCCCGGTGCCGGCATGGCTCGCCTCGCCATGGCCGTTGCTGCCGGTCAGGGGGACATGAAGCTGGCAGAGCAGTTTGCCGCCAAAGAGATCGGCGATGCCGGGATCGCCATGGTGATCAGCACGGCTTCCGGCTCCGGTGGTGCGCTCATCCCCGAAAACCTGCACTCCGAGGTGATCGAGCTGCTGCGCCCGAGAACCATCGTGCGCAAACTCGGGGCTCGTCCGGTACCACTCCCCAACGGTAACCTGAGCATGCCGCGCATGTCCGGCGGGGCCACCTCCAGCTACGTGGGGGAAGGCGTTGATGCCAAGGCCACCGGTGGCAGCTTCGATGATGTGAAGCTGGCGGCCAAGACCATGATCACCCTGGTGCCGATGAGCAACCAGCTAATCGGGAGCGCCGGGTACAACGTTGAACAGCTGGTGCTGGGTGACATGCTCGCCGCCATGGGCGGTCGTGAAGACAAGGCGTTCCTGCGCGATGACGGCAGCAACAATACCCCGGTCGGCTTCAAGAAAGTGGCCACCGACGCGGGTCGCACTGTCGCCTGGACCGGCACGGCGGACCTGGCCACTATCGATGCCTACCTCGACTCGCTCATCCTGAAGCTGATGAGCTCCGACTCCCTGATGATCAACCCGGGTTGGGGCATGAGCCCGCGCTCCTGGATGAAGCTGTTTGGCCTGCGCGATGGCAACGGCAACAAGGTCTATCCGGAGATGGCCCAAGGCCTGCTGAAGGGCTACCCGGTCGCCCATACCAACACCATTCCGGTGAATCTGGGGGTCGGCACCAACCAGACCGAGATCTACTTCGCGGACTGGAACGACGTGGTGATCGGCGAGCAGGACAACATGACCATCGACTTCAGCCGCGAGGCCACCTATGTGGATGCCGCCGGCGAGCTGGTCAGCTCCTTCGCCCGCAACCAGTCCCTGATCCGTCTGGTCGGTAACCACGATGTGGGCTTCCGTCACGTAGAAGGGCTGGTGCTGGGCACCGAAGTGACCTGGTAATCCAGGGCAGGGGGCTACTGCGTGGCCCCTTCCATTTCACTATCAAGACCGTTCAGGAGAGCCATCATGGCCAAACCCGTAAAGGCGGACGAGTCCGCCCTGACCATTATCAAGGTCATCCGCCCCTTCAAGAACTACAGCCCCGGCGACATCACCGGTTTTGACGATGCCAGGGCGCAGGCCCTGATCGACGGCGGCGTAGCCGTGCTCTATTCCCCAACCGAAGGTGGCGAGTCGGTTGAAGGTAAGGAGTAAACATGTTGCTGATCACCGTGGTAGAGGCCAAGGCACAGTGCCGAATCGAACCGGAGATGACCGACGAAGATGCGTTGCTGGCCGGTTTGATTGAAGCGGCGATCAGCCACATCCAGTCCGACATCAACAAGCCGCTGGTGGCAGCAGGGGAGGAGGGGCAGCCTCTCACCCCTGCGCTCAAGCTGGCGGCCCTGCTGCTGATCGGCCACTGGTATACCAACCGGGAGGCCGTGGTGACAGGCACCATCGCCACGACTCTGCCGCTGGCGTATGACTCGCTGATCCACCCCTATCGTGACATCGTGGTGGGCTAGGAGGACGCATGCTTAAAAGTGGCGAACTCGACACCCGGCTGACGCGCTTTGGCGCCGCAACCGGCACGCCCCCGGAATGGCCGCTGCTTGGCAAACTGTGGGCGAAGATCATTGACCCGAAGGCGGCAGGGCGCGAGGCACAGGGCAGCATCTATGCAACCGGATCGACCCTGATCACGGTGCGAGCACGGGGCGATATCCTGCCCGGGCAGTTGCTGAAGGGGAATGCCTGCTGGTACTTGATCGAAGATACCGCCATCGAGCCTGGCGCCTTGCAGATCTCGGCCCGCAAACTCTCCGGCGAGCCCGCCACCTACACCCCGAAGCAGGGGGAGCCTTATCCGGTCACCGCCTTCTTGGCGGCTGAGAACGTGATGGTGGGGGCCCGCAGCGAACCGCGACACCAGATAGACCTGATCCTGCCTGAACTCGTCCCCCCCTTTGCACGCCAGGGTGACCAGATCACCTTGCGGGGACGGCAATACCGTATCGATGGGCTGATAGAGGGCAGTGACAACGGCACCACGCTCCGGGTGATGGTGGTCTGATGCCGGGCGGGCTAAGCCGAAAGCGCAGGGCCAGGGCGATCAACGTCACTGGCCTGAGCGAGAGCGTCGATGCATTCAAGGCGCTTCCTGCCACGATCCGCAAGCAGCTGGTGGCCGCAGTCAATGACGTGGCCACCGCCACTCGGAGTGACATGGTCAACCGGATTGCCGCCGATGGATTCAACACCGCCTCGGTGAGGGCGAGGATCCGACTCGACAAGGCGACCGCGACTAGCGACGTCGCCACCATCAGCCTGGACCTGAAGAAGATCCCGTTCAGCCGAGTCAAGTTTGCCAGTCAGCGCACCGATGGCACCGGCACCCGGGCCAGCGTCTGGGTGCTGCGGGGCGGCAAGCGCGCGCAGGTCTACGGCTTTATCAACCCCTACGGCAAGAAACGTCGACCGATGATCCGTTATGCGAAAGCCGGCAAGCCGCGACTGGTGATGGCGGGCGGTGTGGGCCTGCGGGGTTGGTGGAACGACATCATCACCGAGCAGTTCCTCGATGAGCTGCAAGCCAACCTTGCCAGCACCTTCACCAGGAGAGTGACATGACCGAAGCGACCGTCATCATCGATGCGCTGCTGGCCAAATTGCGCAGCGTGCCTTCACTGTCGCCAGAAGACAGGGTATGCGACAGCGACCCGCAGATCGACCAGCACACCCCGCTGCCGCTGGCCCATTTTCGGGAACTGACCGAGGGCAAACCGGAGCGGCGGGGGCGGGAGTGGAAGCGCACCCGCAACATTCAGGTGGATCTCTACCAGTCGGTGAGTGCCGGACGTGCCGGGCGTGACCAGCTGCTGTCAGAGGTGCTGGCGGCGCTGGTGCCCTCGACGGCGGGGATCCCCCTGCCGGGTACGACGCTGCTCGCTATCTCGGTGGGCACCATTAATCTGGAACCCGAAGAAATCGGCAGCGACACCCTGCTGACCTCCATCCAATTCAGCCTCACCTATACCGCCAGCCTCTAGGTTGGCACCACCATCTGGATACCATAGGAGCATCCAAGCATGTCATTTACCGACAAAGGCCTGCTGCTGGCCGGTGATGTCTACATCGCCGAAATCACCAATGGCGTGAAAGGGCCCCTGATTGGCCCCATCAACGTCAACGAGATCACCGTCACCCCGCCGACCACCGAGGAAAAGTCGCGCATCTCCAAGAAGCGCAGCACCTTCGGCCAGGCGCTGGACTCGGTTCAACTGCCGAAGGACCCGGCCAAGCTCTCCCTGAAGTGGGACTCCATGACCAAACAGCTGCTGGCCGATGCCATCGCCGGCAAGCAGGTGGCCTTCACCCAGGCCGAGGCCCCGGTGGTGGATGAGCTGGTCACGCTCAGCAAGCTGGGTTGGGTCGAGCTTGCCACCGCCTTTATCAAGCCGGGCACCATTACCGTCAAGCTCAGTGCTGGCGGTACCGCGCTGGTACTCGACACCGATTACCAGGTCAACGGCAACATGGTGATGGCCATCAGCGATCAGGCTGCTGCGGCCTGCAAAGTCAGCTACACCAAGGCGGCCGTGACCGGCACCACCTACACCGGCACCACCGAGACTCTCAAGCCTCGCTACTTCCTGATCGACGGCGAGAACCTGGCCAACCCCGGCCAGCGGGTGCGCGTCACCATCGACCAGGCCATGCTGGCCGCCCAGGGCGCCCTGGCGCTGATGAGTGGCGAGTTTATGGAAGGGGAGTTGGAAGGCTCACTGGTGACCCAGCCCGGCAAGTCTGAGCCGTATCGGATGGAAATTCTCAATTAACAAAGGTGTGCTATTCAGCCCAGCATTCCGGTGGGCTGAATAGCATCAGATAAAGAGTATTACAAGACTTGGGTCTGTGACTGTTCTACATCGCCCATATCATTTGTCTGAACACAGGCAAGGATTTCTTTGGTGTTGTCATCAACATGGGTTACTGCAAGCTCAATTAGGTCTAGTTGGCGGGATAGGTAATTAACTGCACTGAGCTTATCACCTAAGTTAAACTCTTTTCTTAGATGAACTAATTCATAGTGGATGTCTCGGAGCAATTTATTGGATTCATCCATCCGCATCTCGAGTTGAATCAGAATGTCCTGCATGATTGATTCAAGGCGTTCCGTGCTCATGACTTAACTCCATATAGAGACAGGCAAAACACAAACATAACTCACAGTTGTTAGACCTGTTCGAACCTGCATCACAAAAACCCGCTTCGGCGGGTTTTTTCATTTCTGAGGATTCCCCATGGCCAGCAATGACACCGATATCCAGCTGCGGATCCGCGCCGCCGTTGAGGGGCTGGCCGAGATCAGCAAGCTCATCACCGAGGTGGATACCCTGGGTGGGGAGACCGAGTCGAGCAGCGAGCAGGTCGGTTCCCTGGGGGATGAACTGCAGCGCCTGGGTGAGCAGAACGCCACCCTGACCCAGTTCGCCAACCTCAAGCGCAGCACCGCCGATCTGGGGGAGGGGCTGGAGGATGCTCGCTCCCGGGCCACCGGCATGGGCAAAGCACTGGCGGATGCCAAGAAAGAACTGACGGCGTCCAATGCTGCCTACAGCACCAGTCGGCAGGAGACCGAGCGGCTGGCGAGCGCTCATGCGGAAGCCAAGGCCAAGGTGGATCTGCTGCGCCAGGCCAACAGTGAGGCGACCAGCGTCACCAAGGAGCAGCGCCAGGCGCTCAAGGATGCGCGGGATCAGGTTCGTCTGCTGGGGGACCAGTACAAAGAGAGCGCGGGGCAAACCAATGCCCTCAAGAACGGACTGGATGCCAGCGAGAAGGCGCTGCGTCAGCAGGCCCGGGAGTTCAACGCTGCTCGCCGGGAAGTGCAATCCCTTGATAGCCAATATCAACGGCAGAACAGCACGCTCAATGGGCTGCGCCGCGCCCTGACCGAGGCTGGGGTCGACACCCGCAAGCTGGCCAGCGAGCAGAAGCGGATTGAAACGGCCAGCCAACAGGCCGGAACCCAGGTGGCTTATCTGAAGAGCCAGCTTGCTGGGCAGGCCACGCAATTGCGCTCGTCTGCCGCCGGGATGGAGGCATACAGCAAGAAGGCCAAGCAGGCCGAGCAGAACACTGACAGCCTGCACCAAAGCGTGCAGAGCGGGAGTGGGAGTTGGCGGGACTTTATCGGCCGCATCACTGGTGCGGCAGCGGCCTACCTCAGCTTTGATCAGCTGATTGCCCGCACCACCGGCATGATCCGCACCGCCGATGAGATGGAGCGCCTGGGCGTTTCGCTCAAGAGCGTGGAGGGGAGCGCCGCCGGCGGTGAAAAGGCACTGGCCTGGTTGCGGGAGTTCAATGAGAAGACCCCGTTCCAGCTCAACGAGATCACGACTGCTTTCATCAAGGCGAAGAACTTCGGGCTGGATCCCTATAACGGGGTGCTGCAGGCCGCCGCCGATTACACCGCCAAGACGGCCGGCACGTATCAGGATCTGGAAGGGGTCATCACCGCCCTCGGCCAGGCCTATACCAAGGGCAAGCTGCAAGCCGAGGAGATGAACCAGCTCAACGAACGCTCGGTACCGGCAGCTCAGCTTCTGGCGAAAGCCATGGGCAAGACCACTGACGAGATCATCGCCATGGCCTCGGCAGGCAAGCTGGGCCGAAATGAGATCGAGCTGTTGATCAAGGCGATGGGACAGGATGCGGCGGGTGCCTCTGAGGCCATGTCAAAGACCTTCAGCGGGATCTGGTCGAACTTTCTTGAGGAGCTGAATCGGGTCGAACTGGCCGTGGCAGATGCGGGCATTTTTGACTTCATCAAAGGTGAGTTGCAGAGCGTCACCAGCCAGATCAAGGCCGCTGCCGCCGACGGTAGTCTGGCCGCCTGGGCCCGCCAAGTATCGGATGGCCTGAAGGTGGCCGTGGTGGGACTGCGCGAATTTGTGGAGGGACTGGTTGAGTGGCGCGGTGCGATTGCGCTGGCCGTTAAAGCCTGGGCAACCATGAAGGTGGTGCAGTGGAGCACCGATCTACTCAAGTTCGCCGACATTCTGAAAACCCGCGTGACCCCGGATACCAAGAAAGCGGGCGAGTCCATGGAGGAGATGGCCAAGAAGGGGAACAAGGCCGGCGGCATGCTCAGCCGGATCGGGCTTGGCACTGCTGCCGCCTATGCTGCCTTGGCCACGTTGGCCTACGAGGGTGGCAAGGGGCTGGCCAAGCTGGCGGAGGACACCGGGATCTGGGCCGCCAGGATGGGAGAAGCAGGGGAGATTGAGCAGCGGGTGGCCGAGCAGTCTCGCGCCTTCTTCGCCCAACTGCAGCGCCAGGGCATGACCACCATGGCGCAGTTTGATGAGTTCAAGAATGTGCAGATCCTCACTGCACAGGAGGTCGCCAACCTCTCCGCCGTCGAGCGGGCAGCCTACGAGCAGCGGCTCAAAGGCCATCGCGAGTACCTGACGGGCCAGTTGCAGGTGCAAAAGGCGCTTGAAGCCTCCGGGCTCAAGGCCGAGTCCATGCAGTATCAGGCCGATGCTGCGCTGGCCAGCATGCGCCAGGGGTTTGCCAATCTGGCCGCCGCCTCAGATATGACCGCTCAGGTGATGGATGCCAAGAGTCGCCCTGCGGTACTGAACCTGATCAGCAGTTTTGATCAGCTCAAGGCCAAAGGCGGTGAAACGGCGACCACGATAAACACCCTGTTCAGTCAGCTGCAGATTGGCGATCCGACCTCATTGCAAAACCTTGGGCTGGCGTTCGAGACGCTCAAGGAACAGGGCAAAGTCACCCAGACCGAGATTGATGCAGGGCTGCGCAAGAGCCTGCAGGACATGAGCCTGCAGGATCTCGAGGTGTTGAAGGTCCAGTCAATGGCGGCTTTTGACACCATGAAAAATGGTGCCATCAGCACAGCCCAGATCACGGAGTCGGTACTGTCTGAAAAGCTGCGCCGCCTGGGTGTGGATTATCAAGCACTCCATACCGGCATTGATGCCGTGGGCCGCCAGACCATCGACACCTTCCGTGCTGTTGCTACCGATGTGAATGCCACCTCGCAGGATATTGCCGCCGCCATGAAGGCGGCCGTCAACAAGGCAGACACGGCGCAAGAGCTGGAGGAGCTGAGAAAGGTCTGGTTATCGGTAGGGCAGGCGGGAAAGGTCTCTGCACAGGAGCAAGGACGCGGGCTTACCTATCTGGATGATCATATCCGCCAAACCAAAGCGAAAGCAGCAGAGATTGGTGATGGCTTCAACACCGCGGCAGACAAGTCGAAGAGTGCGACCGACACCATGAGGGAAAACCTCAAAGGGGTGCAGGACGAGGCCAAAAAGACCAAAGCCGATGTGGAAGACGCCATCAGCAGTACTAGTGGTGGCAGCTCTGCCTTGTCGGGTACAGGGCGAGGGGATGTCACGCGCACCGTTGGCGCTGGCTCTTTCTTCTACAAGACGGTGGATATCAACCAGCTCCGCGGCAACGCCGATGCCCTGGCCAACACGCTCGCGGGCGTGGAAGAGGAGCTGGCTCGCTACAGCAAGAAGGTCAGGGACATCCCCGCCTACAGCGAGTGGAGCAAATACTACGGCGAGAAGTTCCAGAAGGAGATGGAGGCCATGCGTGCGCAGCTCCAGAGCGAGCTGAACAAGGCACAGCAGAAGGAAGCGGAGAAAGCGACGACTCAGCCGACTGTAGGGACCACGCCGCCACAACAACAGCAGAGTGCACCGACGCCATCAGGCAGCAATAAAACGGTCACCATCTATCTCAAATCCGCCACCGACACCGCAGTAGTCCAGTCCGATGAGGAAAACCTGGATGCATTGTTGCGAGTGTTGAAACAGCAAGGACTCAGAAGCTGATGATCACACTAGCCGGCATCGAGTTGCCAGATGACTTGGACTGGGAAGATGAGTTCGGGTGGGAGCCTGTCGGGCAGGTCATAACCCCAACGCTTTCCGGCGCCATTATCGTCGAAGAGTCCGTCCAATCCGAGGGGCGCCCCATCACTCTTCGCTCAGATGGTGAGGCATGGGTACGACGTTCAACCGTCTTGGCGTTGCAGGCGCTGGCCGCAGTGCCATCTGCTCGAATGCAGCTCCACCTCAACGGACGCATCTTCACGGTCATATGGCGGCGAGAGGGGGCGGGAGGACTTGAGGCCAAACAGCTCTATCGGATCGCGGATCCGGACGCCCAGACCCCTTATGAAATCACCCTTCGCCTTCTTGAGGTAACCCCATGACTATTCTTTCCGGCGACATCAAGCTGCTCGGCAGCCAGCGCCTGACGGACACCCCCGATGGCGGTGGCCGGGTGACCGGCCGCGAGATCGTGAGCGGCGAGCACAACAGCCTGTTTCCCGATGTGAGCGATCTCGACCGCGCCTATGGGGATGTCAGCCTGCGCAAGGCGTTCCTGACGGTGCAGACCGACAACACCGACACCTACTACGGCGCCAACACTACTGTGCTGCTGCCGCCGAGTGACCCCAGCGTGGGCCTGTGTCTGATGAGCACCGGGGATCACCACGACACCCGCGCCGAGGCCCGCGACGTGCTGGAGCGCTACCTGGCCAGGGGCCCGAAGTGGCGCGGCTTTCTGTACGACACCCAGTTGGAAGGGCAGCGGGCGATCCGCTTCTTCCAGCGCGTCGAGGTGCGCCTGCCGGAAGTGGGGGAGACCCTGGTGCTGGTCGGCAACGAGGGCAAGGCGGGGGAGTTCGAGCAGTACGTGCGGGTGCTGGAAGTGACCCAGCAGCTGGCCAAGTTCCAGGTGCCCAACGTGCCCGAGTTCACGCGCAACGTGGTGACCTGCAAGCTGGCGGACCCGCTGCGCTACACTTTCGAGGGGGAGCAACCGACCCCCTATGACGTGGTGACCAACCTAAAGACCGCCCTGCGCGAGACCGTGGTGGCCGATGCGGCCAACTACTTCGCCACCACCAAGCTGGCCGAGGCGGTGAACCTGGGGGCCATGCAGGTGCGGGCCAAGACCATCTTCACCCAGCTGGTGCCGGCGGCCCGCAGTGAAACCCCGGCGGTGGACCTGACCGCCGCCGGCGAGCTGGCCAGCCTGGTGGATTCCGGCAAGGGGCTGGTCACGTTCAATACCGTGGTCAGCATCGCCCCGAGCCGGGGCCTGTTCCTCGGCACCGGCGTGAAGCCCGGCACCCTGACCATCACCATCGGCGCCGCCGTTATCACCGACAAGGGCGGCGAACTGGTGGTGGCGGGGTCGGTGATCGGGTCCATCGACTACGGCCGGGGGCAGATGGAGTTCAACGCCCAGTGCCCGAACTACGGCGCCGCGAGCAAGGACGTCAGCTTCTGGCCGGCGGCCCGCCCGTCGCGCATCGCCGACACGGCGCAGATCGAGATCAAGGCCAACAACCGGGGCTATGCCTACACCATCACCCTGCAGCCGACCCCGGCACCGGGCACCCTGACGGTGTCGTACATGGCGCAAGGCAAATGGTACGACTTGAAAGACAACGGCCGTGGCGAGCTGTTCGGGGCGGATAGGTCCTACGGGTCCGGCGTCGTCAACCACGCCACCGGCTCGGTCATGCTGACCCTGGGGGCGCTGCCGGACGTGGACACGGCGATCCTGTTCAGCTGGGCCACCCCGGTCAACTACACCAACCGCAGCGGCCAGGCCATCAGCATCAGCAAGAGCGCCTGGCAGCTGCCCCACACCGGTATCACCCCCAAGAGCCTGATCCTGACCTGGGGCAGCGGCAAGACCGCCAACGATGCGGTGGGGGATGGGCGGATCCGGGGCGACATCACCGGCACCATCAACTACGCCGAGGGCATCATCGACCTGGAGCACATCACTCTGCCGGCGCTGGGCCAGGAGTACGTGGCTCAGTACCAGTACGGCGAGCCGGTGACCGAGCGCCACATCGAGCCGGGGCGCCTCTCTACCCCCGGCCAGGTGGGGCACCTCTCCATCACCCTGGACGGGGATGGCGGCGGCGCCCACAACCTCACCCCGGGGTCGGTGCGTGTCAAATTCAACGCGCTCTACGCCATCGTGGCAGCGTCTGAGCGGATCCTCTCCATCGAGAAGAAGGACCCCATCATCACGCTGCAGGACGATGGCCAGGGCAACCTGATGGACGCCAGCGGCAACGTGCTGGGGGCCATCGACTACAACGCCGGCACCCTGCATTTCATGCCGGACGGCACCGCCCTGCTGCCCGAACCCACCTATGCCTGGGTGCCGGCGGGCAGCCACCAGGATCCGGTGACAGGCACCTGGTATACCGACATGCGCTGGACCCTGACCGGGATCCAGTACGTCAACACCGCCTACACCTTCCCCGATGGCGAGGGGGGCTGGGTCGATGTGACCTACCGCAACAACAACAGCGCCCTGGCCCAGAATGCCACCCTGACCGCCCAGGCGCTGCGCATCGACGTGACCCCGGGATTCTCCGAGGCGATCCTGGAGGGATCGATGCGCTTCACCCTGGGCGGGTCCACCTACGTGGACCGGCAAGGGCTGCTCTACCGCGACCCGGATCCGGCGACCGGCGCCGGCATCCAGGCGGGCACCATCGACTACAGCAACGGGCTGGCGGTGCTGGCCGACTGGGCGGCGGGGCAGGGGGCCCAGCCGTCGCTGCAGTCCCTGGCCACCTCGTTCAATGTCCAGTCGGTGGATATGGTGACCTTCCGCACCCCGGGCGCCCCCGTGGCCCCGGGCAGCCTCTACCTCAGTGCCAACACCGCCACCGGTCGGCGCATCGAGGCGACGGCGGATGGGGACGGCTATTTCACCACCGCCGACATGGATGGCCGGGTGAACTACCAGACCGGCGTGGTGACGGCGCGCTTTGGCCGCAAGGTCACGGCCGCCGGCAACGAGGCCGAGCCATGGTATGACGCCGAACTGGTGGGGGAGGACGGCAAGATCTGGCGGCCGCTCAGCGTGGTGGCCGACACCATCCGGTTCAACTGCGTGGTGTTCAGCTATCTGCCGCTCAATGCCGATCTCATCGGGCTGGATCCGGTGCGGCTGCCGTCAGACGGCCGGGTGCCTTTCATCCGCAAGGGCTACATCGTGGTGATCCACAGTACCCGCAAGGCGGCGTTCCCCATGGGGGTGTCGGCGGGGCAGCAGCTCAACACCGGTCGGGTGCGGCTGGCCTACGCCCATGTGGAGGACAAGGACGGCAAGCAGCTGGCCACGTCGCTCTACAGCGTCAACCTCGACAGCGGCGTGGTGACGCTGGCCAACCCGCTGAGCCTGACCGGCTACGCTGAACCCCTCTACGTGGTGCATCGCATCGAGGACATGAGCCTGGTCACTGACGTGGAGATCTCGGGCCGCCTGCAGTTGGCCAGGCCCCTGTCCCACGACTACGACCCCGCCGACACCCTGGTGTCGAGCGCGCTCATCATCGGCGACTTGTGGGCGCGCTACACCAATTTGTTCGACCAGAAAACCTGGACCAACAAATGGCAGGACTACCGGGACGGCGACGAGTCCACGGCGCAGTACAACGACACCGACTACCCAGTCCAGGTCACCAACCGCGCCACCCTGCAGGAGCGCTGGGCCATCATCTTCTCTTCCAGTACCAACTTTGTGCTGGTCGGCGAGCATGTGGGCCAGATCGCGGTGGGGGACGTGAACACCGACTTGGCGCCCATCAACCCCAACAACGGCCAGCCCTATTTCCTGCTGGATCACCGGGGCTGGGGGGCGGGCTGGGCGAATGGCAACGTGCTGCGCTTCACCACCCAGGCGGCGGCCTATCCGCTCTGGGTGATCCGCACCATCCTGCAGTCGGTGGCGGCCCAGGAGACCGACAAGTTCGAGCTGCAGCTGCGCGGCAACGTCAACCGTTAACCGGGTGGGGCAATCTGCCCCACCCCAACCAATCAGGAGAACACCATGGCTTTTCCGGTGAAATGGTATGCGAGTCAGATGCAGGGTGCCCCGAGCCTGGGGGACACCACCGCCGGGGCCCTGACGGCCCTGCTCAAGGCGGTGCTGGTGACCGGGTTCGGCAACCTCACCCTCAACAGCCTGGTATGGGATGCCACCGAGGGGGCCGCCAAGGCCACCATCGCGGGTGGGCATGCCTACCTGCAGGACTCGGTGGTCGAGGTGAGCGGCGCCAGCCCGGCGGCCTATAACGGAGAGCACCGAGTCAAGAAGGTGAGCAGCACCGAGGTCTGGTTCGAGCTGGACGGCGGCAACCCGGGTTCGGCCGCCAGTGGCACCATGACCATGAAGGTGGCCCCCCTCGGCTGGACCCTGACTCATGAGAGCGGTGACGGCCAGGTGGCCATCTATCGCCCCACCAACGTCAGCGAGTCGGGCAACGTCTCCTTGCGTATCGACAACACCGCATTCAGCGGCTGGATGGGGGTCACCTATATAGCTCATTTAGCCAAGGTGGCCATGGTGGAAGATGTGGTGGATATAAACACCTATGCCACCATCTATGAACACCGCTGGCCTGCGACTGCCAGATATAGCGATAAGCGTTGGGATCTAATAGGGGATCCTCAGATGTTCTATTTTATGCCCGCTTATGCGGCATCCAGCTATCAGCATGTCTACAGCTTTGGCTATATCAACTCGATCCGCCCTGGTGACCGTTACCATGCGGTGTTGAATCATTATCCCACAATGGATGCCAGTGACGTAAACCGTCGATGGGCGAGCCCCGCAGGCGGGGCAGTCACGAACTGGGGAAATACTTTCAGCTCGTTTGACAACAGCGATCATCATGTCATTGCTAGATCTTACTCACAGATTTTCGGTGTGACGAGTTGGTGGTTGAAAGGTATCTTTTCCCGCTTTGGTACAGGGATGGCCGTACCAAATGGTCCTGACAACGCATTTTATATGGGCGCGGACCCCATAATGGTAATGGAGTCAGGTAACCATCTGCGAGGATATTTACCTGGTGTCATATGCCCCTTTGCGACCGTAGCTGCATGGGACCGCAAGAACTTTGCCAACCTGCCAGCATTGACGGGAAAAATCGTGCGTTTTGTTAGAGTGGGTTTCGCTGAGTCTCCTCTCGGTGGAGTTACGCTGATGGGTTTTGATCTGACTGGGCCATGGAGGTAAGCATGGCTGATGATCTGCCCTATGCGGCGGCAGTAGTTCGTATCACCGCCATTCCCGCAAACCAAGAATCCCGCAGTCAGTTTCAGCCGCAGGACGTGGCTTGGCGTGGAATCCCCGGCTATGTCTACCCAGGCCCCATTCCCAATTTGCCAACCAAGGCAATTTTGCTCTGCAGCGGTCATTCCATGCAGTGGATCCGCGACGGGGTGCAAAACGCCCTGCAGGGCTACATCGAGAGCACGGTCACCATCAACGGGGAGGGGGTGCGGCGCCGGGTGCTCTGCTTCGACCAGGCGGGCAACCTCGTCGGCGAGACCATGAGCCGCGCCAGCGATGGCAAATACCGGTTCGATCTCTTGTGGCTCAACCGCCGCTATATGCTGGTCGCCCAGGACGATCCCGCGTTCGGCCCCGCCGACTACAACGCGGTGGCAGCCGACTACCAGCTCCCCACCCCCTATGCCCCCGGTGAGGGGGTCGGCCTGGCCTGATAGGGCCGTACCAGGAGGTACTATGTTCGCGTATGCAGATGCACTGCGCACCAGCCGCGCCCAGCTGCTGGCGGCCGCCATCGACGAGGGCAGCGCGGGGCCCGCGACCCTCAAAATCTACACCGGTGGACGCCCCGCCCCGGGCGCTGCCGTTACCAGCCAGGTGCTCTTGGTGACGCTGCAGTTCACCCACCCTTGCGCCCAGAGCGTGACGGGCGGGGTGCTGACGCTCAAGCCCCTGGCCGAGCAGATGGTGATCGCCAACGGGGTCCAGTCCTGGGGGCGCATCGCCAACCGGGACGGGGGCTTTGTGGCGGATCTCGACGTGGGGCCACCGGAGAGCGGCGCCGACATCGAAATCCCCGCCAGTGAGCTGTTCACCGGCGCCATGGTGCGCATCAACGACGCCATCTTTACCGAACCCTAACCGCTCCCCGTGAGCCACGAGGTCAGCATGGCCAGAACCGACGCCCGGCTGGAGTTGCAGAAGGCCCGCAAGGCCAACGCCACCCTGGAGCTGAACCCGCTCCAGGTGCAGCGCTATGCGGCCGTGCTGCGGGGGACCAGCCTGCCGCCCAGCCTGACCTGCTCCCCGGGCCTGGTGCTGCCGAGCGCACTGCAGGGGGCGGGGCCCGCGACCCAGGCCAGCCTGGCGGTGATACCGGTTTACCCGGCTGCCCTGCTGGCCACGGCGCCGCAGCCGGTGGTCGAGATAGGCGCCGCCGTGGTCATCGAGGCGACCCTGGCCAGCACAGCCCGACCCCTGCTGCCTGCCATCGAGGCCGGCCACGACATCAACGTGTTCCGGGGACCGAGCCACACCAGCACCGATCATTTCGAGCGGGCCGCGCTGGTGACCCGGGCAGTGCAAAGCGACTGGCAGCAGCCAGCCCTCGTTCCCGCCCCCTGTCAGAATCATTGGCAGGAGGCCCGCCCCCTGCAGACCGAGTGGACCGGCCTGGCCGAACAGCTGCCCCGGGAGGATGGCACCGTGCGGGTGCCGTTCGACGAGGGGCAGGCCCTCGGCGCGAACAACGGCCATGGCTTCGACAGCCTGCCACCCGGCCATGCCGTGACCCGCTCGCTCTGGGTCGAGGGGGCGCCGGTGGGCCGCTGGCAGGTGAGCGGGTTTCGCAACCCCCCGCGCCAGGACAAGGAGTGGCAAGCCGACCGCTGGCAGGAGGCCACCCCGCTCGGCGTCACCCTGGGGGATCAGCGCTGGCAGCTCGGCCTGCAGCTGCACAAGGGCTGGCTGTCGCGCTGGGAGGAGGCAATGCAGCCCCCTTGGGGCATGTCACCGCCGCCCAAGCCGACGACGCCCCCGGTACGCCCGGACAAACGGACCAAGGTGCTGGCGTTCGGCCGGCCCCGGGGGGACGCCTCCCTGGAGTTCGTCTGGTTCGGACAGGCTCAGATTGTTATCCCAACCCGGAGGGTTTATCTGGTGAGCAACACAGCAAGCATTGTGCGGGTGAGGGATGGGGTCGATATCCCAACCACCTCGCTGAGCATCGAACTCGACACCGACTCCTGGGCCTGGCAGTTCACGGCCCAGATCCCGCGCATCGCGACGGCGGCCATGACGGACGATGAGGAGGTCAGCATCCACGTCAACGGCCAGCAGTGGGACTGCGTATGCGACGGCTGGCAGTCGAGCGAGAGCTTTGGCCGGCAGTCGGCGACCCTGACCGGTCGCTCTCGCACCGCTTATCTGTCGCCGACCCACGTACTGGCGCAAGCGGTGAGCGAGAGCGCGTTGGCTACCATGGCCCAGCTGGCGGAGGCGTTGCTGCCGTTTGGCTGGACCCTGGACTGGCAGGCACCGGACTGGCTGGTACCCGGCGGCTTCTTCAGTCTGGAGAGCCAGACCCCCATCGAGGCGATCAAGTACCTGGCAGAGGCGGCGGGCGGGTTCGTGCTGCCGCACCAGCGCGATCGGCACCTGGTCATCAAGCCGCGCTATCCGACCGTACCCTGGCAGCTCGACGGGGCGCTGGCAGACGTGGCCATCCCCCGCGCCATCATCACGACGCTGGGCAGCGACTTCCAGCCGGGTCAGGCGGCGAACGGCATCTATGTCAGCGGTGGCCATCAGGGCATCAATGCCCGGGTGCTGCGCCAAGGCACGGCAGGGGAGAAGCAGGCACCGACCATCACCCACCCGCTGGTGTGCGATGTGGTGGCAGCTCGCGCCCAAGGTGTGGTGGGGCTGGCCAAGACCATGCCGAGGCGCACCCAGACCATCGAACTGCCGCTCTCAAGCGACACCGGGCTCATCCTGCCCGGGGCGCTGCTGGCGGTCGATGGCTGGAAGGGCTTTAACCGAGGGGTCAGGGTCGCGGCTGGAATGCAGGGCCGAGCCATGACGGTGCGCCAGCAACTGAGTGTGGAGCGATTTGTATGAACCTGTTCAAGCAGTTCCAGGCACTGATACCCGGTGCCGACCCGTTGCTGGTCGGTACCGTCACCGCAACGACGGGCACCAGCACCACGCTGGAGACCCCAGGCGGGGGCGTGGTGATCGTGCGAGGGGGAGGGGTGGCCATCGGCCAGAAGGCGTTCTACCGCGGTGGAGAGCTGCTAGGGGAGGCTCCAGATCTACCAACCTTTGAGATAGAAGTTTGAGTCCATATCGGTGAGGTAGAACTACAATAGTTGCCTGTACTCGGCCAATAAACCACTGACAAGGATCAGCTATGAGACAATGGATGCTGCTGTGTTTGATCGCTCTTGTTCCCATTACATCCCAGGCAGGAGCCATGCGATGTAAAAGCGCATTAATCAGCGAAGGCGACTCATCCTTCAACGTGCAGAAGAAGTGCGGTCAACCTCAGATGAAAGAGGACATCATCGACGAGCGGCTTCTGGATGCCCCTAAGATCGGGGAGCGCTGGACCTATCAGGCTCGCGAAAGTGACATCCCTCAGGCCGTGACCATCATCAATGGCAAGGTTACCCAGATAGAAGACCTCACTCGCTGATATGACAATGGCCACGCAATGTGGCCATTCTTGCCTCTGAAAATTCAGCGAGCCGTTCACTCGCGGCACGCTTCATCTCCCCCTTTTCCATCTTGGCAACTGACAGATCTGACAGTTCTATTTCTCTTGGGGATTGGCGCCACTATCTCCAGCAACAAGGCTTCCAAAATTGGGGCCATCCTGGGGCCAAAAAATGCAGAACTGATGGGTTTGGGGCCAAAATGGGGCCACAAAAAGAGCTATGAAAAGCCGAGGTTAGCTGATGGGGAAAGAGCGTAAGATTATGAATTAGCCAGCTTTATGCGGCTCTTGGTAGCTCTATCTAGCTTTCGTTCTGCCTCAATGGTTCATCGTGTAAATAAATTGAGCCATTGGCTAATTCTCTTCCTTTCAGCAGTTTAATGTCTTGGCATTAACAAACTGATGTCGTGGTGGGGCCGGGTCGACGGGCCGTCAACCCGGTTCCAAAAAACCCGTCGATTGTAAACCAATGGGAGAGGGGCGGCAAAGCCGGGCGCCGCAGGCCGGGACGATCGACAGGCGCGAGGGAAGAGGGGCCGCCGGGCAAGCTCAGCGCGGTGAGCTGCGACGGGCAGGTTTGTCAGGATCCTGCCCCGAGTAGTAGAGCACCCGCTGCACATACTCCTGGGTTTCCTGATAGGGCGGCACACCGCCGTGGCGCAGCACGGCCTGCTCCCCGGCGTTGTAGGCGGCGCTGATCCTCACCCAGTCCGGACCGAACTGCTTCTCCAGCCACTTCAGGTAGATCATGGCACCACGGATGTTCTGCTGGGCATCGAACGGCCGGGTCACACCGAAGCGGGCCTGGGTTTCGGGAATGAGCTGCATGACGCCCTGAGCCTGCTTGGGGGAGACGGCGGTACTGTTCAGATTGGATTCGGCGATGGCGATAGCCAGGGCGAGTTGGGGGTCCACTTTGTGACGCTGGGCGGCCTGGCGGATCATGACGGCCAGCTTTTGCTTGGCCTGTGACTGTCTGGCCAGGTAGCGCTCCTGATCGAAGGGGGTACTGGGGCGCACCCAGGGGGCTCCGCCACCGCCTCCAATGCCGCAGGTACCCAGGGGCGCATTGCCGACCCGCTCGTTGTAGTAACGGGCGGCTTGCTGGTTGCCAAGGCGCATGGCCATGGCCAGGTAGGCGTTGGCGCTGCGGGCATTGCGGATCCCCTGGGGGCCGCGGGCCAGCAGGCGGCCGATGCGGTAATAGGCTTCCGGGTTGCCAAGGTTGGCGGCGGTGCAGTAGTGGGCGATGGCCTGCCGCGGGTTTCCCTGTTCCATGGCGGCGCCCTGGCGCAGTGCGCTCATGGCCTTGGGGGCCTGACGAAAGGGATCTGCGTGGGAAGTGGTGGCGAGCAGTATCAGGAGTCCCCAGCCCCAGAGTCGTTTTTTCATGGAAACCTCGTCGTTGGTATCCGCAACATATAGGCCCGATCCGGGGAGGGACGCCAGCCAGCAGATGGAACATCTGGTTATGTGGGTGAGCGGCAGAGATGAAAACGGTATGGAACTTTTGGTGCAGGGGAGAAGCGGCAGTCTCCCGGGTCAGTGACTGCTTTGATAGATTTGTTAATTGAAGTTCAATATGCTGACAGAGTTGTTTTCTAACGCCTTGTATTTGCATGATGTCAGCCAGGCCATCGATGCAATGTCGTCGGGTCTGCCGGGTGAATCGATAGCGCCTCTGATGAGGGCAGGATGTGCATATGGTCGAATCGGTCGATATCTCTGTCGTGGTGCCTGCCAAGGATGAGCGGGATAATCTGGCCCCGCTTGTCGGCGAAATAGATGCCGCCCTTGGGGGCAGGTTCGAGTACGAACTGATCTATGTGGACGATGGCAGTGTGGACGACAGCCATGTGGTACTGCGCGATTTGCAGACGCGTTTCACCAGGCTGAAGGTGCTACGTCATGTCCATGCCGTGGGCCAGAGCATGGCGGTGCTGAGCGGAGTGCGCCACGGGCGTGGCGACTGGCTGGTGGTACTCGACGGCGATGGTCAGAACGATCCCGCCGACATTCCCGCCATGCTGGAGGAGGCGATGCGCCGCTACCAGAGCGATCCATACCAGGTGGGCCTCATCGGCCACCGGGTCAACCGCCGTGACGACTGGGTCAAGCGCCTCTCTTCAAAGCTGGCCAACGGCTTTCGCGACCTGCTGCTGCGCGACGGTATTCCGGATACCGGCTGCGGGCTCAAGGTAGTGCGTCGTGACTGGTATCTGAAACTGCCCGCCTTCAATCACATGCACCGCTACATCCCCGCGCTGATCCAGGCACAAGGGGGGCGCATGGCGCCCTGGCCGGTCAACCACAGGCCACGCCAGGCGGGCATCTCCAAATACGGGGTCTGGAACCGGCTCTGGGTCGGGCTGGTGGACGTGGTCGGGGTCTGGTGGTTGCAGCGCCGATCCAAGGTGGTTGAAATCCGGGAGATGCTGGAGTGATGGACGCCTGGCTGTCTGCCCCCATCGACTGGCTGGACTGGACCGGGGTGCATGTCACCGGCTGGAAGCTGATTGGCTACACGGGGGCGCTGATGTTCGGCGGACGCTGGCTGGTGCAGTTTCTGGCGTCCAGGCGGGCGGGACGACCCGTCATCCCGCGCCTGTTCTGGTACATGAGCGTGATCGGCAGCCTGATGACGCTCAGCTACTTCACCTTCTCTCCCAAGCAGGACTCTGTCGGCGTGCTGCAAAACCTCTTCCCCACCTTCACCGCGCTCTACAGCCTCTATCTCGATATCCAGCATCGGGGCTGGCGGCGGGACAAGGCAGTGACCGGGGAGGCCCGTCATGGTGAGTGATCGCACCCTGCTCAATCAGACGTCCCTTGGCTGGTTGCTGCTGATCGCGCTGGTGGTGCTGGGGGCCGGGCTGGGTCTGCGGGATCCCTGGCCGGCGGACGAGCCGCGCTTCGCCCTGATCGCCCGGGAGATGGTGGAGAGTGGCCAGTGGCTCTTCCCCATGCGCGGCGGGGAGCTCTATCCGGACAAGCCTCCGCTGTTTATGTGGGGGATCGCGATCGGCTATGTGTTGACTGGCTCCATCAAGGTGGCCTTTCTGCTGCCCTCCCTGCTGTCTGGCTTGCTGACCATCTTGCTGGTGTGGGATCTGGGGCGCCGCCTGTGGGATCCGGCGACGGGATTTCTGGCGGGCTTGCTGCTGCTCTTTACCGTCCAGTTTACCCTGCAGGCCAAGACGGCGCAGATCGACGGCCTGGTCACCTTCTTCATCACCCTCGGTCTCTATGGTTTTCTGCGCTTCCTCCTCTGCGGTGGCGGGTGGCGCTGGTACTGGCTCGGCTGGTTTGCCGCGGGGCTTGGCGTCATCACCAAGGGGGTGGGAGTACTGGCCCTGCTGGTGCTGCTTCCCGCGCTCTGGACCCACAGGGCACAAATCCGCGCCGCGCCGTTGTCAGCCTGGCTGAAGGCCCTGCTCGGGCCGCTGGCCATGGCCCTGGCGATGGGTCTCTGGCTGGTCCCCATGCTGGAGGCCGTGACCCGAAGCGGGGATCCCCTCCTGCTGGCCTACAGAGACAACATACTGCTGCGCCAGACGGTGACTCGCTATACCAGCGCCTGGCACCACGTCAAACCCTTCTGGTACTACCTCACCTCGGTGATCCCGCCGTTCTGGCTGCCGCTCTCCCTGCTGCTGCCCTGGCTGGTGGTGGCCTGGCGGCGCGCCATCCGGGCGCAGGACAGGCGTATCCTGCTGCTGCTGGGTTATCTGGTGCTGGTGGTGCTGTTTTTCTCCTGCTCGCCGGGCAAGCGGGGCGTCTACATCACGCCCGGTACGCCCGCCCTGGCGCTCCTGGCCGCACCCTTCATCGGCACCCTGCTGGTCCGGGTCTGGCCGGGGCGACTGCTGGCCGGGCTCGGCTGGCTGCTGGGGGGGGCAGGGCTGGTGGGGGCTCTGGTGCTGGCATTTAGCGACAGAGTGGCCAGCCGTCTGGGGGAACTGGGGCCGGATCCCTGGCTTCCCCTGCTGGTGCTGGGGGGATCCTTGCTGCTGATCAATGCCTGGCTTCGCCGGGCGCCACTGACCGCCATTCTCAGCTCCCTGGCAGTGGGGTGGCTGATCTACTCCTGCTGGATCAGCGTGCGCCTCAACGAGGTGCGCACCCCTCAGGCAGTCATGGCATTGGCGGCGCAGAAGGTGCCTGCGGGGGATGAACTGCTGCTGGCGGGATTCAAGGAGCAGCATCTGCTGTTTAGCCTGCAACCAGTGAAACATTACCCTTATCTGATGGGAGACGGGGAGCAGGCTCGGGAAGCTGCCGCCTGGATAGGGGCTGCCCCCGGACGCTGGGTACTGGGGAGCGCCGACCTGATGGTGAGGTGTTTTGACCCCGCGAAGATGGAAAACCTCGGCAACCGTCACCGCACCGACTGGCTGCTGGCAGGCCCACAGGCCCTCAAACCCGCCTGTCGTGGGCTCTCCCCCACCATGGTGCCCTTCAGCTATATCCCTTCATCCTGAGCGCAGGGTCGCGAGCCAGGGGACCCTGCCACCTCGTTTGGCTCAGACCCGGTAGTAGTCCCGATACCAGCGGACAAAGCCGTCGACCCCTTCCTTGAGCCCGATACGGGGGCGATAGCCCGTTGCGTCGAACAACGAGCGGGTGTCGGCCCAGGTGGCGAGCACGTCGCCGGGCTGCATGGGCAGCATGTTGCGGATGGCCCGTTTGCCGAGGGCCGACTCGATGGCATCCACGAAGTCCAGCAGCCTGACCGGGCTGCCGTTGCCGATGTTGAAGAGGCGATAGGGGGCCGGGCTGGCGTCCGGGGCCCCCTGCCAGTGGGCATCGCCCGCGGGGGGGCTGTCTGAGATGCGCACTATCCCCTCGACGATGTCGTCGACATGGGTGAAATCCCGGCTGAGCTGGCCCTGGTTGTAGAGGTCGATGGGGTCGCCGTTCAGGATGGCGCGCACGAACTTGAACAGGGCCATGTCGGGCCGGCCCCAGGGGCCGTAGACGGTGAAAAAGCGCAGCCCGGTGGTGGGCAGGCCGTAGAGATGGGAGTAGGAGTGGGTCATCAGCTCCCCCGCCTTCTTGCTCGCCGCATAGAGGGAGACGGGATGATCCGCCCCATCGGACGGCTTGAACGGCATCTGTTCGTTCAGCCCGTAGACCGAGCTGGAGGAGGCATAGACCAGATGTTGCACCCGGGTCTGGCGACACCCCTCCAGCACGGTAAGGTGGCCGGTGAGGTTGCTGTCGGCGTAGGCGAAGGGGTTGTCCAGGGAGTAGCGCACCCCGGCCTGGGCCCCCAGATGGATCACCCGGTCAAACTGCTCGTGGGCAAAGAGCGAGGCCATGGCCGCGCGGTCCGCGAGATCGAGGTGTTCGAAGCGAAAGCCGGGTAGAGGC
Organism: Aeromonas sp. 62-46; assembly: GCF_001898585.1. Classification (NCBI taxonomy): domain Bacteria; kingdom Pseudomonadati; phylum Pseudomonadota; class Gammaproteobacteria; order Aeromonadales; family Aeromonadaceae; genus Aeromonas; species Aeromonas sp. 62-46. The sequence goes on along the minus strand of NZ_MKUI01000023.1, from coordinate 61,243 downwards.
GTGAGCAGGGCGAGGCGCGCCTCCTTGAGACTCACCGCGTAGTAGTCGTTGAGGTTGTCTATCCCCACCACCTGATGGCCGTCGCCACAGAGCCTGCGCGCCACATGAAATCCGATAAACCCGGCGGCGCCGGTGACGAGGTACTTCATCGCTCCTCCTGATGAGCCAGGCTGTCGCCACGGCCGATGGCATAGTAGGTGAAACCGCGCTGGCGTAGACGGGCCGGATCATAGAGGTTGCGGCCGTCGAAGATGATGGCCTGCTTCAGGGTCTGGCGAAGCAGGTCGAAATCCGGTGCGCGGAACTGTTGCCACTCGGTGCAGACGAGCAGGGCATCGGCCCCCTGAAGGGCGGCTTCCTGGGTGTCGCACAGGAGCAAATCTGCCCGCTGGCTATAGAGGCGGGCGGCCTCGGTCATGGCCTCGGGGTCGAACGCCTGCACCTGGCCTCCTGCCGCCCAGATCGCCTCCATCAGCACCCTGCTCGGGGCTTCGCGCATGTCGTCGGTATTGGGCTTGAAGGCGAGTCCCCATAACGCGAAGGTGTGCCCCGACAGACTGGCACCAAAATGGTGGTGCAGCCGGGTCATGAGCCTGTGTTTCTGCGCCTCGTTGACCCGCTCCACCGAGCGCAGCAGGGGGGTCTCGCACCCCGCCTCCTTCGCGGTGTGGATCAGCGCCCTGACATCCTTGGGGAAGCAGGATCCGCCATAACCGCAGCCTGGGTAGATGAAGTGGTGGCCGATGCGCGGATCGGCACCGATACCCTTGCGCACCTCCTCGATGTCGGCGCCCAGGGCTTCGGCCAGGGTGGCCATCTCGTTCATGAAGGAGATGCGGGTCGCCAGCATGGCGTTGGCGGCGTACTTGGTCAGTTCGGCGCTGCGTGCATCCATCCGCAGGATGCGGTCTCGCTTGCGGTTGAAGGGGGCGTAGAGCTCCTCCAGCAGGGAGAAGGCGTGATCGGAGTCGGTGCCGATGATGATGCGATCCGGCCGCAGGCAGTCGGCGACGGCGGCGCCCTCCTTGAGAAATTCGGGGTTGGAGACCACGTCGAGCGGAAGGTCGAGACCACGGTCGGCGAGGCGCTCCGCAATGTGTCGCCGTACCCGGCTGGCGGTGCCGACAGGGACTGTGCTCTTGTTGACCACCACCTTGCCCCCTTGCATCAGGCGGCCTATGGTGTCCGCCACCGTCATCACCTGATGGAGGTCGGCAGACCCGTCCTCGTCCGGCGGCGTTCCGACCGCGATGAAGATAAGCTCGGCAAACTCCACTGCCCGGGCCGGGTCTGTGGTGAAGATCAGGCGACCGGCCTGATGGTTGCGCTGCACCAGGGGGGCGAGGCCGGGCTCGAAGAGGGGAATGTGCCCCTCTTTCAGGCCCGCGACCTTGTCGGCATCCACATCCACGCAGGCCACCTTGTGACCCATCTCCGCCAGTACGGCGGCCTGAACCAACCCGACATAACCTATTCCGAATACGGTGACTCTCATCCGCTGTTGTTCCGCTGGCAGTGACAAGCGACTCATTCTAGAACGATTCGGGCGCGGGGGCAGCGGCCCGTTTCAGGTTTTTCAGCATCATGCCGGCGGTGAGTGTGGGACATTTTGGTGCAAGGATTGTAACGCCTGGATGACGCGCACCATTTTGGCGCGTGAAGGGCGGGACTTGTGATCCATCTCACTCAAATTGGAGACTGTCTGCATAACGAAGCCCCGGTTCACGGGGCTCGCTCCGCCCGACGGGCGGCCAACACTCTCTTGCTTCGCGACTGGATACCTGGTTATGGACAACACTTCACGCTCTGCGCACCCGCTCTATGAGGATGTGCTCGCCTTGCTGACCGCAGCAGGCTTCGTTTCCCTCGGCATCTTCCTGTTCCATCAGGTCGGCCTGCTCACCGGTGGCACCGCCGGCCTGGCGCTGCTGCTGCAACAGGTGACCGGCATCAGCTTCGGCCTGCTGTTCTTCGCCATGAACCTGCCTTTCTATGCCCTGGCCTGGCTCAGAATGGGGCCGCGTTTCACCCTCAATACCTTTGCCGCCGTGGCCACCGTCTCCTTCATGACGGATCACCTCAACGCCGTGCTGCAAATCGGCAAGATCGAACCCGTCTATGCGGCGCTGATCGGCGGCACCCTGATCGGCATGGGGCTGCTCATCATGTTCCGCCACAAGGCGAGCCTGGGGGGCTTCAACATCCTGGCGCTCTTCATTCAGGACAGATGGGGTGTGCGGGCAGGCAAGCTGCAAATGGGGCTGGATTGCGCCATCGTGGTCGCCTCTTTCTTCGTGGTCTCCCCCTGGCTGCTGGCGCTTTCCGTGGTGGCCGCCATCATCTGTAATCTGGTGTTGACACTCAATCACAAGCCGGGGCGCTACCAGATAGCCTGATGTACCCGTGGGGATTGCCCTGCTGGTCAGCCCAGGGCTGGATACCGCAAAAAGACAGAGCGCCTGATGGCGCTCTGTTGCTATCTGCCCCTGGGGGTCACACCACCATGGGGACGCCGCTCTCGGGGTGGTGGATCACCTGTGCGGGGTAGTCGTAGAGTCGCGCGATGAGCGCCGGGGTCAGCACCTCGCCTGCGCTGCCGTCAGCCATCAGCCTGCCCTGCTCCAGCATCACCAGCCTATCGGCGTAGCGGGCTGCCAGATTGAGGTCGTGCAACACCACCAGCACGGCGGTGTTGCGACCGGCCAGCGCCCGGGCCATGGCGAGCAACTGGTGCTGGTATTTGAGATCCAGCGCCGAGGTGGGCTCGTCCAGCAGCAGCAGCCGCGCTTGCTGCGGTTCCTCCGGGGCCTGCCAGATCTGGGCCAGCACCCGGGCGAACTGCACCCGTTGACGCTCCCCGCCGGAGAGGCCGGGATAGAGGCGGTTCGCCAGATGGTCGACCCCGGCGTGGGTCATGGCGGCGCGGACAATCTCGTCGCGCCGGCTGGCAGGCTCGCTGTGGGGCAGCCGGCCCATGGCCACCACCTCTTCGCACAGGAAGGGGAAGCTCAAGGAGGAGCTTTGCGGCAGCACACCGACCCTGTGGGCCAGAGCGTTGTCGGCCCACCCCCTGCGGGTCTGGCCGAACAGGTGGATCTCCCCTTCATGTTCCAGCTCGCCGGTCAGGCACTTGAGCAGTGAGCTTTTGCCCGCCCCGTTGGGGCCGAGCAGGGCGGTCAGGCTGCCGGCATGCAGGTCGAGATCCAGGCTGTCCAGGATAAGCCGGTTGCCACGACTGAGGCGAAGACCCCGGCAACTGATCAGGGGGGAGGGGGATCCGGGCAAGGTGACGATCTCCTGTTACAGGGTTCGGCGGCTCTTGACCAAGAGCCAGATGAAGAAGGGGGCCCCCAGCAGGGCGGTGATGATGCCGACGGGCAGCTCGGCCGGAGCGAGCAGGGTGCGTGCCAGCATATCGGCCCCCAGCAGCAGGCCAGCCCCCAACAGGGCAGACAGCGGCAACAGGCGGACATGGTTGGGACCGGCCAGCAGCCGTACCAGATGGGGAACCACCAGGCCGACAAAGCCGATCATGCCCGCCACGGCCACCGCCACGCCGACACCGGCAGCGGTGAGCAGGATGAGGCGACGCTTCAGTGTCTGCACGTTCACCCCCAGGTGCCGTGCCTCTCCTTCTCCCAGCAGCAGGGCGTTGAGGGGATTGGCATCGCGCATGAACAGCAGCAGCAAAGCGGCCAGGGTCAGCAGCGCCAGCGTCACATCGACCGGCTTGCCTGCCGCCAGGGAGCCCATCTGCCACAGACTCAGGTTGCGCAGCATCTGATCGTCGGCGAGGTAGGTGAGCAGTCCGATGACGGCGCCGGAGAGCGCCGTGATGGCCACCCCGGCCAGCAGCATCACGGTGACCGAGGTGCCCCCTTCCCGGGTACCCAGCAGATAGACGAGGGTGGTGGTGAGGGCTCCGCCGAGAAAGGCGAGCAGGGGCAGCAACCCCAGGCCGAGCAGGCTCTGCAGGTGCGAACCCAACGGGGCGAGCAACACGATGGCCAGGGCCGCGCCGAGTGCCGCCCCGCCCGACACCCCTATGATGCCGGGGTCTGCCAGGGGGTTGCGAAACAGTCCCTGCATGACGGCGCCGCAGAGGCCGAGAATGCCCCCCACGGCGATGCAGAGCAGGGTTCGTGGCAGACGGATCTCCTGCACGATCAATAATTTGTGAGCCTCAATCCCGCTCTGTGGTCCGGCAAACAGGGCGCGCAGGCTCTCGCCAAGGGAGAGGGACATGGGGCCGGTCGCGAGGGACCCGACCAGCAGCAACGCCAGCGCGCAGCCGGTCAGGGCGAGCAGCCAGGGCAGAGGCAGGCGCATCAGGAACCCTGCTTGATCCACTGGGCGATCTGGTTCGCCTGTTGCAGGGAACGAAGGCTGAGCCCCCCTTGCAGGGCATGCCCGTCGATGGCGTGGATGGCCTTGTTCTTGCCTGCCGGGGTGGCTGACAGGGCGGGCACCTGGCTCAGGACGGCGTCGGGATCCTGATACTGCTGCCAGTCGCGGCCGCTCACCAGCACCAGATCAGGTTGCAGCTCGATGAGGGATTCGGTGGAGACGGGCTTGTAGTCGTGGAGCCCAGCCACCGGATTGACGCCGCCCGCCAGGGTGACGAGGGCGCTGGCGGTGGTGTTGCCACCGGCGATGCTGGTGGGCTGACCCTTGTGCAGCAGCAGGAAGGCGACCTTGAGGGGCTTGTTCTGCTTCGCCTGCGCCGCCAGGGTGTCGCTCTGGGCGGCAATTTCCTCCTTGAGCTTGCTCCCTGCCGCCTGGTCACCCAGGAGATGGGCCAGGGTATCGATGCGCTCGTTGAGGTTGGCCAGCGTAGGGGCTGTGGCCATGACCTCGACCTTGACGTTGGCACGGCGCAACTGATCAAGCGTGCTGTTCGGGCCCATCTCGTCGCTGCCGACCACCAGGGTCGGAGAGAGGCTCAGGATCCCTTCGGCGGCGAGGGCGCGGTGATAGCCGACCTTGGGCACGCCTCTGGGCTCCGGACTGCTGACATCGGTGGCGACCAGGCTCTGCTCGCCCCCCAGCGCCAGGATGAGTTCCGTGGTGGCCGGGCCTATGCTGACGATACGCTCCACCGCCATGGCGGATGGGGAAGAGAGGGAAAGGGCACAGCCGAGCAGGCTGAATGCGAGGGCAAAACGACGGCCCATGCGAACCTCCGAAGGGTGAATGAAATAGGGTTGCCGCCGAGAATATCAAGTCGTCCATCAAAATGCACTGAGAATGAAAGCGATTATCAATTGCGTTACTTGGGGCGCTTTATTACAGTATCCGCCGCGACACCGAGCACCATCGCCAGATCATCCAGGGAGAACCGATGAGCATTGCACAACGCATTCAGGCGCTGCTGGAGCAAGACCCCAGTGCCCACCCGTCCACTATCGCCACCGAGCTGGCCGTCAGCGAGTGGGAGGTGGTACGCCATCTGCCTGCCGCCCTGATGACGTCAGTGCCGGCCGGGGAGGCCGAAGCCCTGCTGGCGGACCTGTCCAGCTGGGGGCAGGTGACCACCATCGTCGAATCCGATGGCTCCATCTTCGAGGTGAAGGCTCCCTTCCCCAAGGGCAAGAACGCGCGCGGCTACTACAACCTGATGGGGCGGGACGGCGAACTGCACGGCCACCTCAAGCTCGACAACGTGGCGGGTATCGCTCTGGTCAGCAAGCTCTTCATGGGCAAGGAAGGGCACTCCTTCCAGTTCTTCGGCCACAGTGGCCGCTGCATTTTCAAGATCTACCTGGGCCGGGACGAGCAGCGTCAACTGCTGCCTGAGCAGGTGGAGCGTTTCATGGCCCTGCGCCGTCAGTATCAAGAGGAAGTGAAAGCATGAGTGAACGTCAGGAGCGCCTGCAAAACCGCCTGCAACCGGAGATCCGCGAGTTCCGCGACGGTTGCCGTACCCTGCAGCTCGCCACTGTGGATGGCGAAGGCAACCCCAATGCCAGCTATGCCCCCTTCGTGCTGCAGGAAGATGGATACTATGTGCTCATCTCCGAGATAGCTCGCCACGCCCGCAACCTGCAACAGGTGCCCAAGGTATCGCTGATGCTGATCGAGGACGAAACCGGTGCCCGCGAGCTGTTTGCCCGCAAGCGTCTGACCTTCGATGCGGTCGCCGAGGTGGTGGCGCGCGACGACGCACGCTGGGAGAAGGCCGTTGCGGCGCTGGAAGGGCGCTTCGGCGAAATCGTCAAAGGGCTCTCCAACCTCAAGGACTTCGTGCTGTTTAGGCTCAAGCCCGAGCAGGGGCTGTTCGTCAAAGGATTCGGTCAGGCGTTCCGTGTCTCCGGCGACGAGCTGGTGGACTTCGTTCACCTGGTGGAAGGGCACAAACGCATCGACAATGGCGCCGAGCTGACCAGCCCGGCGGATGAACCCGTTTGAGGGGACAATCAGCGAGATGAGAAACGGGCAGCCTGGGCTGCCCGTTTTGTTGTTATGTCCCGGGTTACTCCTGCCAGCCTGCCAGGTTGGGGAAGGCATCGCGATCGGCCTGGGTGGCGCTCTCGTTGCATTCCCCGCGGATCTTCCAGGAGGTCTGGCTGAGGACGATATAGCCGCTTCGGCAATACTTGCGTGTGGCCAGCATCTGGGTGAGCTGCTCGTCCTGCAGGGCTTCCCGGCGTTCCAGCAAACTCTTGTCGCGGCGGCTCAGCCGGTTGTCATCTCCCTCCTGCAACCGGGTGGGCAGGACGTCGAGAGGGGCGGCCTCAAAGGTGAAGCGCTTGCTCCCGTCGTCGCTGATATGGGTGTGGAACAGGGGGGCCGGGCCATCGGGTGCTGCCCCCGGCAATCCGGAGCAGGCGGTGAGCGCCGGTAACAGCAGCGTGAGGGCAACGGCAGAGAGTAGACGCACACAAGACTCCAATCGGGTGTTCACATCAGGACGGGCAGCTTAACACGCCCGCTCGGGTTAAATGGTGGCCAGCAGCTCATCCGTCGTGAGCAGGGTCACGCTTCTGCCTTGAGGCAGGCTCAGATGCTGCCACATGAAGTGGTGGTGCTGGATGATCTGCTCCGCACTCAGGTGCGGCCTGTCCGCCGTGGTATGGGCGTCGGTCACCGCAAAGGCGTCAAAGCCCCTGGCGGCGGCGCTGCGCAACGTGGTATCGACGCAAAAGTCGGTGGCACAGCCGCAGATAAGCAGTCTGTCTACCGACTGCTCTGCCAGCAGGAAGCCGAGCTCGGTATCGAGGAAGCTGTCACAGGCGGTCTTGCGCACCCGGCTGTCGTGGGGAGACGGGGCCAGATCGGCGTGCAGTTGCCAGCCCGCACTGCCAGGTTCCAGTTCGGAACCCGGTTCGTCGTGTTGCACATAGATGACCCGTCCGTGTTGGCCCCGCACGCGATCGGCCAGACGATTGATGTTGGCGATGACCTGGGCATCCTGATGGCGGGGGTTATCGAACAACCCCTGTTGCATGTCGATGACGAGTAACACATCCATATGAAATCCTTGGGCTATTTTGAGGGTTGCAACCATTGGCTGCAGTCACGGCTTCGGGATTGATGCAGTGCGCCCATATCTTGCTTCATTTCCTTTGCATTTAGCCAGCGTTCCGGCAGGGGAGCGATGCGGACCCTGACATCGGCGTCTCTCCCGGGGGCTGTCTCGTCACCGGTTTGCGGCACGATGAGTGCCACCTTGAGTGCCGGATTGCGGCTGGCGATGCGACTGGCGATCCCGAGTCCCCCCTCCACGTGGAAGTTGCCTGCGATATGCATGATGCGCCTGCCGGGATGCTTGCCCAGATAATCCACCATGCTTTCGGCCATGGTGTCGTCCCAGCTGGTCTGGGCGGCGAAGCGACGGGCGTTGCCGTCCGCATCCCCATGGTGCATGGAAGCCATGAACTTCTGGCGGTAGCCGTCATCCCCCAGAGTCAGCTCGCGGGCCAGCTGGCTGCGGCGATTGGCCGGCAGTTTGTCGAGCCAGGCCGGTCCCTCCTGACCGACGCAGCTCACCAGAGGTTTGGGGGCATTAGCGGCAATCACTGGCAGGTGCTGCGCCTTGGCGAACTCCATCAGAGGGCGGTAATCACTCTGGTAGTTGGGCCAGGCATGGCCATCTCGAATGAGGGCCGATTCGCCGATGCGTCCGGCCAGGTAGGCATCCAGCACCGGCTGATCGGCGCGGCTGAACTGCTCCATGGAGAGTACCAGGGCCCGGCCATCGGCTTGCGATATCTCGTCAAGCCCCGCCAGCAGACGGGCCTGCAACAGATGGATGGCCGGGTGAGTGTGAAGTTCCCCCACCAGCACGATGTCGGCATCCGCCACCCGGGCCACCGCCTGCTCGAAGGTCAGCGCCTGCCCCTGGGCCGTATCGAGCCGTGCGTCATAGAGGGTCTCGGGTGGGGTGTTCTGCGACGTGGTGGCGCAGGCGGCCAGCAGCAGCAGCAGGGGCAGGGCGAGCAGGGGGAGTCGTCGGATCATGGTTACTCACTCAAGAAACAGAGGATGGGAAAAGGCTGCACCATGGGATGGCGGCATGGCGAGCGAAAAAGTGGCGCCAGTGTAAGGGGGAATGATGACAAAGTGAAATGAGAATGATTCACTTTATTATTGATCTTTGTCTCTGGCGGGGTAATATGCCTTCCGCTTGATAATAATTCTCAATAAGGACTTTGCAGTGGCGCACAACAACACCCCCTCCCTGATAGCCCTCGCCGTGGCGGCCGGGCTGATCTCCCCCGCTTTCGCCGCAGACAAGAAAGCCGATGAAGTCATGGTCGTCAGCGGCTCCCGGATGGAACAGAAGCTGGAAGATGTTTCCGGTCCCATCGCCGTCATTACCTCGGAGCAGATTGAAGAGCAGGTCGTCAGCAACGTCGCCGATCTGTTCCGCTATGAGCCCGGGGTGAGCGTGCAGGGAGGCGCAGGAGATGCCCAGACCTTCACCATTCGCGGCATGAGCGAAAACCGGGTCAAGGTGGTGCAGGACGGTGTGCGCCAGAACGATGCCTACAAGAACGGCGGCGTGGGTCAGACCTACTTCGACACCGATATGATCAAGCAGGTGGAAGTGGCCAAAGGGCCGGCCTCCGCCGCTTACGGTTCCGATGCCCTGGGAGGCGTCATTGCCATCACCACCAAGGATGCTGGCGACTTCCTCAAGGGCCGCGACAGCTATCTGGATGCGACCACGGGTTATGCCTCCAGCAGCCACCAGAGAATGGCCGGCATCACGGGTGCGCTGCGCGCCGGGGATGTCGAGAACCTGCTGCGCTACACCTGGCGCGATGGCGGTGTCACCCAGAATTATGACGGCGACAAGAACGAGTTCGACATCGTCAGCCAGGCCGTGCTGTTCAAGAGCAAGTGGAATCTCTCCGATGATCAGTTCCTGAAACTGACGGTGGATTACTTCACCGAGGGGCAGGATCCGGATGCCATCGATCTGACCAAGGCGGGCTCCGTCTTCAACCAGCCCATTACCGACAAGGAGACCGACAACCTCTCCCTGGTACTGGATCATGGCCTCGCCCTGAACGCCCCCTGGGCGGATCGCGTGGACAGCAAGATCTACTACAGCCGCGCCAAGCAGACCCTGGATCAGTACGCTTCGTCCAAGTATCCGGTCATGCCGGGCAACCCCTATGTGACCAAGAACTCCCTGGATCACAACGGTTTCGAGCAGGAGAGCCTGGGCGCCCAGGTGAAGTTCAACAAGGCGCTCGCCAGCCAGCGTCTGGCCTGGGGCCTGGAATACGAGCACACCGACAACGAGCGCACCCGCTTCAAGGGGCCGACCGTTCCGGGTGACTTCGTCGGCTACAACGAGCTGAGCTTCCCCTCCACCACCAGCGAGCGCAGTGCGCTCTGGGCCTTTGACGAGATCAAGTTCGGCGAGCGCTGGGTGCTGACCCCGGGCGTGCGTTACGACTACTACAAGATGACCCCGGACGAGGATCCCGCCTACACGGGCGAGAACATGAAGAAGATCTCCGAAGGGGAGTTCTCTCCCAAGCTGGGGCTGGTGTTCAAGGCGCACGAGGCAGCGAACCTGTTCGCCCAGTACAGCCACGGCTTCAAGGTGCCCATGTATGACAACGCCTTCTCCACCCTGAACCACCAGGTGTATGGCTATCGCATCGAGCCCAACCCGAACCTCAAGCCAGAGAGCAGCGACGGCATCGATCTGGGGGTGCGCGGCAGCCGTGGCGGGTTCAGCTATGAAGTGGCCACCTTCTACAACAAGTTCGACGACTTCATCGAGCTGACGGCCGTGGGCACCGAAGGCCGTACCGCCCTCTATCAGTACCAGAACCTGGACAAGGCGACCACCAAGGGGGCCGAGGCCAAGGCAGACTACTGGTTGAACGAGCTGGTCAACGTCTGGGGCAACCTGGCCTACATCGAGGGCAAGGATGGCGAGGGCAACTACATCAACAGCCTGAGCCCCCTGAACGGCAGTGTCGGGGTGCGTCTGGAGCAGCCGAACTGGAACATCAACACCGCATTGCGCTTTGCCGACGACATGGACAAGGTGGGCAAGGATGCGCGAGGCAACGACAACATCAAGAGCGCAGGCTGGGGCGTGGTGGATCTCTATGCCCAGTTCAAGCCGGTGCAGGACCTGCAGCTCAACGTGGGGGTGTTCAACCTGTTTGACAAGGAGTACGTGAGCTACGAGAGCATCACCGGCCTTGCCGCCACCGCAGATACCAGCAAGCAGACCGAGCCTGGCCGCAACCTCAGTGCACGGGTCAAGTACGTGTTCTGATGGTCGTCGACCAGCATGAAGGAAAAGGGGCCCTCGGGCCCCTTTTGTCATGAAGGTCGGCGTCTGCAAAAAAGAAACCCGCCAGGGGCGGGTGGAAGGATTGCAACACTCATCAGGAAGCGGTGTTACCCAATAGACAGGGGGATGTGACAAAGGTTCAACTTTATTGATAATTATGGTTTTTATCTGTCATGCCGCCTGGGGATCCCCGCCCCGAAATCGGTTATCATTTGTGCCCCTTGTCATGCAGCCCGAGCCTCTATGCCCGCGTTCTCCTGGTTAGCCCTGTTTTTTGGCGCCTTCTACTTCGTTTATGGCGCCTATCTGCCGTTCTGGTCGCTCTGGCTGGAAGGCATCGGGGTGAGTACTGAACAGATAGGGCTGTTGCTGGGGGTGGGCATGGCCATCCGCTTTGCCGGCAACCTGATGGTGATGGGGCGAGTCAAGGGGGCCGGCCAGTTGCTGCCCGTCACCCGGCTGCTCTGTCTGCTGAGTCTGCTGGCCTTCCTCGGTTTCTATCTGGGCCACAGCCTCTGGTGGCTGGTGATGCTGACCCTGGCGGCCAACTTCATCTACCCGACCCTGATGCCCATGGGAGAGGCGCTTGCCACCCGCATGGTGGTTCAGACCCACCTCGACTACGGCAAGGTGCGGCTGTGCGGCTCCTTTGCTTTTATCGTCGCCTCCACCCTGGTGGGGGCCCTGGTGGGCAACTTTGGCAGCGACTGGGTGCTGCACACCATGGTGGCCGGGCTGCTGATCATGCTGGGGCTCAGCCTGCTGCCGCTGCGGCCCGCCCCCCGGGAGCTGCAAGGGGAGCGGGCCAAGGCCTCGCTGCTCGTCACGCTCAGGTCGGCCCCGGTGCGCCGCTTCCTGCTCATCACCGCCCTGCTGCAGGGGAGCCACGCGGCCTACTACGGTTTCAGCGCCATCTACTGGAAGAGCGCCGGCTACAGCGGCACCCTGATCGGGTATCTCTGGGCTCTGGGAGTGGTGGCGGAGATCGCCATGTTCGCCGCGGACAAGCGCTTCCTCCAGCGCTTCGGCGCCCAGACCCTGTTTCTGGTGGGAGCCCTTGGCTGCGTGGTGCGCTGGGTGCTGCTCGGCAGTTCTACCGACCTGGCGGTGCTGGTGCTCGGCCAGCTGCTGCACGGGGTCACCTTCTGCGTCAGTCACCTCGGCGCCATCCGCTTCATGACCCGCCAGTTGCCCGCGGAGCAGCAGATCCCCACCCAGGCGCTCTATGCGGCCCTGGGTCTTGGCATGACGGTGGCGGCCCTGATGGCGATCTGCGGCGTGCTGTTCGAGCCGCTGGGGGGCGGCATCTTCTTTATCATGGTGCTGGTAGTGCTGCCGGTCTTCGTGTTGCGGCTGCGTGAAGAGAGCCCTGAACAGGGCCGATGACACAGGTCTGCCGGTCTCTGGCGCGGCAGGCCTCCGACTTATCTGGACAAGGGAAGTAGATAGATGCACCAAGGATGGCTGCTGATCGGGTTGTCGCTCGCCTATCTGGGCTTGCTGTTCCTCATCGCCTATGTGGCGGACAAGAACAAGCGCCGTCGCCCCAAGGGGCAGCCTCTGCTCTACAGCCTGTCGCTGGCGGTCTATTGCACCTCCTGGACCTTCTTCGGCACCGTGGGCCAGGCCAGCGAATCCCCCTGGTCGCCGGTGCCCATCTACCTGGGCCCCATGCTGGTGTTCCTGTTTGGCTGGCGCCTGCTGGCCCGCCTCATCCTGGTGGCCAAGCGTGAGCACATCACCTCCATCGCCGATTTCATTGCCGCTCGTTATGGCAAGTCCCAGCGCCTGGCCATGGTGATCAGCCTCATCGCCGTCATGGGGATACTTCCCTACCTGGTGCTGCAGCTCAAGGCGATCGTCACCGGGCTCGATCTGCTGATGGCCAACAGCACGGGGGTCAGCCCCACCAGCAACATGGCGGAGCTGGCGCTGGGGGTCACCCTGCTGCTGGCCCTGTTCAGCATTCTGTTCGGCACCCGCAACCTGGATGCCACCGAGCACCACAGGGGCATGGTGGTGGCCATCGCCTTCGAGTCCGTGGTCAAGCTGCTCGCCTTCATGGCGGTGGGGGGCTTTGCGCTCTGGCTCATCATCGCCAGACCGAGCGAGGCGCGTACCCTGGTGGCGGGCGACTTCCTCGATGCGGTGGTGGCGGTGACGCCGGGCGGCCTGCTGGAGCTCGCCATCTACACCCTGATCGCCATGTGTGCCGTCATCTGCCTGCCGCGCCAGTTTCACGTGACCGTGGTGGAGAACAACCAGGGGCAGGATCTGCACTGGGCCCGCTGGATCTTCCCCCTCTATCTCTTCCTGATGGGGCTCTTCATCTGGCCGCTGGCGCTGGCAGGCAAGCAGTGGGTCGGGGCAGACATGGCCTCGGACACCTATGTGATCAGCCTCCCCATGTCCCTCGGATTCGACGGCATGGCGATGCTGGCCTTCCTCGGCGGCACCTCGGCGGCCACCGGCATGGTGATCGTCTGCACCATCGCCCTGGCCATCATGGTGAGCAACGATCTGGTGTTGCCGGTCCTGCTGCGCCGGGTCTGGCAACAGGGGCGGGACGAGCGCCTGATGCGGTTGCTGCTGCAGGTGCGTCGGGGCGCCATCTTGTTGATTTTGCTGGCGGCCTGGGCGCTCTATCTCTGGCTCGGGGATCTCACCAGTCTGTCGCGCATCGGCTATCTCTCGTTCGGGGCCGTGGCCCAGTTCGCACCGGCCCTGCTGCTCGGCCTGTACTGGCGTCATGGCAATCGCAAGGGGGTCTATCTCGGGCTCGCCCTCGGGGTCAGCCTCTGGTTCGTGACCCTGCTGGCGGAGAGCGGACTGCTGGCAGGCTCCCCCCTCGAAGCCCTGCTGGCGCCCCCAGACTGGCCGGCGGTGCGGGATCTGAGTCTGGGGGCCTGGTGCCTCTTCCTGAGTCTTCTGCTCAACCTCGCCGGCTATGTGGCGGGCTCCCTGCTGTCACGGGCGGCGGTGAGCGAGCGGCTGCAGGCCGCCAACTTCGTCGGCAAGACGAGCCGGGACACCTCGGCGCTTTATCATGCGCGGGTCTCGGTGAAGGAGCTGGAGATGCTGGCGGCCCGCTTCGTCGGTTCCAGCCGCGTCAAGCGGGCCTTCGGTCGCTTCGCCGGCGAGCGGGGAGGCACCCTGGCGCCCCAGATGCAGGCCTCCGCCGAGCTCATCGCCCACACGGAGCGACTGCTGGCGGGGGTATTCGGCACCTCGTCCGCCCGCCTGGTGCTGGCCTCTGCCCTGCAGGGACGCAACATGCAGCTCGAGGAGATCGCCACCATAGTGGACGAGGCCTCCGACATGTTCCGCTTCAACCGCGGCCTGTTGCAGGGGGCAATCGAACACATGGGGCAGGGGATCTCCGTGGTGGACAGGGAGCTCAGGCTGGTGGCCTGGAACCGACGCTACATCGAGCTGTTCTCCTATCCCCCCGGTCTCATTCAGGTGGGCCGTTCCATCGAGGAGATCATCCGCTACAACGCCGGACAGGGGTTGTGCGGTCAGGGAGACATCGAGGCCCAGGTGGCGCGGCGGGTTGCCTTCATGAAGCGTGGCAGCCCCCATGTCTCGGCGCGGGAGCGTCCCGATGGCCGGGTCATCGAGATGCAGGGCAACCCCATGCCTGCGGGGGGCTTTGTCATGACCTTCACCGATATCACCCCGTTCAGGGCGGCGGAGCGGGTGCTGCGGGAAGCGAACGAGCACCTGGAGGCGCGGGTGGCCGAGCGCACCCACGAGCTCTCCGAACTCAACCGCCAACTGCTGCTGGTAAACCAGCAGGTGGAGCGGGCCAACCAGTCCAAGAGCCGGTTCCTTGCGGCGGTGAGCCACGACCTGACCCAGCCGCTGAACGCGGCCAAGCTCTTTACCTCCTCCTTGCTGGAGATGCTGCCCCCGGAGGACGAACCGACCCGCATCGCTCGCCACATCGACGACGCCCTGGGGGCGACCGAGGATCTCATCACGGATCTGCTGGACATCTCGCGCCTCGAGGCGGGCAAGTTCAAGGCGAAGAAGCTCGATTTCGCCCTGAGCGATGTGCTGGACAATCTCAAGGCGGAATTCGGCGTGCTGGCCCAGGCCGGTGGGATCCAGTTCTCCGTGGTGGAGAGCCGCCTTGCGGTCTACAGCGATGTGCGCTTGCTGCGGCGGGTGTTGCAGAACTTCCTCACCAACGCATTTCGCTACAACCCCGGCGGTCGGGTGCTGCTCGGCTGTCGCCGCATGGGGGATAAGGTGCGCATCGAGGTGTGGGACAACGGCCCCGGCATCCCGGAGGGCAAGCAGGAGGCGATCTTCGACGAGTTTTCCCGCCTCGATCACTCCCGCACCGCCAGGGAGCAGGGGCTTGGCCTCGGGCTCGCCATCGCCCGCGGCATTTCGCTGGTGCTGGGTCATCAGCTCTCCCTGCGCAGCTGGCCCGGAGCGGGGTCCGTCTTTGCCATCACCCTGAACCTCGCGACCCGGCCCGTCATCCCCAGCCAGGTGACGACCCCGGCCCTGCGAGACAGTCAGCTGGAAGGGGTCAGGATCCTCTGCATCGACAACGAGGAGGATATCCTCATCGCCATGGCCTCGCTGCTGGGACGCTGGGGCTGCGAGGTGCGCTGTGCCCAGAGCCTGGAGCAGGCGGAAGAGATCATCGGCGGCGGCTTCCTGCCTGCGCTGGTGCTGTCGGATTATCACCTGGATGACGGCAAGACCGGGTTGCAGGCGCTGCACATGATCAGGCTGGCCCACGGCAACGGTATCGGCGGCATCATCATCAGTGCGGATCGCAAGAGCGAGTTGCAGGCACAGATCCGTGAGCACGGCTTCGGCTACGTGAGCAAACCGGTCAAACCTCTCAAGCTGCGCGCCCTGATGAACAGCCTGCTGATGCCGGTTCAGTGACTGGTCTCACAGAATCGAGCATTGGCTGAAAATTTATTGAATGCCATCCAGACGTCATGATCGCCGATGATGGCGCCACTTTCGTCGCCATTTTTCGTGATTGGTGATAATTGAGTCTTGTTGGGTGTCACTTTTGGCAGGTGGCACCCGGGCGACTCTCCTCTATAGTCATTCGGCGATTATTTTTGTCGCAAATCAAGTTGTGCAAAAAGGCAAACCGGATGAAAGTCCGGGACGCAAAGCTTCCGGTCTAAGGGTCTGCGTACCTAGGATAGCGGGGCCACCACAGGTTGTATCGTCCATGGGCCAAGCCATGGTTGCGATGTTGTCTGCGTTACCTGGCAGGTTGCGTTGCCTTTTTCGTTGTTAATTCCAATAACGAAATAAGGAAGTTCAAATATGTTAAGTCCAAAACTTTCCCTGCTGGCGCTTCTGGTCGGGGGGCTTTGCACTACCTCCGCCTTCGCCGCTGCCCCGGGCAAACCCACCATTGGCTCCGGCCCCACCAAGTTTGCCATCGTTGAAGTCAATCAGGCCGCTTCGGCCTACAACCAGCTGGTGACCGTCCACAAGGATGGCGCTCCCGTCAGCGTGACCTGGAACCTCTGGTCCGGTGACGTCGGACAGACCGCCAAGGTACTGCTCGATGGCAAGGAGGTGTGGTCAGGCCCGGCCTCCGCCGCGGGTACTGCCAACTTCAAGGTCACCAAGGGGGGGCGTTACCAGATGCAGGTGGCCCTGTGCAACGCCGACGGCTGCACCCTCTCCGACAAGAAGGAGCTGATGGTCGCCGATACCGACGGCAGCCACCTGGCGCCGCTCAATGCGCCCCTCAAGGAGAACAACAAGCCCTACGCCAACAAGTCCGGCAAGGTGGTGGGGGCCTACTACGTGGAGTGGGGTGTCTATGGTCGCAAGTTCACCGTGGACAAGATCCCGGCCCAGAACCTGACCCATATCCTCTACGGCTTCACCCCCATCTGCGGTGGCAACGGCATCAACGACAGCCTCAAAGAGATCTCCGGCAGCTTCGAGGCGTTGCAGCGCTCCTGTGCGGGCCGCGAAGACTTCAAGGTCTCCATCCATGATCCCTGGGCGGCGATCCAGATGTCTCAGGGCAACCTCAGCGCCTGGGATGAGCCCTACAAGGGCAACTTCGGCAACCTGATGGCCCTCAAACAGGCCCACCCGGACCTCAAGATCCTGCCGTCTGTCGGCGGATGGACCCTCTCCGATCCCTTCTATTTCCTGGGTGACAAGACCAAGCGCGATACCTTCGTCGCCTCGGTCAAAGAGTTCCTGCAGACCTGGAAATTCTTCGACGGCGTGGACATCGACTGGGAGTTCCCGGGCGGACAGGGGGCCAACCCCAGCCTGGGCGGCCCGAATGACGGCGCTACCTATGTGGTGCTGATGAAGGAGTTGCGAGCCATGCTCGATGAACTGGAAGCCGAGACCGGCCGCCAGTATGAGCTGACCTCGGCCATCAGCGCCGGCGGTGACAAGATTGCCAAGGTGGATTATCAGGCGGCCCAGCAGTACATGGACCACATCTTCCTGATGAGCTACGACTTCAGCGGCGCCTTCGACCTGACGAATCTGGCCCACCAGACCAACCTCTTTGCCTCCAGCTGGGATCCGGCCACCAAGTACACCACCGACAAGGGCGTCAAGGCGCTGCTGGGTCAGGGGGTGACACCGGGCAAGATAGTGGTGGGGGCGGCCATGTATGGCCGTGGCTGGACCGGAGTGAAGAACTACCAGGCCGGCAACCCCTTCACCGGCACCGCCACCGGACCGGTGAGCGGTACCTGGGAAAATGGCGTGGTGGATTACCGCGACATCGTCAACAACCGCATGGGCGCAGGCTGGGAGCAGGGCTATGACGAGTCGGCCGAGGCCCCCTATGTCTTCAAGGCCAGCAGTGGCGACCTCATCACCTTTGACAACGACCGCTCGGTCAAGGCCAAGGGGCAGTACGTGCTGGCGAACCAGCTCGGCGGTCTGTTCGCCTGGGAAATTGATGCGGACAACGGCGACATCCTCAACGCCATGCACGAGGGGCTGGGCCACGGCGAGGGTACGCTGCCGCCGGCCAACAAGCCGCCGGTTGCCAATGCCGGCAGCGATCTGAGTGCCACCGGCCCGGCCGAGGTGACCCTCAACGGCAGCGCCTCCCACGATCCGGAAAACGGGGCGCTGACCTACAGCTGGAAACAGGTCTCCGGACCCCAGGCCAGCCTGCTGGATGTTACCCAGGCCAAGGCCCGTGTGGTACTGGATGCCGTCAGCAGCGATATCAATCTGGTGTTCGAGCTGACCGTGACGGACGATCAGGGGCTCTCGGCCAAGGATCAGGTGGTGGTCACCAACAAGGCGCCGCAGCCGAACCTGCCCCCCGTGGTCAGCGTACCGGCCAGTGCGACCGTCGAGGCCGGCAAGCAGGTGAGCATCAAGGCCACCGCTTCCGACCCCAATGGTGATGCCTTGAGCTATCAGTGGACAGTGCCGGCCGGGCTCAGCGCCACCGGTCTGGACAGCGCGACCCTGGTGGTGACGGGCTCGAACGTGACCAGTGATACGGCCTACGATCTGACCCTGGTGGTCACCGACGGGGCGCTGGATGCCACAGCCGTTACCCGCCTGACCGTCAAGCCGGCCAGTACAGGTGGTGGCTGCGAGGCCAGCGATCCGGATGCGGCCAACCATCCGGCCTGGAGTGCAGGTACCGTCTACAACACCAATGACAAGGTGAGCCACAAGCAACTGGTGTGGCAGGCCAAGTATTGGACCCAGGGCAACGAGCCGAGCCGCACCGCCGATCAGTGGAAACTGGTGAGCCAGGTGCAACTGGGTTGGGATGCCGGAGTGGTCTACAACGGCGGTGATGTCACCAGCCACAACGGCCGCAAGTGGAAGGCCCAGTACTGGACCAAGGGCGATGAGCCCGGCAAGGCCGCCGTCTGGGTCGATCAGGGCGCGGCGAGCTGCAACTGATCTGCCGTGATGAAAAATGGGGCCGAGGGCCCCATTTTTTGTCTTACTGCGTGGTCGGGTGTCTCTTCCCTGTCAGGGGAAAGGCGCACTCGCTTTGTCAAAAAGGCCCGTCAGGGCTTTTTTTCATGGTATGTCACCGGTTCACAGCGGTTTTTGCCACAGGCTGAGCAGCAGATCCTGCTCGAGGGCGTCGGGCCCCTGGTGGGTGAAGGCGTGGCGCTGCTCGCCGCTGGCACGCCAGCCGAGGCGACTGGTCTCCAGAATGTGCTCGCGCAGGCCCTGATCCAGCGCCGTACTGAACTGGGCGCGTTGCTGGGCAACACTGACGAGCCCGGTGAAGGCGGGCCAGCTCAGGGGATGTTCCATGCTCACCGGATTGAGGCTGACGCGCAATTGCCACTGATGGCGAGGGCCTGGCTGCACGTGGAGCAGATAGCCGCCCGGCGCCAGCCAGCTGACCAGGAGTTCCGTCTTGACCTTGAGGTCGTTGACCAGTAGCACCTGGGCCGTGCCAGGCAGCAGCGGGGCGCGCGCCGGGTCGGCGATGACGAACTGGCCTTCCGGTTGCGCCTTGTTGGCGGCGAAGATGGCATTCTTGGCCAGATCGAAACCGCCGACCTGCCAGCCGGGCAGCCGCTCAGCCAGGGCGCGGCAGTAGTACCCCTCGCCACAGCCGAGGTGGACAAGCTCGCGCTCGCCAAGAGGAGCGAGCAGGTTCGCCATGGCGTCCACCAGAGGCAGCTGGTGGCCTTGTTCCAGGAAGCGGCGCTTGGCGCGCAGCAGGGCCCGGCTGTCGCTGTCCTTGGGGTTCTTCTTGCCGGGGATGAGGTCCAGATAGCCTTCCGGTGCGGGATCGAAATGGTGCTTGTTGTCGCAATAGACCCCGCGGGAGGCGGCATGAAGGTGCAGGGGGCTGCGGCAAAGGGGGCATTGAAGGTGCATAGGAGTTCTCTTGGCGAAGGCCATGACGGCGGGGCGTTCGGGATTATAGGGGAGAGGATCGGAAAAGGCTGCCATGGGCAGCCTTTTTATCCAACGGCGCTGTGCGGGCGCCGTCGGCGGAACCCGGTCAGCGGGTACCAAACACCACTATGGTCTTGCCGTGGGCGGAGATGAGCTCCTGCTCTTCCAGCATCTTGAGGATGCGGCCGACGGTTTCACGGGAGCAGCCGACGATCTGGCCGATCTCCTGGCGGGTGATCTTGATCTGCATGCCATCCGGGTGGGTCATGGCATCCGGCTGTTTGGCCAGGTTGAGCAGGGTCTGGGCAATGCGGCCGGTCACGTCCAGGAAGGCGAGGTTGCCGACCTTCTGGCTGGTGTGTTGCAGGCGCTTGGCCATTTGACCGGATAGACGCATCAGGATGTCCGGGTTGACCTGGATCAGCTGGCGGAACTTCTTGTAGGAGATCTCGGCGACTTCGCAGGCGCCTTTGGCACGTACCCAGGCGGAACGCTCCGGATTCTCGTTCTCTTCGAACATCCCCATCTCGCCCAGGAAATCCCCCTGATTCAGGTAGGAAAGGATCATCTCCTTGCCTTCGTCATCCTTGATCAGGACGGCGACGGTGCCCTTGACGATGTAGTAGAGGGTTTCCGCTTTTTCACCGGCGTGGATCAGGGTGCTCTTGGCGGGATACTTATGAATGTGGCAATGCGACAAGAACCACTCAAGGGTGGGATCGCTTTGCGGTTTGCCAATGATCATGAGACTTCCTCTGTAGTGTCATTTTTATGGACTGTGCGTCCAGGCAAGTTGCCAAGCTTGCCATTCCTTACTCTTTGGTCGCAGTAGAATAAGAGCCTTTGCCTGTGCTGACAAGGCTTTGGGGTTTTGCCGTCCACCGGTGAGCCGCCATCTGCTGCGTCGTCCGGGGCATTCTAGGCAAGAAGAGGAGGTCGGATGTTGATTTCGATCTATTTCCCTTTGGGTCGTCGTCCGTTTCGCAGGAGAGGCTGCTGTCGCCACAAACGGGGCTTTATCGTCGGGAACGGGCAAGATCCTGGCGCATGTGCCACTCGACCCCGGCTTGAGGTATGCTATGGGCGTTAGAACCGTTGTCATTGAGAGGAAAGTGAGAGATGAAAGCCAAGGTCAGCTGGGTGGAAGGCATGAAGTTTGTGGGGGAGAGCGAGTCCGGTCATCAGGTGACCCTGGATGGCGCCAACCCGGGTGAAGGTGCCAGCCCGATGGAGATGATCCTGCTGGCTGTCGGCGGTTGCAGCTCCATCGATGTGGTCTCCATTCTGGAGAAGGCCCGTCAGTCCGTGACCGCCTGCCATGTCGAACTGGAAGGGACCCGCGCCGATACCGTTCCCCGGGTATTTGAGCAGATCCACCTCAAGTTCGTGGTGACCGGCAAGGGGCTGGCGGAGAAGCAGGTCGCCCGTGCGGTGGATCTGTCCATGGAAAAATATTGTTCAGTTTCCCTGATGTTGGAAAAAGCGGTAGAAATTACCCATAGTTATCAAATCCTTGAGGGTTGACCGCTATAGTTTGTCCCGTCGATAACGCCATGACATAAGGAAAGTGCGATGAAAAAAATGATGATGTTGCTTCCCCTGTTCGGTCTGGCCGCCTGCAGCATGCCGCAGCCGACCCAGTATCAATACAGCCAGTATCAGTGCGGGGAAGAGTTGCTGGCCATCACCTATGATGCCCAGGCCGACATGGTGCAGTTCCCTTATGCCGGTGTCTATCACAAGCTGGGGCGCATCGAGTCGCCCAAAGAGACTGCCAGCTATTCCGACGGGGTGACTACCTTCTCCCGTCAGGACAAGCAGGCTACCCTGGTCAAGAGCGGTGTGACCCAGCTGACCTGCGAGTTGAAGTGACCCTGATGCCGTCACGGCGTGCATGGAAAACGGCCTGTGTGAAGCAGGCCGTTTTTGTTGAACGAGACATCAGTC
Source organism: Aeromonas sp. 62-46 (assembly GCF_001898585.1). NCBI lineage: Bacteria > Pseudomonadati > Pseudomonadota > Gammaproteobacteria > Aeromonadales > Aeromonadaceae > Aeromonas > Aeromonas sp. 62-46. Next base: position 39,657 of record NZ_MKUI01000023.1, on the reverse strand, counting down.
TGACGGTATCGAGCCCAGCAGCTGGGCGGCCAGTTGCTGGCTAAGCTGGCCACGGGCTTCCTCTGCGACAGGCACATCGCTGGCGAGCTGGATGGCGCTGCTCCACACCGCTTTCTGGCTATGCCCGTCGAGCAGCACGACGGCCAGGGTCCCCTTGCGGGCATTGGTAGCGGCGTTCAGGCCCGGTGTCATGCCGAGGCGGGAGAAGATCTCGCCATCGCTCATGTCCTGGCTGCCAGCTACCCCGATGGCGACCCATACGTCGGCCTCATCCAGGGGAACGCTGCGCCAGCCTTTGCCGTCCAGTTGCCGGATGACGGCCTGCTGTACCGGCTCGAGCCAGGGCGCGGCGCTGTTGCCCGCATACTGGAATTGTTCGGCCAGCGCATAGCGTGGTGTCGCCCCGTAGGTCCAATGCTCCGCCGGGCGAACCACCATGGTGCCCGTTTCGACCGTGGGTGCGGCGGGGCCGGAGCTGCAACCGCCCAGCAGGGTTGCCAGCGTGAATGAGATAAGTGCAGCGCGCATCGTTAAGCTCCTTGGCTCAGGTGATCTTGCCCGTTTCGATCAGTTGCTGGATCAGGGGGCGCAGGATCAGTTCCATTGCGAAGCCCATCTTGCCACCCGGCACGACGATGGTGTTCATCCTGGACATGAAGGCGCCGTCTATCATCGACAGCAGGTAGGGGAAGTCCACCTGCTTGATGCCCCGAAACCTGATCACCAGCATACTCTCGTCCAGGCTGGGTATCACCTTGGCGCTAAAGGGGTTGGAAGTATCGACGGTCGGCACCCGCTGGAAGTTGATGTGGGTGCGGGAGAACTGCGGCGTGATGAAGTTGATGTAGTCATCCATGGAACGCACGATGGAGTCGGTCACCGCCTCGCGGGAGTGGCCGCGTTCCGAGGTGTCGCGAATGAGCTTCTGGATCCACTCCAGGTTGACGATGGGCACCACGCCGATGAGAAAGTCCACGTGCCGCGCCACGTTGTGCTCCCCCGTGACCACGCCGCCATGCAGTCCTTCGTAGAACAGCAGATCCGTCTCGCCGGGCAGATCCTGCCAGGGGGTGAAGGTGCCCGGCATCTGGTTGAAAGGCACCGCCTCGTCGAAGCTGTGCAGATAGCGCCGGTACTGGCCTGTGCCGCTCTGGCCATACTCCTGGAAAAAGGACTCCAGCAGACCGAAGTCGTTGGCCTCCGGGCCGAAGTAGCTGATATGCCGCCCCTGCTCCCGGGCCTTGCGGATAGCCACGTCCATCTCGGGCCTGGTGTAGCGGTGAAAACTGTCCCCCTCGACCACGGCCGCCTTGTATCCAAGCTGGTGGAACATGGAGCGAAAGGCGTTGGTGGAGGTGGAAGTACCGGCACCGGACGAACCGGTGACCGCGATGATGGGATGCTTGGCGGACATAGAATTCTCTCTTCCTTGGGAGTTCCGTTATAAGGGGTGGCCCAAAGTGCGGTCAAGTGCGCCGTCATCCTCCCGCTGCCCCCACGCTTCCCGGCAATAGCGGTGAACGAGGGCTGCCCTGTGCTCTGGGGACGCCGGAATAGGTGCTGCTGGGTGGCGAGCTGGCCATGCGGCCTGATGGTGCGAGTTGGATAGGGGGAGGGCGGGGTGAGCCGCCCGATAAGCCGTGACCGCGTTACGCTTGGGGGAAGTCGTCAGTGGGAGACTTGCCTAAATGAGTCTTTGGGACGACATTGACACTTTCGTGCAGCTCGCTGTAGACAAGCACGGCGCTACCTTGTAGCAATTGTTGCCTGACTGCTTCGACCTTGTCGGTCAGGCTGACATCCTGTTCACCGTATTCGGTGCCTTCTTGCAGCACAAAGTGTTCGAGCAGGTTGGTGAGGGTGTCCGGCTCCAGTTCTTGCCAGGGGATAATCATGATTTCATCTTCACGCAGTGGGTTGCGGATATTGTCGGTGTCTGGTCGGCAAGCGCAAGGGATTTGTCTCGTTTCGCACGAGGGGTGCCATGCCATCCATTGACGAACGCCGACCCTCCAGCCAATTCGAACAGCATCTGTTCGATGCCCGCCGCCGTGCCCTGAGTGCCGGTTTGCGCTGGTACTGGGTCATCAATCTCATCGCCCTCGTATTTCTGCTGACCCGCTTCTACATCTATCGGGATGCACACCTGGTACTGGTCGGCAACCTGCCCTGGTCCTACAAATGGCAGCTCTTTGCCATGATAGGTGTTGGCCTGCTGCTGCCGCTCGGGTGGGGCTGGCTCTCCCGTCAACCCCATGCCATCTGGCTGGTGTCCCTGTGCGTCTGTGCCCTGGCCTGGGGGCTGGCCTGGGCCATGGTGGGTTACACCATCTCGATCGTCGACTTGAAGGGAGGCTTCAGTTTCATTTTCAACATGGTCAGTCTGTTGCTGCTGACCGGTCTCGTCGCCGCGTATTGCGATGTGCGGCTGTTTTACGCACTGGTGTCGGTCCCCCTGCTGTTCTTGTTGGTGAGAGCCTCCTGGAGTCCTGAGCCCTTTGTTCTGGTCAACACCATAGTGGTCGGGGTCTTGCTAGTGGTGCTGGAGACGGGACGGCGCATGCTCAACGGCTGGTTCGAGCTTGCGGTGTCAAGGGAGCACGACAACCTGATGCTGGCAAACAAGATGAATGCCATGGCCAACCGGGATCCCCTGACCGGCATAGCCAACCGTCGCCACTTCGATCAGGCGTGCAAGCGTGCCATTGCGCAAGGCACCACCCAGGATGTACCGCTCACCGTGATCCTGCTCGATGTGGATTTCTTCAAGCGCTACAACGATCGCTATGGGCATCAGGCGGGGGATGAGTGCCTGATCTTGGTGGCCGAGTGCCTGGAGGAGAGTGTGCGGGAGCCCGGCGATCTGGTGGCGCGCTACGGGGGAGAGGAGTTCGTGGTGTTGCTGCAGGAGACGACGCTGGCCGGTGGCCAGGAGGTGGCGGAGCGCATTCGCGCCACTCTGGCGGCCAGGGCTCTGCCCCATGAGGATTCCGACGTAGCCCCCCACCTCACCCTGAGCCAGGGGATAGCCCAGTGGCGAGCCGGGGAGAGCCTCGTCATGCTGCTCGAGCGGGTCGATGGCGCCCTCTATCAGGCCAAGGAAGAGGGGCGCAACGGTTACCGGTTCGCGCCCTGAGTCTGTTGCCGCAACCACTGGCTGATGCGCTCATCCAGCCAGAAACGGGGGCGCCAGGGAGAGCCGTGCAGGAAGCCCACGTGGCCGCCCTGGCGGCTCAGCTCGTAGCGCACCAGAGGGGAGAGCTGCTCCGCCGCCGGAATGACGGCATCGGTCATGAAGGGATCGTCGGCGGCGTGAATGACGAGGGTCGGGATGGGAATGCGGGCCAGCAGGCTCAGGCCGGAGCAGGTCTGGTAGTAGTGATCGGCGCTTTCGAAACCATGGAGCGGTGCCGTCACCAGCTCGTCGAACTCCCTCAGTGTGGCGATGCGGGTGATCTGGGCCGGCTGCCAGCGCGCCCGTGCCGCGCTCTGGCGCCGGATCTTGCTTTGCAGGTTGGTTCGCATGGTGCGCAGCAGGTAGTTCTGATAGACCCGTGAGAAGCCCTGATTGACCCGATCGGCACAGCTTGCCAGTTGCAGCGGGGCCGACACTACCACCGCCGCCTTCAATGGTGCCGGGCAGGCCCGCGCCAGCAGATTGACCAGCATGTTGCCCCCCAGGGAATAGCCGATGGCGACCAGGGGACGGCCAGGAAAACGCCGCCCCAGCTCGGCAATCACCGCTTGGGCGTCCTCGATGGCGCCTGAGTGATAGGCCTGCAGCAGCCGATTCGGCTCGCCACTGCACCCCCGAAAGTGCATCAGCACCGCCTCGTTCCCTTGCCGCTGCAGGTGGGCAAAGAGCCCTTTGGCATAGTGGGAGTGAATGCTCCCCTCCAGTCCGTGGAACACCACCACCAGGGGTTGTTCATCCTGGCCGGGTTCGCCGCTCCAGGCCAGATCGACGAAATCGCCGTCCGGGAGTTCGAAGCGCTCCTGGATGAAGCGGGCAGGCGAGCGGCGCAGCCACTTGGGCAAAATGGTTTGCAGATGGGGGTTGCGGGCCCACCAGGGGGCGTGGAAGTGGCTTTCTGTCAACATGCAGCGACTCGGAAGAGCTGGGAGGAAAAGGGTGCGGCGAGCCCTTGGCTCGCCGCGACATCAGGCCAGCAGACGATCGTGGTGCTCGGCGCCGCGCAGCATGGCCTGGATCAGTTCGTTGGCTTCAAACTTGGTGAGCGCCTCGTGGGCGCCGACCTGATGGGCCCGCTCCACGCTGATCTCGCTGGAGAGGGAGGTGTGCAGGATGATGTAGGCTCCCGCCAGCTTGGCATCGCTCTGCACCTCGAAGGCCAGCTCGTAACCATCCAGCCCCGGCATCTCGATATCGCTCACCAGGATGTCGATCCGCGTGCCCTGGGAGACCCGGGTCTGCATCAGGGTGAGGGCGTCGCGTCCGTTGGTGCAGACCTCGTAGGGGATGTTGATGTAATCGAGCGCCGCCATGAGCTGGCGACGGGCGACGGAGGAGTCGTCCACCAGCAGGATCCGCATCGGCTTGAGCCGCTCGCGCTGCACGTCGGTCAGCACGGGGTAGAGATGGCTGGGATCGTCCGGATAGACCCGCGACAGGATGAGCTCCACATCCAGCAACTGGATCAACTGATCTCCCACCCGGGTCACGCCGGTGACGAAGACGTTCTGTCCCAAGGAGGGAGGGGGCGGCTCGATGTCACGCCAGTTGCACTCGGTGATCTTGTCGATGCCCCGCACCAGAAAGCCCACCAGGGTGCGGCGGCAATCGGTGATGATGATGAAGCAGTGGGGCATCTCCTCCCGGCTGATGGGGCGGTAGCCCACGGCCATTGCCATGTCGATCACCGGGATGGTGGTGCCGCGCATGCTGGCGGCCCCGAGCACGGTGGGATGGGATTGTGGCAGGGCGGTGAGCTGGGTGTAGGGCACGATCTCCTTCACCTTGAGGGTACCGATGGCGAAGGATTGTCTGGCAGAGAGGTGGAACAGCAACATGCCCTGGGATTGGTTGGCCTTGCTCGTCATGGCGGATGTCCTGTTGATCTAGTCGGTGACGGTCAATCGGGTGTTCAGCATAAAGGATGGTGACATGAATGACTCCTTTGTTGTTAGCGGCGGTGAGCCGCAAAACTGGATTTCTTTTGCCATCCTTTTATGCCTCTCTTATCGGGTCGCGGACGGCTGAGGGGAGAGGGGCGCCCCGAGCCATTGCAGATGAGCCTCGGCCAGCGCGCTTTCATCCCGATAACCCAGCCTGCTCACCACCTGTGACGGTGTGCTGCCGCTTCGCAGCAGGCGAATCCCCTGCAACAGTTGCCACTGATCCTGCAGTGCCCGGGCGTCCGGGCCCTCGAGACCGCGAGTGCCCAGCAGGGTCTGCCAGGCAGCCACGCTATCCGGCTGCGCTCTGGCCAGGGCTTGCCAGGCATCTTGCAGTGCCTGATCCCCCAGGGACGAGGTGGTGCAGCCGTGCAACTCATCCCCTATCACTTGCAGCCGCTGCCCATAGGGGCCTTGCCAGTCGCGGGGGCGTGACCAGGCCGCCAGGCTGTCCAGCAGTGCGTCCATCAACGGGCTTGCCTGCAACCAGCCAGCCTGGGCGGGCTGGGGCACCCGCACGGAGCAGGCCAGCAGATCATGCTGGCAGTCAGCCAGAGGGGTGAAGGCGGCGAGGGCATCTGCACAGAGCCAGAAGTGGCTGCCAGGTGTCAGCAGCAGCTCATGGGCACCCAATTTCAGCAGCGCCGCCCCCTGGGTGACGCGCAGCAATTGGCCCATGGGGGAGCGTTTGCGGGGGCCGACCTGAAGGGTGGAAGTGGAAAAATGCTGATATTCGATGGCGTGATGCATGTAAAAACCCTGATATGATGCTGCCTGGAGGTAACAAAAATGGAAACCAGACGTAAAAAACGCTTCATTGCCGGGGCGGTTTGCCCGGCGTGCGGCAAGATGGACACCATGATGCTGTATATGGAGCATGGAGTCGAGAAGGTGACCTGTGTCGAGTGCGGGGATACCCAGGTGCAGACCCAGGAGCAGGTGGACAAGGCCACGCGTGAGGCGGAGCAGGTGATAGGGGTGTTTCGTCCCGAGTGAGGGACATGCCTCAAGGTGATGGTACGCCGGTCAGGCGGGTCGCTGTTGATGACTTTTTCATCATACTGAAGCCGGGCCGACCATATGCTTGTCTGCCTTTTTGAGGTATTCTGAGCCCGTTTTTTTCTATCCGCAGGATCCCTGACATGAAAGTAGCTCCCCTGAGCGTGGTTACGCTGGAATACACGGTCACCGACGAACACGGTGAAGTCATCGACACCACTGTCGGTAAAGAGCCGCTGGTGTATCTGCACGGTACCCGTTACCTGGTCTCCGGCCTCGAAGCCGAGCTGGAAGGTCGCAGCGTGGGCGAGGCGTTCGACGTCACCCTGACGCCGAACCAGGCCTATGGCGAGTACGACGAGAATCTGGTGCAGGAAGTGCCCGGCGAGCTGTTCGACGGTATGGAAGTGTCTGAAGGGGATACTTTTGTGGCCGAGACCGACGATGGTCACCGCCCGGTGACCGTCATCGAGGTGTCCGAGGAGTTCATCAAGGTGGACGGCAACCATCCCCTGGCTGGCGTGACCCTGGGCTTCAAGGTCGAGATCAAGGACGTGCGTGCCGCGACCGCCGAAGAGCTGGCCCATGGCCATGTGCACGGCGCTGGTGGCTGCGGTCACGATCATGGTCATGACCATGATCACGGCCATGATCACGATCATGACCACGGTGGCTGCTGTGGCGGCCATGGTCACAACCATGCACACGATCACGGCGACGATCACGGTCACGGTGGTTGCTGCGGTGGTGGTGGTTGTGGCGGCAAGGGCCATCAGCACTGATCACGGCCTGGCCGATGATAAAAAAACCCGCGCATGGCGCGGGTTTTTTTATGGCTGGCACGCATCAGTAGTGCGGTGGCGGCGTCTCTTCGGCCATGCTGGCGATCTGGCTCGGCTGTACGCTCTGCAATTTATCCACCAGTAGATGGATCTGGTGTTTGAGCCGGTCCAGCTCGCGACCCTGGGTGGTGACCTCGTCGTTGAGCTGCTCCACCGTATATTCGGCAAAGGCGAGGCGGCTTTCCAGGGTTTCGAGGCGTTCGTTTAGTTGCTGACTCATGGGCCTTTTGGTCCTTACTTGATAGTCCAGATTTCAGCCAGGCCACTGGAGCTGGCACTGACGAGGTGGTCATTGTCGCGCAAAGCCACGCCATAGACCACAGCGCTAGGCGGTTTCACCTTGGGATGGGGCGAGACGCGCCAGCTCTGCAACGGCTGGCCGTCACTCACCTGCCACAGAGTGAGCTGGCGGGAGGGGGCGCCGGTGATGAGCCAGTTGCCGCCGTTGGCGAAGCGGGCGCTGGTGTAGACCTCGAAGCGGTGATCATATTGCAACCGGCTGTGCTCCTTGCCGGTTTTGAGATCCCAGATGCTGGCCTGGCGACTGTCTGCGGTGAAGGCGAAGCGTCCGGACGGATCCAGTCTCGCCATCACGACTCGCCCGGCGTGGTTGAAGCGCCACACCACCTGGCCCGTGCGGGTATCCCACAGATAGGCGCTGTAATCGTTGCCGCCGGTGAGGGCATAGCGACCATTGGGGGAGAGATCCACCGTGTTGACCTGTTCGGTGTGGCCGAGGAATTGCAGCCGGCGTCCGGTCTGGGTGTCGACCACTTCCGCCTTGCCGTCTTCACGGCCGATGAGCACCTGGCGGCCATCCGCCGAGATCGCCGCATCGCGCAGGCGGGATTCTGGCAGGGAGTAGTAGCCCTGGGAGCGGCCATCCTGCAAGCGCCAGATGGCGAAGGTGTGCTGGGTGGCGGTGATGGCATGGCTGTCATCGGGGGAGAAGCGGGTCAGGGTGACGAACTCCTCCTGGTCATCGCTCTGGCGCCAGCGCCAGCGCTCCTTGCCCTGTTCCAGATCCCACACCACAGTGCCCTGACCCAGGCTGGAGACCAGCGCGAGCTTGCCGGAACTGGCGAGATCCGCGCTCAGCAGACCCTGGTTGGCGAGGCGGATCTGCTGGCTGGGAAGTGAGCGTTGTTCGCACCCCGTCAGCATCAGGCAAATACCGATGAGATAAATGGCACTTTTGATCATTTTTCCTGTCTCATGCTTTCGTTACCTGCGATCACGGCGTTAGTATAAGGCGCTTATCACGATAAACCTCTCATTTCACGAAGGAACCGAGAGCGGTATTTAGAGTTTTGGAGAAACTGATGAACAATTTTCTGAAGGTGTCCCTGTTGGCTGCGGCGGTTGCCGTCGGTCTGACTGCTTGCCAAAAAGATGAGAAACCTGCTGCGACCAACACCGCAGAGGTCAAGGCAGAAGCCAGCAAGCCGGCAGAGGCCCCCAAGGCTGAGGCCAAGAGCTTTGAAGAGCAATCCGGCTATGCGATCGGCCTCTCCATGGGTCGTTATATCGCCAATACCCTGGAGCGCCAGCAGGAGCTCGGCATCAAGCTGGACAACACCGTGATCCTGAAGGGTGTCACCGACGGTCTGGGCAAAGAAGCCAAGATGACCGACGAGGAGATCCAGAAGGTTCTGCAGGAATACGACGCCAAGATCAACGAGCTGACCAAGGCGAAGGCCGACAAGGATGCCGTGGAAAACCTGAAGAAGGGTGAAGAGTTCTTGGCTGCCAACGCCAAGAAAGAGGGCGTGAAGAGCACTGAGTCCGGCCTGCAATATCAGGTCGAGAAGATGGGTGACGGCGCCAAGCCGAAGGCCACCGACATCGTCAAGGTACACTACACCGGTACCCTGACCGATGGCACCAAGTTTGACAGCTCCGTCGATCGCGGCGAGCCGGCTACCTTCCCGCTCAACCAGGTGATCCCGGGCTGGACCGAAGGGGTGCAACTGATGCCGGTCGGCTCCAAGTTCAAGTTCTTCCTGCCGTCCAAGCTGGCCTATGGCGAGCACGGTGCAGGTTCCATCCCGGCCAACGCCGTGCTGGTATTTGACGTAGAGCTGCTGGCCATCGAAAAACCGGCTGCCGATGGCGACAACGCCAAAAAATAAGCTCAAAGCACCATAAAAACGGCTCCCCAGGGAGCCGTTTTTGCTTGTGTATTGTCGCAATCCCCCGGATAAAGCGATGAGGCCGTCTTGAGTGTGTGGCGGCTAGCCCCCAGAATAGACAACAAAATCAAGCGCAAGGATGGATCTCGTGGCTGAAAGCAAACCCCGTGTCCTGTTGGTGGAAGATACCCGCAGTCTGGCGGTCGTCTATGAGCAGTATCTGGCCCAGGATGGCTACGAGGTGCAGCTGGCAGACTGTGGCCAGCAGGCTTTGGCACAATTGCTGGCAAGCCCGCCCCCCGTGGTGCTGCTCGACCTGGAGTTGCCCGACATGTCCGGCATGGACATCTTGCAGCAGATCACGGAGCGGCAACTGCCCTGCTCCGTGGTGGTGATCACCGCTCACGGCTCGGTGGATGTGGCGGTGGAGGCGATGCGGTTCGGGGCCTTCGATTTTCTCACCAAGCCGTTCGATGGCAAGCGCCTGTGCGCCACGGCGCGCAATGCCCTGAAGCACCAGCAGCTCAGCTCGCTGGTGGCCCAGTATCGGGAAAACTTCGAGCGCAGCTCCTTTGCCGGTTTCATCGGCGCCTCCATGGCGATGCAGGCGGTCTATCGCATCATCGAGAGCGCGGCGCCGAGCAAGGCCACCGTCTTCATCACCGGCGAGAGCGGCACCGGCAAGGAGGTGTGCGCCGAGGCCATTCACCAGTGCAGCCCGCGTCGGGATCAGCCTTTCATCGCCCTCAACTGCGCCGCCATTCCCCATGACCTGATGGAGAGCGAGATCTTCGGCCACGTGAAGGGGTCGTTTACCGGTGCCCAGGGGGATCGCAAGGGGGCGGCCAGTCTGGCGAACGGCGGCACCCTCTTCCTCGACGAGATCTGCGAGATGGATCTCGACCTGCAGAGCAAGCTGCTGCGTTTCATCCAGACCGGCACCCTGCAGCGGGTCGGCAGCGGCAAGCTGGAGACGGTGGATGTGCGCTTTGTCTGCGCCACCAACCGGGATCCCCTGGTGGAGGTCAAGGCCGGACGGTTTCGTGAAGACCTTTACTACCGCCTGCACGTGATCCCGCTGGCGCTGCCCCCCCTGAGGGAGCGGGGAGAGGACATCCTGCTGCTGGCCCGGGAGTTGCTGCTGCGTTATGCCGGTGAGGAGAACAAGCGATTCAGGGACTTTGATGCGGACGCAGTGCAGGTGCTGCTCGACTACCCCTGGCCCGGCAACGTGCGCGAGCTGCAAAACGTGGTGCGCAACATAGTGGTGCTCAACGATGGCGAGCTGGTGAGCCCGGATATCCTGCCACCTCCCCTCAACGGGGGGCGTACCCTGGCCCCGGAGCCTGCGGTCGGGATCGCGGATCCCCAGTCAGAACCCGTGGTCGTTCGCAGGCAGGTTCGTCCGCTCTGGCAGGTGGAAAAGGAGGCCATCGAACAGGCCATCGCCAGTTGTGATGGCAACATCCCCAAGGCGGCGGCCCTGCTGGAAATAAGCCCTTCCACGATTTATCGCAAGAAGCAGAGCTGGGAAGAGGCGAGTCCGGCCTGAGCCGTCACCTCTGCTCCCGGGCAGACATGCTGATGTGCGGGGCGGCCAATTGGTCGCCCCGCACGCTTATCAGAGTTTGGCGAGCTGCTTGAGCCTGGCCAGCCGTTCTGCCTCGTTGGCGGTGAACCAGCCATCCTGTGACAGCAGAAACCAGGCGCGGGCAAAGTACTCGGTCGCCGCGGGATCATTGAGCACGAGTGCATTCTCCCCCAGCTCCTCGAACACATAGCCATCCTCGGGGGTGCCGACGGCGGCCATGTCGTCGCGCAACTGTGCCAGTTCGGCCATGGCCTGTTCATGGCGCTCCTGGGCCCGGCTCAGGCGCGCCAGACTCCAGCGGGCGATAAAGGCTTTGCCCTGGTTGTTGTGCTGCTCGTGCCAAGCCAGGCACTTTTGCTGACAGGCGATGGCCTCGTCGAGGCGACCCAGCTCGAACAGGGTCCAGCCCTGATTGTTATAGAGGCTGGCGAGCCAGCCTCGCGTCCGCTTGTCGTGACTGCGCTCGGCCAGGGTCATCGCCAGCTGGTGCCAGTGGCTCTGCTCCTCCAAGGGGGCGGCGATGGCCACCATGTGGGCCGCATCGATGGCCAGATAGTGCTCTTCGTACTGCTCTCCCAGTTGCCAGGCCTGTTCAAACAGGGCTCTGGCGCTGGCCTTGTCACCGGCGGAGTTGAAGGTGCGGCCACGCTCCAGCAAGGCGCGCAGGCGGGCCCGTGGAGTCGCCTCGGTGAGGCGGGGTTCTATCTCGTCGAGCAGCTGGTGCGCCTGTGCAAACTGGCGTTGCAGCGAATGGGTGCGGGCTATCTGGGTGAGGAGCTCCAGCTCCCATTGCAGGTTGGCGGCACGCGCCTCGGGCAGCAGTGCTTGAAAACGCTGGGCGCTGGCAACGGGATCCTGATAATCCCACAGTGCCATGAAATCGGGCGGATTGTTCATCTGGCCTCCATGCCGGTTATCCGCCCACCAAGATGCCTGAAGGCCATTCTTTGTACAAGAAGGGGACTGGCGCCATCGTGACGCCAGCGCTTGCCGATCAGTAGACCATGGCAAGGCTCATCAGCATCAGACCCAGGGCAGCAAAGGCTCCCTCCTTGATAGCCAGGCGCGGTACCAGTGCCTTGGGCAGGGCAGGGAACAGGCTCAGGGCAAAGCCGAACCCCGGCATCAGCCAGTGGAAAGCAGGGCTTCTCAGGGCGGGATCCGCAGCGCCATTGATGACGATGAGCAGGATAAAGAGGGTGAAGGCGGGCAGGATAAACCAGCGGGCATGGCCGGCGGCAACCGCCCGCAGTGGCGAGATGCGATAGAGCACCAGGGTCACGAGGAAGAGGGCGAGGGGAGCCAGCAGATAGAGCGGGGCCGGGTTCATGATGAGTGTCTCCTGACAAGGGGGGCAGAGTGTAGGCAGTCCGGGTGGGGAATGACCAGTCCCCCGCGCCCGGGCTGTGAAGCGGATCGCAGGGCAAAGGTTTGCCTGGGCAGGATCAGCGGAACCAGAACCAGAGCACGGCAAATACCAGCCAGCTCAGCACCAGCAGGATCCAGGGCAGCGGGTGCTGGCGGGTGAGCTCGATGACCTCGGCTTCGCTCTCCTCTTCCGGCGTCTCTTGGGAAGAGTGCCTGGCTTTGGCTTGCAGTTTCTTCTGGCGGCTGGCCTCGCGGGCCTTCGCCTTCATCTGTTTCTTGTATTCGTCTATGCCCTTCTGGATCCCCTGGGCGATGAGCTGGGTTTGCTCCTTGGTCTGCCCCGGCTTCTGGTTGGCACGGGCGATCTTCATCGCCTCCTGCTGGGTTTCGGGGGAAATTTTGTCGTACTTGGCCATTCCAGGCACTCCTTGGCATTGATTGGCGGGCAGTATGCCATAACCGTTACCGGCGGGCTGCCATCATGGGGGAAATTGCTCTGCGAGTGGGGTGCCTCTGTTCCAAATAGGGGAAACAGGTTGCGTGGATGATCACATTTGGCGGAATTTGTGAGTCGCCGATGAAAAACCGTCACATGTTGTTTGTTATATTACCGCCCGATCCTGGATAGGGTCGTCCAATAACAAAATAACAAGGTGATATGGAAATGAATTATAAATTTGTCAAAGGAAGTATCGCACTGGCAGTGCTTGCCGCATTGAGCGGCTGCAATACCTCAAGCAACGACAGCGTCGCCCCCTGCACCGAAAATGTCTGCAAGCTGACCATTTTGCATACCAATGATACCCACGGTCGTTTCTGGCACAACGACAAGGGCGAATATGGCATGGCGGCCCAGAAGACCCTGGTCGAGCGGCTGCGTGCCGAGGCGAAAGCGGCGGGCAGCGAAGTGCTGGTGCTCTCCGGAGGTGACGTCAACACCGGGGTGCCAGAGTCGGATCTGCAGGATGCAGAGCCGGACTTCATGGCCATGAACAGCATCCGTTACGATGCCATGGCGGTGGGCAACCACGAGTTCGACAACCCCCTGACCATCCTCGAGAAACAGCGTCAGTGGGCCCAGTTCCCGATGATCTCCGCCAACATCTATGACAAGACGAGCGGCAAGCGCTACTTCGATCCCTACAAGGTGTTCAAGCTGGAGAGCGGCCTCAAGGTCGCCGTGCTGGGTCTGACCACAGAGGACACCGCCCAGCTGGTGGATCCCAACAACGTCCAGACCCTCGAGTTCCGCGATCCGACCACGGAAGCCGCCAATCTCGGCAAGCAGATCCGCGACAACAAAGAGGCGAACCTGGTTCTTGCCATCACCCACATGGGCCATTACGAGAATGGTCAGCACGGCAGCAACGCACCGGGTGACGTGGAGATGGCCCGTGCGCTGCCGGCAGGCACCCTGGACGCCATCATCGGTGGTCACTCCCAGAACCCGGTCTGCATGGAGCCGGGCACCCCGGACAAGTACGCCGACTTCAAGCCGGGCGACGACTGCCAGCCGGATCAGCAGAACGGCACCTGGATCATGCAGGCTCACGAGTGGGGCAAGTATGTGGGTCGTGCCCAGTTTGACTATCAGAATGGCAAGCTGACCCTGACCCAGTACGATCTGATCCCGGTCAACCTGAAGAATGCGGACGGTGATTTCATTCAGGAAGAGATCGTCAAGGATCCCGAACTCTACAACACCCTGCTCACCTATCAGGAGAAGGGACAGCAGGAGCTGGGTGTGGTTATCGGTGCCACCGATGGCGTACTGGACGGTGAGCGCGCCAACGTGCGCAACAAGCAGACCAACCTGGGTCGTCTCATCACCACCGCGACCGCCGAGAAGCTGAGCACCGACTTTGGCATCGTCAACTCCGGTGGGGTGCGTGCTTCCATCGCGGCAGGGGACATCAGCTACCGTGACGTGTTGACCGTGCATCCGTTCGGCAACACCGTCAACAAGGCGACCATGAGCGGCAACGAGCTGCTGACCTACCTGGGTCAGGTCGCGACCAAGACCGCCAATACCGGTGGCTATGCCCAGTTCGGCGGCATCAAGATGACGGTGGATTGCCAGGCCAAGAGCGTGGACATCGCCACCATCGGCGGCAAGGCCTTCGATCCGGCAGCAACCTACAGCTTCTCCATCCCGAGCTTCAGCGCGGCCGGTGGTGACGGTTATCCGAAGATCGACACCATCAATGCGGGTCTGGTGGATGCCGGTGTACTGAAGGATTATATCGCGGCGAAGAAGACCATTCAGGTCGCCGATTATCAGCCGGCCGGCGAGGTCAGCTATATCAACTCCACCTCGGTAGAGGGTTGCAAATAATCCCTGCACCCCGAGCCAATAAAAAAGAGAGGCAGCCATGGCTGCCTCTCTTTTTATTTTCAATATCATCAGCTGTGTCTTTCGGGAAATATATCCGGCCACGGGAAGCTGCCCCGAAATAGGGCATGACACGATCCGATGGCAATAAAAAGGCGACCCTGAGGTCGCCTTGATGAAATGGGTCGGTTGAGCCTTAGAGCTGCTCGATGCCGACGATATGCCAGGGGGCATTGTCCTTGGCGAGATCACGCTCGAGGTGCCACACCTCCTTGATGTCCTCCTCGACCTGCTCCTGACGGTCCATGTAGCGGCCGCTGAAGCGCACGCTCACCTGGGCCCAGTCGCTGCCGTAGTCGGCACGGACCAGCTGGGTGTCCACGTACATCACCTCGGTGTGCTGCTCACCGGAGAGCTCGGCGCGTTCGGCCTTGAGGTGCTCGAACAGCTCGGGGCTCACGTACTCGCGGATCTTCTCCAGGTCGTTCTTGTTCCAGGCCTCTTGCAGGGTGCGGTAGTGATCGCGGGCACCGGCCAGGAAGCCGTTCATGTCAAAGCCCGGGGGCAGACGGAAGGGCACGTCGCTGTCGGCAAAACCGGTGGCCTGCGGGGCGCTGTGGCTTTGCTCGAACTGCTGGGGGGCCGCGCTCTGGGGCGGTTGATAGCCCGCATAGGCCGTCTGTGGCTGGGCCGCTGCCGCCTTGTTCCTGCGCAGGGCTCGGAACAGGAAGACACCGCCCAGTGCCAGCAGGGCGATCAGCAGGAAGTCCATCCCTTGCAGACCTTCGAAGGCGCCGCTGCCCAGCAGGTAGGCGAACAGGCCGCCGGCCAGCAGACCACCCAGCAGGCCGCCCATCATGCCGCCTTTCTTGGGTGCCTGGGCGCCCACGGTCGGGTTCTTGGTGTCGACCGGCTTGGCCGCAGGTTGGGCCGGGGCCGTCTTGTAGCTCTTGCCAAAGGATTTGCCGCCACCAAGTTTCTTGGCCTCGGCGATGGGTGCCCCAAGGCCAATGGCCAGGATCAGGGCAAACAGGGTCAGCATCTTTTTCATTTTGACTCTTTCACTCTCATGTAGGTGGGGGCATGCTCTGCTTGTGCAAGCTCAGCGAGGCGCATGGCAGGCTGCCAGTCCCTTTTTGTGTTGCAGCTTGCGGGTATGATTATCACGGATGGCATGAATTATTCATGAACAGATTGAGTCGTCCGACAGGGGAGGCGCCCATGAGACACAGACGGCCGAGTCGCTCGGTGCGCAGGTTGCGCAACAAGCAAAGAGCAAGAACGAACGATCAGACCCTGGTCTGGCCCTTTCTCGTACTGTGAGGCAGGTCTGCGGCGCAGAAGTGGATGACGCTGACGAGGCCAGGGTCCCGTCTTGTCGCCGGATGCGATGACGGGACGTATTAGCACTCGCGATGGCGGGGTTTCTTTTGTAAAATTCCCGTCCCCTTCCCGCTGCGGTTTTTATGTGTATGGCAGAGCAAGTGACGGCGAAAAAAGACGCCAAGACACAACAGCTGAAAGTACCTCCCCACTCTTTTGAGGCCGAACAGTCCGTACTGGGCGGCCTGATGCTGGACAACGAGGCCTGGGATCGGGTCGCCGAACGGGTGATCGACAAGGATTTCTACAGCCGTCCGCACCGCCTGATCTTCCAGGCCATGACCCGCCTCTCCAATGCGGGCAACCCCATCGACCTTATCACTCTGCAGGAGGAGCTCGAGCGCTCCGAGCAACTGGAAGAGGCCGGTGGCTTCGCCTATCTGGTGGAGATCGCCAAGAACACCCCGAGTGCCGCCAACATCAGTGCCTACGCCGAGATCGTGCGTGAGCGGGCGGTGGTGCGGGAGATGATCTCGGTCGCCAACGAGATAGTCGAAGCGGGCTACGAGCCCCAGGGGCGTACCTCCAACGATCTGCTGGACCTGGCCGAGAGCAAGGTATTCCAGATCGCCGAGCAGCGCACCAGCGCCAACGAGGGCCCCCAGCCCCTGAAGCTCATCCTCGAGCAGACCGTCGACAAGATTGAAGAGCTGTTCAAGACCCCCCACAACGGGGTGACCGGCGTGTCGTCCGGCTACAACGATCTGGACAAGATGACCGCCGGCCTGCAGCGTTCGGATCTGGTCATCGTCGCCGCCCGTCCCTCCATGGGCAAGACCACCTTTGCCATGAACCTGTGCGAGCACGCGGCCCTCACCGCCGACAAGCCGGTGCTGATCTTCTCCCTCGAGATGCCCTCCGAGCAGATCATCATGCGTATGCTCGCCTCCGTGGGGCGCATCGACCAGACCAAGGTGCGGACCGGCCAGCTCGACGACGAGGATTGGGCGCGGCTCTCCTCCACCATGGGGCTGCTGCTGGAGAAGGGGAAGATGTACATCGACGACTCCTCCGGCCTCACCCCGACCGAAGTGCGCTCCCGTGCCCGCCGGGTGGCGCGGGACAACGGCGGCATCAGCATGATCATGGTGGACTACCTGCAACTGATGCGGGTACCGGCGCTGTCTGACAACCGAACTCTGGAAATCGGTGAAATCTCCCGCTCCCTCAAGGCGCTGGCGAAAGAGTTGCAGTGCCCCGTGGTGGCGCTCTCCCAGCTGAACCGAAGCCTGGAACAGCGTGCCGACAAGCGCCCGGTCAACTCGGATCTGCGGGAATCCGGCTCCATCGAGCAGGATGCGGACTTGATCATGTTCATCTACCGCGACGAGGTCTATCACGACGACAGCCCCGACAAGGGGATCGCCGAGATCATCATCGGCAAGCAGCGTAACGGCCCCATAGGACGAGTGCGGCTCACCTTCCAGGGTCAGTTCTCGCGCTTTGACAACTACGCGGGCCCGGCGTTTGATGATGACTACTAAGTAAGCCGGGAGCCTGCTCCCGGCATCCATAAACAGTTTTCCCGGTTCGACAATTCTGTCGGTCCGGCCTTAGACGATGAGATTTGAGGGCTGACACCACCCGGTGCCTGATTATCATGCCCTCGTAAGGGAAAACAGATGAAAGCGGCTATCGCCCAGATCAATACAGCGGCCCTGCGCCACAACCTCGCTGTGGTCAAACGCCACGCCCCCCAATGCAAGATCATTGCCGTGGTCAAGGCCAACGCCTATGGCCATGGGCTGCTGCCGGTCGCCCGCACCTTGGTGGATGCGGACGCCTACGCGGTGGCCCGCATCGAAGAGGCGCTGATGCTGCGCTCCTGCGCCGTGGTCAAGCCCATCGTACTGCTGGAAGGCTTCTTCAGCGCGGCCGACCTGCCAGTGTTGGCGGCCAACAACCTGCAGACCGCGGTGCACACTTGGGAGCAGCTCGAAGCGCTGGAGCAGGCGGATCTGCCTGTCCCCGTGGTGGCCTGGCTCAAACTCGACACCGGCATGCACCGCCTCGGCGTGCGGGCCGACGAGATGCCCGCCTTTATCGAGCGCCTCGGCAAGTGCAAGAACGTGGTTCAACCGTTCAACATCATGACTCACTTCAGCCGCTCAGATGAGCTGGAGCAGCCCACTACCCGCGAGCAAATCGACTTGTTCAGCAAGTTGACCGCGTCGCTTTTGGGCGAGCGGGCCATGGCCAACTCGGCGGGCATCCTGGCCTGGCCGGATTCCCACTGCGACTGGATCCGCCCCGGCGTCATCCTCTACGGCGTCTCCCCTTTCCCCAATACGGTGGCGGCCGATTACGACCTCCAGCCGGTGATGACCCTCAAGACACAACTGATTGCAGTGCGGGATCACAAGGCGGGCGAGCCGGTGGGCTATGGGGCCAACTGGGTGTCGGATCGCGATACCCGGCTTGGGGTGATTGCCATCGGTTATGGCGACGGTTATCCGCGCATGGCCCCCAACGGCACGCCGGTGCTGGTCAACGGCCGCATCGTGCCGCTGGTGGGGCGGGTCTCCATGGACATGACTACGGTGGATCTCGGCCCCGGCGCCACCGACAAGGCCGGCGACGAGGCGGTGCTGTGGGGTGAAGGGCTACCGGTAGAGCGGGTGGCCGACCAGATCGGTACCATCCCCTACGAGCTCATCACCAAGCTCACCTCCCGCGTCTTCATGGAGTACGTGTAGGCGAGTCGCCCCTCATCCCCAACCCTTCTCCCGCGAGGGGAGAGGGGAGAATAAAAAGGCCGCCCCGACAAGGGCGGCCTTTTTCATGGGCGTCTCCCAGAGACGAAAGAACAAGCCCCGCATCGGCGGGGCTTGAGTCTCCGTCACTATGCGGCGCTTAGCCTATGGTCATCAGGCTGGCGTTGCCACCGGCGGCGGCGGTGTTGACCGAGAGGGCGTGCTCGATGAGCAGGCGCTCCAGCGGGATGTCGGTCTCGCCGCGATGCAGGCCGTGCACACCGATGATGGCGCCGTTACGGGCTGCCTGGCGCGCGGCGGCGAGCTTGCTCACCTCCCGCAACTGATCCGAGTCGCCGTGGTGCAGCAGGGCATCGAAGTCCGTCTCCCCCGTGGCCCAGTCCGCCACCAGCGCGATGGGATCCCGCACTTCGGTCGGCAGGGAAGAGAGCAGGGAGCGTGTCTGGGCATCGTCCGGCAGCAGCACCTGGCTGCCGACCGCCAGACAGGCGGCCAGCTGGGCCAGCAGGTCGGCCTTCTCCTGGGCAAGGCAGAGCACCCGTTCCCGTGGCAGCAGGCTGTAGCTGTTGCGCTCGCCGGTGGGGCCGGTCAGCAACTGGGTACGGCCGCTCTGGGAGAGCGCAGCGTAGTGATCGCACAGGGCGGCGAGGGCCGGATCCTGCTTGCTCGCCCAGTCGCGCAGGGCCACGAGGGGGGCTTTCGCCTCGGCATGCAGGGCACCGGACTCCTGGTGCAGCTGGTTGGCCACCGCCTCCTGGGGACGGGCGCCGAGCAGGCGATACATGTAGAGCGGGCCGCCGGCCTTGGGACCGGTGCCGGAAAGCCCTTCCCCACCGAAGGGTTGCACCCCGACCACGGCGCCCACGATGTTGCGGTTGACGTAGAGGTTGCCCACCTTGGCCACATTCACCACCTGGGCGATGGTCTCGTCGATGCGGGTATGAACACCCAGGGTCAGGCCGTAGCCGCTGGCGTTGATCTGCTCGAGCAACTCCCCGAGCCGGGTGCGCGGGTAGCGGACCAGGTGCAGCACCGGGCCGAACACTTCGCGTCCTAGTTCGTCCAGGCTGTCGAGCTCGATCAGGGTCGGCAGCACGAAGGTGCCGCGGCTGCAGGCATCCCCCTGGGTGCGAGCGATCTGGTGCACCTTGCGCCCCTTGTCGCCCATGGCCTTGATGTGGCGTTCGATGTTGGTCTTGGCCTCGGCGTCGATGACGGGGCCGATGTCGGTGGAGAGGTGCTCGGGGCTGCCGACCTTGTACTCGGCCATGGCGCCCTTGAGCATCCGGATCACCCGATCCGCCACGTCATCCTGCACGCACAGCACTCGCAGGGCGGAGCAGCGCTGACCGGCGCTGTCGAACGCCGAGGAGATGACATCCATCACCACCTGTTCGGTCAAGGCAGAAGAGTCGACGATCATGGCGTTCTGGCCGCCGGTCTCGGCGATGAGGGGAATGGTGCGACCCTGGGCGTCGAGGCGACCGGCCAGGTTACGGGAGATGATGCCCGCCACCTCGGTGGAGCCGGTGAACATGACGCCGCGCACCCGTTCGTCCGCGATGAGCGCCGCACCCACGGTCTCACCACGGCCCGGCAGCAGCTGCACCGCACCGGCGGGAACCCCCGCTTCCAGCAGGATGCGCACCGCTTGTGCCGCGATGAGGGGGGTCTGCTCGGCAGGCTTGGCCAGCACCGTATTGCCGGCGGCCAGGGCCGCGCACACCTGGCCGCTGAAGATGGCCAGGGGGAAGTTCCAGGGGCTGATGCAGACCACGGGGCCGAGCGGCCTGTGGGTGTCGTTAGCGAAGTGGTTGCGCGCCTGGACGGCGTAGTAGCGCAGGAAGTCCACCGCCTCGCGCACCTCGGCGATGGCGTTGGCGAAGGTCTTGCCGGATTCGCGAACCAGCAGGCCCATCAGGGGTTGCAGTTCGGATTCCATCAGATCGGCGGCCCTGTCCAGCACGGCGGCCCGCTCGGCTGGCGGGGTGGACTGCCAGATCTGGCCGCTCGTGAGGGAGCAGGCGAGCGCCTTGTCCACCAGCGCTACCGTGGCTTCGCTCACCTGACCGACGACATCGCGGTGATCCGCCGGGTTGAGCACGGGCTGGAACTGGGTCGGCGCCTCGGTGTCGCAACCCAGCATGGGCACGGCCTGATAGGCGGTGTTGGTGCTGGCGAGCAGGGCGGCGGAGAGTGACCCCAGGCGGTGCTCGTTCGCGAGATCCAGACCTGCGGAGTTCGGGCGCGCCTCGCCGTAGAGATCCCGGGGCAGGGGGATGCGCGGATGGGGCAGACCCAGGGTCCCTTCACGGGCGGCCATCTGCTCGATCTGCTGCACCGGATCCTGCACCAGATCCGAGAGGGAGATGTTGTTGTCCGCGATGCGGTTGACGAAGGAGGTGTTGGCCCCGTTCTCCAGCAGGCGGCGCACCAGGTAGGCGAGCAGGGTCTCGTGGCTGCCTACCGGTGCATAGATGCGGCAGGGGCGACCCAGCTTGCCGTCGGCCACCTTGCCGACCACCTGTTCGTACAGGGGTTCACCCATGCCGTGCAGGCACTGGAACTCGTACTGGCCCGGGTAGTAGTTCTGACCGGCGAGCTGGTAAATCGCCGACAACGAATGGGCGTTGTGGGTGGCGAACTGGGGATAGATGGCCTCGGGCACCGCCAGCAGCTTGCGGGCGCAGGCGAGGTAGGAGACGTCCGTGTAGGGCTTGCGGGTATAGACCGGGTAGCCTTCCAGCCCTTCCTGCTGGGCGCGCTTGATCTCGCTGTCCCAGTAGGCGCCCTTCACCAGACGGATCATCAGGCGGTGACGGCTGCGCTTGGCGAGATCGATGACGTAGTCGATCACATAGGGGCAGCGCTTCTGGTAGGCCTGGATGACGAAACCGATGCCGTTCCAGTCGGCGAGGGACGGATCGAAGCAGAGCTTCTCCAGCAGATCGAGGGAGATCTCCAGGCGATCGGCCTCCTCGGCGTCGATGTTGATGCCGATGTCATACTGCCTGGCGAGCTGGGTCAGGCCCAGCAAGGTGGGGTAGAGCTCCTCCATGACGCGATCGTACTGGGCGCGGCTGTAGCGCGGATGCAGGGCGGAGAGTTTGATGGAGATACCCGGCCCCTCGTAGATGCCGCGACCGTGGGAGGCCTTGCCGATGGCGTGGATGGCCTGCTCGTAGGAGGCCAGATAGCGTTTGGCGTCCTCCTCGGTCAGGGCCGCTTCCCCCAGCATGTCGTAGGAGTAGCGGAACCCCTTGCTCTCCATGCCGCCTGCGTTCGCCAGCGCCTCGGCGATGGTCTCGCCGGTGACGAACTGTTCACCCATCAGGCGCATCGCCATGTCGACGCCCTTGCGGATGAGCGGCTCACCCCCCTTGCCGATGAGTCCCTTGAGGGAGCTGTTCATGCCCGCCTCGTTGTGGGTGGCCACCAGCTTGCCGGTGATGAGCAGACCCCAGGAGGCCGCATTGACGAACAATGAGGTGCTCTGACCCAGGTGCTGGCTCCAGTTGCCGCCGCTTATCTTGTCGCGGATGAGGGCATCCCGGGTCGCCTTGTCGGGGATGCGCAGGAGCGCCTCCGCCAGGCACATCAGGGCCACCCCTTCCTGGGAGGAGAGGGAGAACTCCTGAAGCAGCCCCTGGACCAGGCCCTGACGGCCGCTGGCGCTCTTCTGGTTGCGCAGCTTCTCGGCGATGCCCATGGCCAGCTTCTGGGTCGCGTCAGCCTTCTCCTTGGGCAGACGGGCCTGCTCCAGCAGCATGGGGACGGCTTCGGTCTCGGGGCGGCGATAAGCCCCCGTGATGGCGGCCCGCAGCACGGACTGGGGCAGAATGCTCTCGGCAAACTCGAGGAAGACCTGGATGCCCTGCTCGGTCAGGGTCTCGACGGCCTCTTCCCCGGCGGCGGCAGCCAGCCCGGAGTGCTCGGGCGGGGTCAGACCGCGATCCAGTTGCTCCAGATAGGTGAAGATGGCTTGCTTGATCAGCCAGTGGGGAGTGCGATCCAGGGTCTGCGCAGCCTGTTTGAGGCGGTCGCGGGTCGCTTCATCGAGTTTGACGCCGAGGGTGGTAGTGGCCATGGGACTTCCTGTGTCTAGAAGGTAACAATATTACCGGACGGTTAAATTTCGCCGATGATGGTGCAACCAGGTGCAACCTTCAAGCAAGAAATTTTAATGTATTGGTTACATTGTTGAATTCTTCCATGAATCCGGTCTCCATCAGGCTCCTTTCAAGCCCGCCGCTTGTCCGCTTTTCACAGCATTATTAATGGGTTGGCAATGCATCTTATGAATGCCTATATGAGGTGCAACCCACTGCGAATCGGGTTGCGCTTTTGCGTGTTCGACCGAGCCTGGGCTGTGAGCGCGGCTCCCCCGTGCGCAGAAGGGGGCGGAGCGCCACCTGACAGAGCCCCGTGCTCTTCTATGCTGTTAGCTGGCCACAGGGGCCAGCTATCGGTGACAAGGAGAAACCCATGGCGCGTGTCAGTACCTATCTCAATTTTGCCCGGGAGACGGAGGCTGCCTTCCTCTTCTATCGCGAAGTGTTCGGCGGTGACTTCAGCGGCCCCATCCACAGGTTCAAGGAGTCCCCGGGTTGCCCGGGCCAGCCCCCTTTGTCGGAGGAAGACGGGGAGCTGGTGATGCATGTGGCCCTGCCCATCCTTGGGGGTCACGTGCTGATGGGCACGGATGCTCCGGCCAGCATGGGGTTCACCCTGGTGCAGGGCAACAACAGCTACCTCAACCTGGAGCCGGACAGCCGGGGCGAGACCGATCGCCTGTTCGCAGCCCTGGCTGAGGGAGGTCAGGTGGAGATGCCGCTGGCGGAGATGTTCTGGGGTGACTATTTCGGATCCCTGGTGGACAAGTTCGGCACCCACTGGATGTTCAACTGCCAGAGCAAGACCTGACGGCAGATCTGCAATGAAAAGGGCGCCATGGCGCCCTTTTCATCTTTATTGCCCATCACTGTCCCTATTTGCTGCGCCTGCCACCTGCGCTGGTATGCCCCGGGCATGGGATTGCCGTGCAGTGCGTTGAGCTGCTTTATGGCGTGCGACCCACTCTGCCGACGGGGATCACCCGGGCTCGGATTATCGCGCAGCTGAACTGCGTTATGGCGTGCGACCCACCATGTCAGCGGGGATCACCCAGGCATCGAACTGCTCCGCGCTGAGGTGGCCCGAGGCAATGGCCGCCTCCCGCAGACTCAGCCCCTGATGGTGCGCCCGTTTGGCGATGTCGGCCGCTTTGTCATAGCCGATATGGGGGTTGAGGGCCGTCACCAGCATCAGGGAGCGGGAGAGCAGATCGTCGATCCTGGCCTGGTTCGGGGTGATGCCGACGGCGCAATGGTCGTGGAAGCTCTGCATGCCGTCCGCCAGCAGCCGCACGCTCTGCAGGACGTTGTAGGCGATCATCGGCCTGAACACGTTGAGCTCGAAGTTGCCGCTGGCGCCGCCGATGTTGATGGCCACATCGTTGCCCATCACCTGGGCGCAGAGCATGGTGAGCGCCTCGCTCTGGGTCGGGTTGACCTTGCCGGGCATGATGGAGGATCCGGGCTCGTTCTCGGGGATGAGCAGCTCCCCCAGCCCGCAGCGGGGGCCGCTCGCCAGCCAGCGCACGTCGTTGGCGATCTTCATGAGGGAGGCTGCCAGCGTCTTGAGGGCACCGTGGGCGTGAACCTGGGCGTCACTCGCCGCCAGGGCCTCGAACTTGTTGGGGGCGCTGATGAGCGGCAGGCCGGTCTGCTCGGCCAGGGTTCTGGCCACCGCCTCGGCAAAGCCGGGAGGGCAGTTGAGGCCGGTGCCCACGGCGGTGCCGCCGAGCGCCAGCTCGCACAAATGGGGCAGGGCGGCCCGTAGATGGCGCTCCCCCTGTTCAAGCTGGGCGACCCAGCCGGAGATCTCCTGGCCCAGGGTGAGGGGAGTGGCATCCTGCAAATGGGTGCGGCCAATCTTGACGATGTGGTCGAAGGCGGCGGCCTTGCCTGCCAGGGTCTGCTTCAGGGCAGCGAGGGCCGGCAGCAACCGCTGCGTGATGGCGGTGACCGCCGCCAGGTTCATGGCGCTCGGGAAGACATCGTTGCTGGACTGGCTCTTGTTTACCTCGTCGTTGGGATGCACCAGCCGCGCTTCCCCCCGGGGGCCGCCGAGCAGTTCGCTGGCCCGGTTTGCCAGCACCTCGTTGAGGTTCATGTTGGTTTGGGTGCCGGAGCCGGTCTGCCACACCATCAGGGGAAACTCGGCGTCGTGCAGGCCGCGCAGGATTTCGTCGGCGGCGGCCATGATGGCCTGGGCCTTGCGGGCGGGGAGTAGCCCCAGGGCGTGGTTGACCCGGGCGCAGGCGGACTTGATGCAGGCCAGGGCATGGATGATCTCCATGGGCTGGCGCTCCCCCGAGATGTTGAAGTGATGCAGGGAGCGCTGGGTCTGGGCCCCCCAGAGCCTGTCCGCCGGGACGGCTATCTCCCCCAGGCTGTCCCGCTCCATCCTGATATCCATGACGTGTCTCCTGCCGTTGAGGTGGTGGCACCCAGCATGAACCCAAACGGCGGCCGGGGCCAGCTTGCACATGGATACGCTTTGCATATAATAAGTAAAGCTTACTATATAGGTTGCATATCATGAACAAACAACCGGACACCCTTGGCTTTCTCATCGGCGACGTCCAGCGCCTGATGCGCCGCCAGTTCCAGCAGCAGCTGGAGGGAAGCTGCCTCACCCTGGCCCAGGCCAGAGCTCTGGTGCACATTGCACGCAGCGAAGGGATCCGCCAGGTGGATCTGGCGGAGCGGCTCGACATCCAGCCCATCACCCTGGCCCGTCAGCTCGATCAGCTGGCGGAGAGCGGCCTGGTGGAGCGGCGCAGCGACCCCCATGACAGGCGTGCCTATCAGCTCCATCTGACCGAAGGGGCCACCCCCTATCTGGCGATGATCAAACAGGCGTCCGATCTGGTGCATCAGAGGGCCATCGGCGAGCTGGGGGAGGAGGCGACCGAGGCGCTGTGCCGCTCCCTCAAGATCCTGCGTGCCAACCTCGGCCACCTCTGATGCTTTCCTGTGATGCCAACCAACGTGGAGCCATATCATGACCACTGATTCCCCCTCTTCCTCCCGTCCCGCCGCCAACCGGCGCCGCACCCGCCTGCTGTTGCTGGTGGTGGTGCCGGCACTGGCCCTGATCGGGGCGGGCGTTATCTACCTGCAGGGTGGGCGCTATGTGGAGACGGACAACGCCTATGTGAAGGCGGACAAGGTCCCCATCAGCACCGAGGTGCTGGGCCGGGTGGCCAAGGTGTTCGTCGAGGAAAACCAGCAGGTCCGGGCCGGCCAGCCGCTGTTCGAGCTGGATCAGGAGTCCTTCCGGGTCGCCGTGGCCAAGGCCGAGGCGGAACTTGCCAAGGTGCGCACCGATCTGGTGGCGCTGCAGACCAGTTATCGCGGCCAGCAGGCGGAGATCGCCGTGGCCCGCACCCGCCATGCCTATGCCCTGAAGGAGGAGCATCGCCAGGCGGATCTGGTGACCAGGCACTTCACCTCCACCGCCAATTACGACGATGCCCGCCAGCTCACCATACAGACCGCCCAGCAGCAGGTGGCGCTGGAGGAGGGGCTCAAGAAGATTGAAGCCTCCCTCAGCGGGGACGTGAACCTGCCGGTGGAGCAGCAGCCCGCCTATCAGGAGGCCGCGGCCGAGTTGGCCAAGGCCAGGCTGGATCTGGCTCGCACCACCATCTATGCCCCCGCCAACGGCATCGCCAGCCAGTTGCCCAAGCCCGGCCAGTACAATCTGGTGGGCATGACCGCCATGATGCTGGTGGAGACCGACAACCCCTGGGTGGAGGCGAACTTCACCGAGACGGAGCTGACCCATGTGCAACCTGGCCAGAAGGTGGACATCAGTGTGGATACCTACCCCGATGCGCGCTGGACCGGGGTGGTGGAGAGCCTGAGCCCGGCCACAGGCTCCGAGTTTTCGGTGATCCCGGCCCAGAACGCCACCGGCAACTGGGTCAAGATCGCCCAGCGGGTGGCAGTGCGGATCAAGCTGGATTCGGGAGCGGATCTGCCCACCCTGAGGGCGGGTCTGAGTGCCACCGCCGAGATAGACACCGGCCATCAGCGCACCCTGCCTGGCCTGTCAGGTCGAGGTTGATATGACGAGCGCAGCCACAGGGCAGGCAGACCAGGCTTCCCGTCGCACCTTCATCACCCTGTCGGTGATGGTGGCGACCATCATGCAGGCGCTGGACACCACCATCGCCAACGTCGCCCTCCCCCACATGCAGGGAGCCATGGGGGCGACCCAGGATCAGATCTCCTGGGTGCTCACCTCCTACATAGTGGCGGCCGCCATCTTCATGCCGCTGACCGGTTTCATCTCGGCAAGAATTGGCCGCAAAAGGCTGTTCATGTGGTCGGTGGCGGGCTTTACCGTTGCCTCCATGCTGTGCGGCGCGGCCCAGAGCCTGGAGCAGATAGTGCTGTTCCGCCTGCTTCAGGGGATCTTCGGTGCCAGCCTGGTGCCCCTCTCACAGGCGGTGCTGCTGGACACCTATCCGCCTGAGAAGCACGGCTCTGCCATGGCGCTCTGGGGGATAGGGGTCATGGTGGGCCCCATTCTGGGGCCGTCGCTGGGGGGCTGGCTCACCGAGTACTACAACTGGCGCTGGGTCTTCTACATCAACCTGCCGTTCGGCCTGCTGGCCTGGTTCGGACTTGCCGCCTTCATCGAGGAGACGAAGATCGATGCCAGCCGCCGCTTCGATCTGCTGGGGTTCGCCCTGCTGAGTCTCGGCATCGGGGCGTTGCAGATGGCGCTGGACAGGGGAGAGTCCCAGAACTGGTTCGCCAGCCGGGAGATCGTCATCGAGACCGCCCTGATGGTGATGGCGTGCTACCTCTTCGTGGTGCATATCTTCACCCACCCGCATCCTTACATAGAACCGGCCCTGTTCCGGGATCGCAACTTCAGCGTCGGTCTGCTCTTCATCTTCATCGTCGGCATCATCTTGCTGGCGACCATGACGCTGCTGCCTCCCTTCATGCAGGGGCTGATGGGTTACCCGGTGATCGACGTGGGTTACCTGCTCGCCCCGCGCGGGGTGGGCACCATGGTTGCCATGATGCTGGTGGGCAGGCTGTCGGACCGGGTGGACGCCCGTTACCTCATCCTGTCAGGGCTGCTGCTCACCAGCTTCTCCATGTGGGAGATGACCCTGTTCAACACGGACATCGGCAGCTGGGACATAGTGCGCACCGGCATCATCCAGGGGCTGGGGCTCGGCTTCATCTTCGTGCCCCTCTCCACCATCACCTTTGCGACCCTGGCGCCGCGCTATCGCAACGAGGGGACGGCGCTGTTCAGCCTGGTGCGCAACATCGGCAGCAGCATCGGCATCTCGGTGGTGATCACCTATCTGGCCCAGCGATCCCAGATGAACCACGAGGCGTTCGCCGCCTACATCACCCCGTTCAATGTCAACCTGCATCAGGGCGGGGGCATGGCGGAGCTGATGACGCCGAAGGGGCTGGCCATGATCAACGGCGAGGTGACCCGGCAGGCCAGCCTGCTCGCCTACCTGCAGGATTTTCGCCTGATGATGTGGGTCAGCCTGTGCGCCGTGCCGCTGGTGGTGTTGCTGAGGGCTCCCGGGCGCAGCGGCTCTCGGGAGGAGATGGCCATTCTGGAATGAATCACGAAGGGGCGAGCAACAAAGAAAGAGGGATGGCGCAGGCCATCCCTCTGTCGTTTGGCAGGATCAGCGTGCCGGCGTGAAGGGGGTGAGCGCTGCCAGAGGCGCAGCGTCCCCGTATTCCCGGACGGGTTCGCCGTGCTTGAAGATCTTGAAGGTCTCGCCCCGGGCACTCCAGTACTCGATGTGATTGCCGCCGATCTGCAACAGGCTCGCCTCGCGCAGGGCCACCACGGATTCGCTCGGGTTGATGGCGCAGAACTCGGCCAGACGCTCGTCCCGGGTCTCCCCCATGTGGCCGCTGATGCTGGCGTCCAGATAGTGAGGGTTGATCTGCACGGGGAAGAGCCCCAGCGCAGGCAGCACCACGGCGCTGCACACCGGCATGTCGTTGGTGGTGCGGATGCTGGGGGTGGCCACGTTGCAGCCGGCGCTCCAGCCCACATAGGGCACGCCCCGCTCGCGCACCGCACGCTGGATGGGGACCACCAGACCATACTCGTGCAGCCGCTGGTTCAGGAGCCAGGTATTGCCGCCGCTGATGAAGATGGCGTCGGCCCGGTTGATGGCATCCACCGGATCGTCGAAGTGATGGATGCTGATGGCGTCCACCCCCAGACTCTCGGTGAGCTCCCGGGCACGGGCATCCCAGTCGCTGCGGATCACCGCGTAGGGGATGAGCAGGATGCGCTTGACCTGGTTGCGAGCGAGCAGGGTTTGCACCCGGTCGCGGGCCCAGCCGAGCAGGCCGGGGTGTTCTGTGGTTTTACCGTTGCTGAGCAGAAGCAGTTCCATGATGTGTCCTCGAAACAAGGCGCAGGACCCGAGCGATCCTGGTGAAGAGAAGAGGGCACTCTACCGCCATCGAAGCGCCAAATGTGTGATCCCTGCCCGTTTTGTACGGTTGCAGGCCACTCAGGGGTGTTCGTTCACCTGCGCGTAGCGCAGCAGCATCTCGGCGAGGGAGTTCACCGCCAGGCGTTTCATCAGGCTGGCGCGGCACACCTCGACGGTGCGCACCGAAATGCAGAGATCCCACGCTATCTGCTGGTTCTTGTGGCCCCGGGCGATGAGCTGCAACAACTGGCGTTCGCGCGGGGTGAGGCGCTCAAAGGCGGCCAGCTGGGCGAGGCGGGTGGCCGCGCTCAGCGTCGCCTGCTCGGCCCGCTCGATAGCGGCGAGCAGGGGGGCCAGCTGCACCGGCTTTTGCAAGAAATCCACCGCCCCCAGCTTGAGGGACTCCACCGCCAGGGGCACCTCGCCGTGGCCGGTGAGAAACAGGATGGCGATGGGGCTCTGGGCCGCCTTCAGCCGCTGCTGCACCTCGGGGCCAGAGAGCCCCGGCATGCGGCAGTCGAGGATGAGGCAGGCGGGCTGGTGCAGATCGACCTCTGCCAGAAAGCGCTCGCCATCGGAAAAGCTGAACAGCTGCCGCTCGTCGCAGCTCTCCAGCATGAAGCGCAGGGAGTCGAGCACGGCCTCGTCGTCATCGACCAGATAGAGCGGGGGGCGGGCAGGGGTCGGCATCTCAGTTCCTTGGCATGTCGGTGGATGAAGGGAGGGTTTCGGGTGGCGGCACGGGCAGGATGACCCGGGCCAGGCAGCCGTGGGGGCTCAGGTTCTCCAGGCTGAACTGGCCGCGATGGCTCTCGACCACCTCCCGGCAGATGGCGAGCCCCAGCCCCATGCCATCGGGCTTGTCGCTGTAAAACGCCTGCTGAAGTTCGGTCGTGGGGACCCTCAGGCCGGCACCGTTGTCACGGATCTCCAGCAACAATCTCTGCGCCTCGAAGGCGATCAGCAGCTCAACCCGGGCAGGCTCCTGTGCCGCTGCTGGCGTAGGAAGGCGAGCCCTCTGCGCCGCACTCTCGGCGCCATTCTTGATGAGGTTGACCAGCAACTGCTCCATCCCGGTGCCGTCCAGAGGGAGCCGGCGCGGCTGGCCTCGCCAGTGCAGGGTGAAGGCGACGTCGAGCGGCGCCAGCATCTGCTCCAGCAGGGGGCACAGCTCCGCCACCAGGCTGGGCAGGTCGCAAGGCGCGAAGCGGGGAGGGCGCTTCTGCAGCCTGGCCCTGAGCCGGTTGACGGTCTGGGTGATGCGCTGGACCTGGCGCCCTATCTGCTCCAGGGCCTGACGCAGGGAGGCCTGGGCGGCAGCCTGGGCCGGATCCTGTGCTAGTTTGTCCAGTCGCAACAAGGCCCCCTGGCTGTAGTTGGCGATGGCGCTGAGGGGCTGATTGATCTCGTGGGCCACGTTGGCGCCCAGCTCGCCCAGTTCGGCGAGCCGTCTGGCCTGTGCCAGCTGGCGTCCCTTCTGCTCGAGCTGGTGGCGGGCTTTGAGCAGCCGGCGCTGGCTGCGGTTGAACAGGTATTGCAGCAGCAGGTGGTGGCCCCCCAGCAGCAGTACCAGCACCAGGGCACCCCAGCCCCACTGTTGATGCTGGCGCAGCCAGTGCCAGGCCGATTGCCACCAGGGGCCCTGCAGCGGGTGACGATCCAGCGCCTTGAGCAGGCGGTCGATGGCGAGCTCGCTGGTGGGCACGGTCCAGCCCGCCGAATCGGCGGCGATGGCCGCCTCGCTATCAGCGGGCAGATCGTACAGCGCGCGGGTCACCGCCAGCGCCAGCGCGGGGGAGGCCCGCTCTGTCTTGGCGAAGGACCAGTTGGGGTAGAGCCGGGTCGAGCTCTGGCAACCAAAGTCGGCCGGCGCCTGATCGTCCAGCACCCGAAACGCCCCCCTGGCGACCTTGCCCTCCCGCTCCATGCGCTCCAGCTGGCACACCGGCACGATGGCGGCGGCCACCTCCCCTGCCGCCAGCCGCTCGATGAGCCGGTCCAGCGGAAAGCCGGTGAACTGCACGGTGGAGAAGAAGCGCTCCAGCCTGACCCCCTGTTCGCCCGCCTCGAAGCGATAGGCGAGGTAGCCGCCGAAGGCGTTCTCCGAAACGGCTGCGACCGCTTGCCCCTCTAGGTCACGCCAGTGTCGGTAGGGGGCCTGGGCAGGCACCACCAGGGCGGCGCCGATGGCGAGGTTGTCTCCCCCGGCCGGGCTCTTGAGGGTGGCGAGCCAGGCCAGCGGATACTGGCGCGCCAGACTCACCGACTGGCCCGGGTTGGTGATGACGAAATCGAGGTGCTCGCGGGCGACGGCCTCGGCCAGTTCATCGAGCCCCAGCGGATGCAGCACGAAGCGATGGCCGTGCACGCGCTGTGCCAGCCAGCGCAGCAGCGGTTGCCACTGGGCTCTGGCCAGGGCAGGGCCGCGGGTTGCCAGCACGCCGATGCGTATCGGCTCGGCCAAGGCCTGCACCGGCGTGGCCTGGGATGGTGCGGATTCCTGTCGGGCCGGCGCTGGCGAAGAGGGGGTCGGGGCGGCCTGCACCCGCAGCGGCAGTGCTGACAGGGCGAGCCAGAGCAGCAGGCTGAGCAGGGGCAAGGGGACTGGGGCGTGCAGGGGGATCTCCTCTCTATGCAAAGGGGCAGTCTATCACCGGGACGTGCGCTTGCATGCGAACGGGGGCCGGGAGGGGCGGCAAACGCCGCCCCGGTCACAGTTCAGCAGGGCTGGGGCATTTTTTATTGCGCTGGATCAACCCGGCTCCCGGTATGTGGAAAACCACAATAGAGGCGACTTCCTGCGTTGAGGACAATCGGCCCAACCCCTTTCAAGCCAGCTCAGCAGAAGGAAAGATGCCATGGAGCCCAGCAAGCGCCGATTGTTATCCGGGATCGCCGCCCTCACCGCAGGGGCGGCCCTGATCCCCGTCACCCAGGCTCAGGCGCAGTCCGTTCCCGCTCCCCGCAACGGGCGGGCGGCCATCAGCCGGGGGGACGGGCGCAAGCGTTACGGCATGCTGATCGACCTGCGCCGCTGCGTCGGCTGTCAGGCCTGCACCGTGGCCTGCACCATCGAAAACCAGCCCCCCCTCGGCCAGTTTCGCACCACGGTGAGCCAGTACGAGGTGAGCGACGTGGCCGCCCTCAAGGCTCCCGCCTCCCTCTTGATGCTGCCGAGGCTGTGCAACCACTGTGCCGAACCCGCCTGCCTCGATGTCTGCCCCACCGGCGCCACCTTCCAGCGCGATGACGGCATCGTCGTGGTCAACAACGACTGGTGCGTCGGCTGCGGCTACTGCGTGCAGGCCTGCCCCTATGACGCCCGCTTCATCAACCACGAGACCAACACCGCCGACAAGTGCACCTTCTGCGCCCATCGGCTGGAGGCGGGGCTCTTGCCCGCCTGCGTCGAGAGCTGTGTCGGCGAGGCGCGCATCATAGGCGATTTGAACGACCCCAAGAGCCGGATAAGCCGCTTGCTGCGCGAACACGAGTCGGCCCTCAAGGTGCTCAAGCCCGAGGCCAATACCCAGCCACGGGTCTTTTATCTCGGCATGGACGAGGCCTTCGTCAGCAAGGTCGACGGCAACCCGGCCCTGCGCACCCTGCTCACCGACGATGGCAAGGAGATAGCCCATGGTCATTAACGAACTGCTGGCCCCGGCTCAGCCCATCACCTGGCTGCCCTGGGCGGTGCAATATTTCTTTCTCATCGGCCTCGCCTACGGGGCCCTCTGGCTCGGCGCGTTTGAGCTGTGGCGCAAGGCGCCGGATCCGCGGCTGCAGACCCTGGCGGCGGTGCTGATGGTGGCGGCCGGTCTGGTGGCCCCCATCGCCCTGACGGCAGACTTGCATCAGCCGGCCCGGGCCTGGCACTTCTACGCCCAGACGCGCTTTGGCTCCGTCATGTGGTATGGCGCCTATCTGCTGCCGCTGTTCAGCCTGCTCTCCATGCTGCTCGGCTGGCTGCTGCTAAGACCAGCCCTGGCCCGGCGCGGTGCAGAAGGGGACAAGATAGCCCGCCTTGCCAAGCTGCTCTGCCTGGGAAGCTGGTCGGGGCACGTCTGGCTGCGGCCCCTCTCCCTGCTGGCGGCCCTGAGCGGGCTCAGCATCGCCCTCTACACCGGGCTTGAGACCATGGCGGTGGCGGCGCGCCCGCTCTGGCATACCCCCTGGTTGCCCTGGCTGCTGACCCTGAGCGCCGTGCTGGGGGCCCAGAGTGCCCTGCTGCTGCTCAACCGCCTGCTGGCGGGCTGGGGTGCCCAGACCGAGTCGACCCTGCTGCGCCAGAGTGGTTGGACGTTAGGCCTGCTGGCGCTCTCCCTGCTGGGCTGGGCCCTGTTGGGCGGCGCCTCGGCGGCAGAGGCCGCAGCCCTCTATCGGCTCGACCCGAGCTGGCGGCTGGCGGCCCACTGGCTGCTGCTGACCCTGGGGCTGGCCAGCCTGCTGATGCTGCTGCGGCGAAGGATCTCTGCTCGCCTGGCACTCTGGGGGTTGGCGCTGCTGGGGCTGCACCTGGTGTGGGGCCTGCGCTGGCTGGTGCTGATCCAGGGGCAGCTCGCCCCCAAATACGGGGCCGGCGTCTATCTCTATGAAATTGCCTGGGGCCCGGCCGGTGTGCTCGGCATTCTCGGCACCTTCGGTCTGCTGCTGGCCCTGCTGGTGGCCCTTTCGGAGCTGGTGCGCCCCTCTGTTTCCCCCGCCATCAAGGCACCCACTTCTTTTGCACGCGAGGCACTCTGATGGATCACAGCAAACGCAAATTTCTCAAGGGCGCCGCCATCGCCGGCGGTACCGGATTGTTCGTCGCCGGTTACAGCGACACCCTCAAGCAGGTGGCGAGCGGCCTCACCACCGGCAGCTCGGGCCAGCCGACCCGGGATCCCATCCATGGCAACTCGCTGGCCGTGGAGTACCGGGTTGACGAGCGGGGGGAGTTGCACCCCAACCCGGCCCAGCGGGTTGCCAATACCATGTGCCTCGGCTGCTGGACCCTGTGCGGAGTGCGGGCCCGCATCGACAACGAGCGCGACCAGATAGTGCGGATCCTCGGCAACCCCTATCATCCCCTCTCCGCCCGCCATCACATCGACTTCAAGACCCCGGTCAAGCAGGCGCTGCTCGCAACCAGTGGCTACCAGGAAGGGGGGCTGGACGGGCGCTCCACCGCCTGCGCGCGGGGCAACGCCATGCTGGAGCAGCTCGACAGCCCGCAGCGGGTCACCCGCTGTCTCAAGCGGGTGGGGCCCCGTGGCAGCGGCCGCTGGCAGAGCATCCCCTTCGAGCAGCTGGTGGCCGAGGTGGTGGAGGGGGGCGATCTGTTTGGCGAGGGCCAGGTTGAGGGGCTGCGGGCCATTCGCAACCTCGCCGAGCCGCTCGACCCGGCCAACCCGGAGTACGGCCCCAAGGCCAACCAGCTGCTGGTGAGCAACGCCTCGGACGAGGGGCGAGATCACTTCATCAAGCGCTTCACCTTCAACAGCTTCGGCACCCGCAACTTCGCCAACCACGGCGCTTACTGCGGCCTGTCGTTCCGGGTCGGGGCCGGCGCCCTGCTGGACGATCTGGAGAAGAACGCCCACCTCAAACCGGACTGGGACGAGAGTGACTTCCTGCTGTTCATGGGCACCTCGCCCCAGCAATCGGGCAACCCCTTCAAGCGCCAGTCCCGCCAGCTGGCGGCGAACCGGGCGCGACCGGGCAAGCCGTTCTCCTACGTGGTGGTGGCCCCCAGCCTGCCCAACACGGTGAACATGCCGTCCGCCCCCGCCAACCGCTGGCTGCCCATCCGCCCTGCCACCGACTCGGCGCTGGCCCTGGCCATGCTGCGCTGGATCATCGACAACCAACGCTACGCCGAGCCCTTCCTGGCTGCCCCCAATGCCGAGGCCGCCGAGCGGGCCGGTTATCGCGGTTTTTGCAACGCCAGCCACCTGGTGCTCTGCGACGAGTCCCACCCGCGCTTCGGTCAGATGCTGCGGGCCAGCGATCTTGGCTTGCCCTTTGAGGGGGAAGCCTATGGGGAGGGGGACGCCATGCTGGTAGAGGAGGCGAGCAGCGGCGAGCCGAGACCTGCCGGTCAGTGTGAGCGGGCCAGCCTCTGGGTGGATCGCCCCATTCAGGGCCCCAAGGGGGAGTTCATGGTCAAGAGCAGCTTCCAGCTGCTGGCCGAGGCGTGCCGGGAACACTCCCTCGCGCAATACAGCGCAGAGTGCGCCGTGCCGGTGAGCGATATCGAGGCGCTGGCGCGGGAGTTCACCAGCCACGGTACCCGCGCGGCAGTGGTCTCCCACGGCGGTACCATGAGCGCCAATGGCTTCTACTCGGCCTGGGCCATCATGATGCTCAACGTCATGATTGGGAACCTCAACGCCCGGGGCGGCGCCGTGGCGAGTGGCGGCAAGTTCGATCCCTTCGGGGCGGGGCCGCGCTACGATCTGGCGAGCTTCCCCGGCATGGTCAAGCCCGCCGGGGTCTTCCTGTCGCGATCCAAGTTCCCTTACGAGAAGACCTCTGAGTATCGGCGCAAGCGCGAGGCGGGTCAGAACCCCTATCCGGCGCAAGAGCCCTGGTTCCCCATCTCCGGCCCCTTGCTCGGCGAACACCTGACCGCGGCGGTGAACGGTTACCCCTACCGGCTCAAGGCCTGGATCAATCACATGGGCAACCCCCTCTACGGTCAGGCCGGGCTCAGCAAGGCCATCGGCGAAGAGCTCAAGGATCCTGTCGTGCTGCCCCTTGTGGTCAGCATCGACAGCTTCATCAACGAGTCGTCGGCGCTGTCGGACTACCTGGTGCCGGATACCCTCACATACGAGTCCTGGGGTTGGGCCACCGCCTGGCACGGGGTGCTGACCAAGGTCTCCACCGGCCGCTGGCCCATCGTGGAGCCCCGTGTCGCCAAGACCGCCGAGGGAGACCCGGTCTGCATGGAGTCCTTCTTTATCGCGGTGGCCAAACGGCTGGGGCTGCCGGGCTTTGGCGAGGGGGCGCTCAAAGGGGCAGATGGCAAGCTGCATGCCCTGCATAAGGCGGCGGACTTCTCCCTCTACGGTGCGGCCAACGTCGCCTATCTCGGCGAGCCGGTGCCTCCTATCGGGCCTGAGGATCTTGCCTGGTCCGGGGTGGAACGGATCCTGCCGGTGTTGAACGCCACCCTGAGTACGGAGGAGGCGGGCCGCGCCGCCTATCTCTTCGCCCGCGGCGGGCGCTTCGAGCCGGCGGCCAAGGGGCGCGACGAAGCGGGTCAGCCGAGCAAGCGCTGGCCCAAGCCGTTGATGGTATGGAACCCCGAGGTGGGCAGCCGCCGTCACAGCCAGAGCGGGCAATACTTGAGCGGTACCCCGCGCTTCTTCCGCCCCCAGCTGGCGGACGGCACGCCGCTCAATGAGGCGTTCAAGCCGGCCCAGTGGCCGCTGCTGCTTACCAGCTACAAGTCCCACACCATGAGCTCCATGAGCATCGGCTCGGATCGTCTGCGCCAGGTGAACCCCAGCAACCGGGTGCGGCTCAATGAACAGACGGCGGCGCAGCTGGGGATCGAGAGCGGGGACAGGGTGCGGGTCAGCACACCGGATGGCAGCGTGATCGGGGTGGCCGAGTGCGTGGCCGGGGTGCAGGCCGATGCCATCGCCATCGAGCACGGCTTCGGCCACAAGGAGCTGGGGGCGCGGGAGCACTGGATAGACGGCCAGAAAGTGGTCGCCAATCCGCTGCGCGGAGCCGGGGTCAACCTCAACGATCTGGCGGTATTGGATCCCAGCCGCCATGGCCGCTACCCCCTGGTGGACTGGGCCATCGGCTCGTCGGCCCGCCAGGGGCTGCCGGCCCGGGTGGAGAAGCTGGTATGACAAACCAATGAAAACGGGGCCTGCGGGCCCCGTTGCTTGTCTGCTCTGCGTCACTGTCACAGTGTGACGTCGACCCACACCAGGCGGTGATCCGAACTGACGCCCTTGGCGATGCCGAGCTTGGGGTCATACACCAGGTGGTAGCCCGGCTCGAAGCTGGCCGGCCAGAACACGCCGGAGGCGACCGCGTTCAGGTTGGCGGAGGGCAGCACGTGGTCGAGCTGCAGGCCGCTGCTGCTGGTGATGCGCTCCGGGGTGGGGCGGTTGTTGTTGCGCTTGCACTGATCCGGCTGGCTGGCGAGGCACTCGGGGCCGCCCTGGCTGACCGGGATCAGGGCGCCGTTGGTGACGGCCTGGTTGACCAGCACATGGTTGTGCAGCGCCTGAATGGCGGTGAGATCCCCATCGCCAATCTGGGGATCGGCGTTGAGATCACCGGCGATGACGAACCTGGCGCCCTCGGCCAAGCCACCGGCCTTGCCGGCGTCATCCACCATGTAGCCAGCCCCTGCCACATAGTCCTGCCAGAAGGCTATCTCCGCACGGTTGCGTTTGACGTTGTGGCGCGCCGCGTTGCCGAAGATGGGCGGGGTCGGGTGGGAGATAAGGAAGTGGAGCACCTCCTCCCTGTCTCCCTGCCTGATGCGCACCGGTACGTCGGCGTGGTTCTTTGAGGAGAGGGGGAGCGCCTGCCAGGCGGCGTCGTCATACCAGGCATCGCCACACTGGCGGCCGCTCGGGATCGGTGCCCTGGGGTTGTGGCAGTCGTCGATGACGGGGTTCGCTTCGCCCGGCATCTCCTTCCACTTGAATGTCTGGAAGGTGCGGATCTGCCTGGTATCGATGGGATACCGGGACATCACGGCGAAGGCGTACTGGCCGTGATAGCTGCCAAAGCCCCAGGCGTCGTCCGGCCTGCTCACTCGGCCATCCAGGTTGAGGTCATGACCACTCATCAGGCCGGTGTTGGTGGCGAAGTTCTGCAGCACCGGATAGCTGATGGCGGTCACCTCGTCGTGCTGGGCATGGGCCAGGTAGTTGTCGTTGAAGGCTTTGAGGTCCGTGGTGTCGCTGCCCTTGCCGTCATTGTCGAATTCGCTTAGCAGCAACACGTCCGGCTGGGTGCGCTGGATGATTTCGGCGATGTTGCGGATCTGCTGCACGTCGAGGGCCTTGGTCTTCTCGGCGCCGCTCAAGGTTCCGTCGGCGAGGCGGGCCAGCAGGGCATCCTGCTCGGTGCGGGTCAGGGCGAGCTCTTCCCCCAGCATGCCGGGTGCAGTGCGATCGAAGGCGAGATTGAAGGTGGCAAAGCGAACCATGGCGGGCCTCGGCGTCAGTGTGGCCGGGACAGCCTGCCATCTTTGGCAGGAAAATGGCAGCACCCTGCCGAATTTCATGGGAACGGTGCCCGGGTTTCCCCCGTGACACGCAAGCGCTCGGCTCAGGCCCAGCGGGAGAGAGGGGAGGGAATGGCGTAGGCGTAGCCCTGCTGGTAGTCACAGCCCAGCCGGTTCGCCACCTCGATATGGGCCTGGGTCTCCACTCCCTCGCACACCACGGCCATTCCGAGTCGTTGCAGGTATTTCACCAGCCCCGTCAGCATGTTGAGGGCATGGGTGCTGCGTACAGCCTGGAGCAGCAGGGAACGATCCAGTTTCACGATCTCGTAGGGGAGCATCATCAGGCGCTGGAAGTTGCATGCCAGGGAGCCGAAGTCGTCACAGGCGATGTGGGCGCCATGGGCTCGCAACACCTCGATCATCTCCCTGTGCTGGTGCTTGATCCTGACGTGTTCCAGCACCTCGAACCAGATGGCGATCCCCAGCTTGCGGGCCTGGAGCAGCACCAGCAACAGCAGATTGCGGTAGGTGGGGCTGGAGAACGCCGGATTGAGGTTGATGGAGAGCGCATAGGGGCCTTTTTGGGCGAGCACGGGCAGATCGCGCATGATGGCCCTGAGCATGACGATATCCAGGTGCAGAGCGTCATTTTCGCCGAGGGCGGCAAAATCGATGCCCTGATAACCCTGGCTGCCGGCATCCCAGCGTCTGGCCAGCACCTCATACCCCTTGACCTGACGATCCTGGCCGATGATGGGCTGGTAAAAGGGGACGACGATATCCGCCATGCTGACCATGGCACTCACGGGATACTCTTCTTTGAACGCAAACATGGCTCTCACCTGACGGGAACATGGCTGCGCATCATACAGGGAGGGTCTAAAGGGAGGCTGTAGGAAGAGTCTGATAATGGGCGTGGGCAGGAAGGAGGGGGTCAGGGAAGGGCATGGCCCTGTGCAGGTGCGGCGCCAGCCAGGGGGGCTGCGTGCATGGCCTGGGCAAGCCAGGACCAGTCGAGCAT
Organism: Aeromonas sp. 62-46; assembly: GCF_001898585.1. Taxonomy (NCBI): domain Bacteria; kingdom Pseudomonadati; phylum Pseudomonadota; class Gammaproteobacteria; order Aeromonadales; family Aeromonadaceae; genus Aeromonas; species Aeromonas sp. 62-46. The sequence goes on along the minus strand of NZ_MKUI01000023.1, from coordinate 397 downwards.
GGGGGAGCCCGCCTTGAAGCGCTGATAGGCGCATCCCTGACGGATGGTCAGGAAGAGGGTGCTCGGCAGGCCGAGGCGGTTGAGGTAGCGCACCATCACGTCTCCCTGGTAATCCCGCAGCCGCAGTTGCAGCTCGGGCAGTGTCAGCCCGTGCTCGCGACCCGTTTCATCCCAGATTTCAAACATCTGTGTGCACTCCTTGCGACATGAGGCTCCACTGTTTCTAAAAAGTGCGGGGAGGGCAATTGTCAGATCTGACAGCGCCATGTGGATTCTATCCAGAAAAGCGAAAACCCGGCGCGAGGCCGGGTTGTCTGAAGGATGGTGGAGGGAGAAGGATTCGAACCTTCGAAGGCAGAGCCGTCAGATTTACAGTCTGATCCCTTTGGCCGCTCGG